>NZ_WQQE01000008.1:0-206300 GCF_018785655.1 Blautia sp. MCC269 | reverse complement strand
TTTGTTGGTACTTCAATTATACATCCTTCTACAGAGGGTGTCTTTCTTTTGTGCAATATTTTGGATTTGCTCATTTATAGATTATATTTAATTTTAATGGCAATGGGTGATTTGTATAAAGAAAGTGGACAAATAGAAAAATATGAAGAAATTAAGAATATATATTTGGTAAATCCATATAAAAAGGGAAATGATTATTATAAAATTTTACCAACGCAAATTGACCGAGACGTTTTTAAAAGCATTAGTTCAAATCCGGAAGTGAAAATTGAACATGAAATGTGGAATGCATATAATTTTTTTAGAAAAAAATTGGCATTAAATATTGATTTGGATCGTATGAAAAATATAATTACAACAAAGCTATCTATAGTAAGTATTGTATTAGACTCATCAGACAATCCATATCTTGTTTTTGAGAGTTTGAATCATAAAGGAAAACCTTTATCGGTTGCGGATTTAATTCGAAATTATGTTTTTATGAGCATACATATAGAAAAGCAAGAGGAAGTATACAGAGAAAAATGGAAACCTATGCAAGATCGATTAGGTGAGTCAATTCCTGAATTTGTACGGCATTATTTAATGATGGGAGGTGAGTATATTAATACGGGTGACGTCTATAATGTTTTAAAAGAACAGATTGATAATGAAGGTGCAGAAGAATATCTGGAAAGGCTATGCATATATTCAGAAATGTATGATATTTTTTTACATCCAGAAAAAGAAGATAATATAGAAATAAGAAATGAATTGATAGTTTTAAAGGAATTAGATATTTCAACATCGTATCCATTATTGCTGAATTTATATAGTCTGTATAAACAAAAGATAATTGAAGCGAAAGAACTGGTACAGATGTTATTTGTTATTGAAAATTACATTATAAGAAGATTTGTATGTGGCGTTCCATCTAATCAATTGAATAAAATATTCCCACCGATTTTTTCCCAAATGCAAAAAATTGAAGAGGATTCATATTTATTAAAATTAAAAAAAGCATTACAGGCGAAAAATTATCCTAAGGACTATGATTTTAGGGAATGTTTAAAGACTGCAAAACTTTATGGGAATGGTGATCGAGTAAAGAAAACTAAAATTATATTAGAACGGATAGAACAATCTTTTAAACATAAAGAAATAAGCAGCTTAGATAATATGACAATAGAGCATGTTATGCCACAAACACTTTCTGACGAATGGAAAATACATTTAGGTGATGATTGTGAACAAACCCATGAATTATACTTAAACACGCTGGGAAATTTAACGCTTACGGCGTATAATTCAGAATTGTCAAATGATAGTTTTAAAAGAAAGCGTGAAATATACAATGAATCTCATTTAGAGATGAATAAGTATTTTTCAACGGTTGAAAAATGGAGCGATATAGAAATAAAACAAAGAGCAGGTATTCTTGCAAGTAAATTGATGAAAATATATCCATATTTTGGTGAAACAATCAATAGTAGCGATCTGTCAAGTGTAACTGGAACAAAACCTTATTCGTTAGTAGTTCTTGGACAAGAATTTAATGTAAAGACATGGGCAGATGTTTTAATGTATACATTGAAAGTTGTATCTGATTTAGCCCCGGATAAGCTTGAAAACATAGAAACGGATTATCCATCGCTCGTTGGAAAAAATGCAAAAATTTTTAGAAGACCTAAAGAGTTGTGCAATGAATATTATTATGAATCAAATTTAAGTGCAAGTCATATATATAATTTCTGCAAACAGTTGGTCAATGTAATGGAGTTGTCAGAAGATGAGTGGAAAACAGAAGTAACAAATTAGAACAGAATGTTGATAGCTCAAAGAAACATTGACATAGGTATGTTTTATATTATTTTATGCGAGCAAATGAAATATTTTGGAATAGACAATAAAATATTGACACCATATACGACACCACATATAATATAGATAGGAGGTATAACAAATGTCAAAATGGGATAAACTGATAACACGTATATGCAATTTATCGAAAGACCTCCGGTTTGATGAGTTACGGAAGGTATTGGAAAGCTACGGATATGAAATGAATGCACCAAGAAGTGGAAGCAGTCATTACACTTTCAGAAAGCAAGGGTGTATGCCAATTACAATACCAAAGCATGAACCAATCAAGAAAGTATATGTAGAAATGGTAAGGCAGATTGTAGAAAGTGAGGCGAAGAATGATGAAGACGCTGAATGATTATATGGCAATGTCCTATCGTATGGAAATCGTGGAAGATAAAGATGAAGGCGGATTTGTAGTTTCTTATCCGGATTTGCCTGGTTGTATTACTTGTGGTGAGACAGTGGAGAGTGCGGTAGCAAATGCATTGGATGCAAAAAAAGCATGGATTGAAGCTGCATTGGAAGACGGTGTAGAGATTCATAAACCAGACAGTTTGGAAGATTATTCCGGACAGTTTAAATTGAGAATTCCACGAAGCTTGCACAGATCACTGGCAGAACATTCTCAGAGAGAAGGAATCAGCATGAATCAATACTGTGTGTATCTTCTTTCCAGAAATGATGCAGTGTATTCAAAATAATGATTGTGAAAGTTTTTAATGCAGTTATAATGGAGTGTCAATGTATGAAAATAAAAATCGGTATGTCAGGACAACATATATGAAAAGTGAATAGCATAAATTGATTTTATGTGATAGATATTCATAGGTGACTGAATGATTTTTTATAGTACAATTTTATAGATGTATTGTTACCATGACTGTAATTGATAAAGAAGGAGAAATCTGCGATATGGATAAAAAAGAAACATTTGGTGGAGAAATAGCAAAGCAATTACCAGTTAAGGATATATATAATGATTTGGCACATCCTGCGTTAAGTACAGTAGGACAGGGATTGCAAGGGGTAACTAAATTAGCGTTAGCACCAATATCTGCATTAGTATGGGGGTATGATAAAATCGCAGATTACTTAGATGTTGCGATACCTGAATATTTTGAAAAAAGAAAAATAGAAAAAGAAAAGATTATTTCTCCAGATCCTATGATTGCAGTTCCAGTAGTTGAGGCAATGAGATATACTTCGCATAAAGAAGAATTAAGAGAGATGTTTACTAACTTATTAGGGGCAGCTATGAATGCGGATTCTATTGATGCCCATCCAGCGTTTGTAGACATAATAAAACAATTATCCCCAGATGAAGGGAAAATGATTAAGTACTTATACCAGGACGATAAACAACCGATGATAAAGATTAGAGTCAAATTGGATAATGGTGCTGGTGAGAGTGATATATTGCCATATTTTAGTGATATATGTTATAAAGCTGATTGCCAATATCCACAAAAGTTTCCGGAATATTTAGATAATTTACATAGGTTGGGAATTGTTGAGGTATATTACGAGCGATTTTTGGTAGATGAAAAGTATTATGAAGAATTGAAACATCAGCCATATTTTCCGCATATAGAAGAAAATGAGAAAATCAATATTGTGGAAAAGAAAAGTATGTATGAACTAAGTGAATTTGGAAAAGAATTTTGTAAAGTGTGTTTGTATTAAAGGATGTGATTTATTAACATATAGCTGGCAACAAATTGGCAACAGAAAATCAGTGAGCCAAAATAATATATGCAACAGAAATAAAATACCGGCGAAAAAGATACAAAACTTAAACAAATATATTTAAGAACATCTTTGGATTTGCCGAGTTTGAGTAGCGGACTAAATTGCGAAAAAGCCCATAAATAAAGGTTTTGCGGGCTGTCTGGATGTTCCGGTGGAGTGCAAATGGAGTTAAAAAATCTTTTTTTTCTTTGTTTTCTTTCCGGAGTTATCTGAGATTTTCGCAAAAGTAACTATGCTCAGAAAATATAATTAGTGTGAATATGAAGAACAGTTTGTTTTGATGGAAATATTTTCCGTCAGGGCAGACTGTTTTTTTATACCCTTTTTCAATGATATTAACTCCATGGTTCAGCGATAACACATATGGAAACTGTAAAATTAAAATAATTTGCTAAATTTCGGAAAATGATGTCCGATTTTGCATCGGCCAGTACAGAGTATATGAAGAGATAAATATTCAAAATACAGGAGGTACTGATTATGCAGAACAAATTATTTTTAAAGGCAGCTGATATATGTGAACTTCTGGAGGTGAAACAGACATCGGCTTATGAGATCATTGGCAATCTGAATAAGGAGCTGGAAGAACAGGGATATTTGACGCTTAGAGGAAAAGTTCCGACAAAGTATTTTGTGAGGCGTTTCTACGGGGTAGAAGATACCTGTGAGATTCCACAGGAAGAGGGAAAGGAATGGTTTCATGCGTAAGAGAAAAATGTATTTATCAGTAGAAGACATTGCAGAACTCTTTGGATTATCAGTTTCGTTTGCTTACCGGGTGTTGGAAAGAATGAATGCCGATCTGGAAAGCAAGAACTGCTTCATTCTGCAATACCTCCCGTCAGTCTTGTTCTCATGGTTTCCAGCGTCTTAGTCCTGTGCCGCTGGACGGCGCTGCGGGACATTCCCACCACCGCGCCGATCTCGCCGTCCGTCAGTTCCAGGACACAATGCAGTATCAAGATGCTTTGTCCCGGCTGGGGCAAGCTGGCAAAGGCAGCGGCCACCAGCCCGTCGCTGATCTGAAGCTCACAGCCATAGGCCGGAAATATAAAACTGTCGCTGGGGTACTGATCTATCGTGCATAGCGTGTCCAGTTCCGAAAGCGGCAGCGTTTCAAAGGATGTTTCCCAGCCACGCTGACGCTTCCTTTCCCGGAAGTAGTCAACGGCTTCATGGTACAGTACCAGCTTGCAAAAATGGTCAAACTGGCAGCGCCTCCCGTAATCATCAGGGGTAACTTTCATCTTCTCACCCCCTTTCCGTGGGGAGTGAGCAGGATGATCCTGTCCGTTGTCAGGGGCCTATGCTGGCCCTGGTCTGCTGACCGCCTCCTTTTCCATCTGATTTTTTGCCGGAAATGAGAATCCGCGAAAATCGACAAAAATCGCCCGGCAGGTCGTAAACCTACCGGGCGACGATTTGAAGCGTTTTGTTGTTTTCTTACATGGTATAGTTCATACTCATAGCCGGAATATTCCCGTGGCGGGGCAAGGCTTTTTTTAAGCGGTAGAAGTGGATTAGATTATAATGATAGTAAAACAGCATGGCGGCGTCCTCCCGTGGGCCGCCATGCCTTTAACTGCTGGGAATGACAGAAAGAAAGCAGCGGCCTTGATTTCTCAAAACCGCCACCAGTGAATATAAATTAAGCGTGAAAATGGGTCTGCCCAGCAGCGGTTTTTTTCTTTTCTGCCGCTGGGCAGATGTTTTTTCTTTAGATACATGATAAGAGGAATTTTTGAAGATTCCATAAAGATTTGAAAAATGGACGGACATAAAAGACGTCCATTACACTATCGGAAAATCAGCAAGGAAGTTTCATAGTAACCTTTGCGCCGCCGGTTTCTTTTGAATTTTCTAAAATAAGCTGACCATTATGTTGTTCCATAATCGAATTTGTAATATATAGACCCATACCAAAGTGTAACTTTGAATTGCGGCTTTGATCGCCCATATAGAACCGTTCCTGTGCGTGGCATAATGCCTCTTTAGAAAATCCCGTTCCCTCGTCTGTGACTGAAATTTCCACGAAACCGTTGTTACTCTGAACATCCACATAAAGCGTTCCGCCTTGCGGGGAGTAGTCCAGCCCATTACTGATAACATTCATAATAGCACGTTCTATCAGCACCCTATCAAATTTCAGCATTTGAGGGAGTGAAACAGTATTCATTTGCAGCCGGATTTCTTTTGTCCGGCATAGTGATTCCATATAACCGAACAAGTGCTGCATGAACGCTGGCAAGTCTATACTTTCAATATGGAGCTGATAACCAACCGCCGCCCGTGATATATCAATCAGGGTTTGAATATATGACTGCATCTGGCCGGAGCTTTCCACGACGTAACCAGCGTATAATCGTTGCTCATCATCAAGATTTGTTTCTGTGAGTAAATCAGCATTTCCTTGAATAACCGTCAGAGGCGTTTTCAAATCATGGGCAAGCGCGGCGATTTGCTCTTTCTGTGTCTGTTCGGTTTTCCATTGCCGTTCTAACGAAATTTTCAGATTATCTTTCATATCTGAAAAAGATGCAAGGACATCTTCAAACTCTTTGATTTTGGCGTGTCCTACTTCAAAATCAAGGTTTTGCTTTGAAACCTCCGCAGTTGCTTCAAAAAGCGGGGTCAGTTGTGTACGCAGGTTCTTAGCAAATCTGGCGGTCAGTATGATAATGACCAGCAGCGAATTTACAGCCATCAGGATAAACACAAGCGTGTCAGGAGATGGAAAATATTCCGGTAGCCATGACACTGTAAATTGAGAACCAATATAATACCTTAAAACGCAAAATTCGTTTTCCCGGACAACAAGTGCAAACTGCCTCCCCGTAGCATATTCAATATATTCTCCCTTTGCGTACAGCAGGGCAATTTCTTTTTCATCATCGTCCATATTGCTGTAAAGCTCATTAAAGTTCTTGTCCAGAATTAAGTAGCCGCATCCCTGTGGAATCACAACCTTTGTAATATCCGGGGCAATCGTCAGCGTTGGAATGATCTCTTTTACCTGCAATTCACTTAGATTTGCTCTTGTAGCTAATCCAGCATTTACAGCAAGTCCCTCCAAACCAGAAGGGACAATAATTGCCGCTACCAGCATGACAATGAGGGAGATAGCAAACTGGCGAAACAATATTTTCAATGTAGGTTTCTTTTTCACTCCCATTTATATCCTATCCCCCATACGGTGCTGATCGGACTTATTTTGAAATGCTCCAATTTCGCACGAATATTTTTTATATGCGTTGAGATCGTAGAGTTATCGCCTATTCCATCAAACCCGAAAACGGCTTCATAGATTTGTTCTTTTGTAAAAACCTGTCCCCGGTTTTTCGCAAGGTATTCACAGATTGAATACTCGCTTTTGGTAAGGGGAACCGGCTGTTCTGAAACATACAGTACCTTTGCGGAAAGGTCAAATCTTATATCAGGCTCAAATGAAAGTGTGCTGTGATGCTCCCTTTTTTCTCTGCGTAAATGTGCCGCGACACGGGCGCGAAGCTCCTGAATACGAAAAGGTTTCGTAATATAATCATCCGCACCGATGCCCAATCCAAACAATATATCTTCCTCTAATGTCTTTGCGGTCAGAAAGAGAATCGGGCAGTCTACCATATTCCTGATCTGTTTGCAAAACTCAAACCCGTCTGTGCCAGGCATCATCACATCCAAAAGAATGAGGTCATAGAAATGCAGCTTTTTGATGTCTACATCATCCGCATTTTGACAGACTGTTATCAAATATCCATCTTTCCCCAAACTGTTCTTAATCAATTCCAAGATAGAAACTTCATCGTCAACTACAAGTAAGTGGGTCAAAAAATCGCCTCCCGCCCCATTATACCACATTGTCGAGGTTACTCATCATTATTTTTAATGTCAGCTTTCCGATATTCATTGTTGATATTTACAGCTACGGCATTGCTTATATCCACATCCACAATACTGTAAACGTAGCCGAAACTGAAATCTTCCCCCGCCACATTTTTGAAGCGTTTCGATACCTGCCCGATTTCTTCTTGCAGTTCTGACATTTCAAGACATTCATCCGTTATGGTATATGTCAGGCCGTTATATGAAATTTCATCATAGTTTGCGGCGTTCAGCTCATAATACGGCAGAGATTCATTTAACGCCTTATTTTTATCGGCGGTATCGCGGAGCGCACCGCAGGCCGATAAGCATATAAGACTTACAAGCACAATTACCACGGCAAACAGGCACTTTTTATTCACTGTTTTTACCTCCCTCCCAACCATGAAACCAAACCAAACTGGCAATCAGCAGACAAACAGTGCAGCATACAGAAATAATCATACCGCTGAAAAAATCGGTTTTTACCTGTGCATACAGTTGGGGGCTATCCCATGCAAGCACAGTGTAATCCATAGCACGAACGCCCCAGGCCCAGGGAATATATTTCCATGTAGCGTCACCAAGCCCTGTTATCATAAGGGCAGCTATTAAACTCCCTGCAATTCCCAATCCCATAGATGCACCTTTTCCGAAGCTCATTCCCACAAACAAATGAATCAGATAAATGGGAAGCATGGTAATCAACAATAGAATCCCTGCTTTCAGGTAAAGGCTTGCCGGAGCATCCCTATATAGTGCAGCGAATGTTCCTAACGCTAAAAATGTTGCGCCAAAAGCACAGATCATCAGAAAACCAAGTTTACCAATATACGTTGCCATGCGAGATGGGATTGTTCCCAACAAAAGCTGATAATGCCCGGCCTGATTTTCGATCTGAACAACCAGGCCCACAATAATGCCGATCAGAAACGGGAACGCAACGGCCAGCACTTCCAGATAGGCACTGATTTTGGTTGCCAGTTCCCATCTGGATATATGATAGTAACCCGCAAAAATCGCCGCACATATAATCGGAATCATGCTGTGCATATAGAGCAAAATGCTATGTTTACACTTCTGATATTCTGCTTTCCAGCAGCGAACCACAGATACCATAGTTACCCCACCTCCTTTTTCTCAAACCATCTTGCAGTTAAAAATGACAGCGCCGCAAACCAGGCCAGCGAAATGACCAATACAAGTATAATCATCCAAAATGCCATTGCCGTACTCTGATCTGCAACCGGCTCACCATTAGGCAAAATACCTAACACGGAAATCATAAGATGCGGCACCCAGCTATACGGGCAGATCATCCACAAAGAGGTTGTAGCCGTGAAAATCCCTAAAACGCTTCCAAGTCCGGCATTAAGAATAACCGTGACAAAGATACCAACTTTTTTTGATAACCATAAGCACAGCGGAACTTCCCATAGGCTTGCAATGACAATACAAGCTGTTCCGGCCGCAGCCTGCCAAATTCCGATTGTCAGGGGAATTTCGTTGATAACTAATATTGCAAAACCGCCCAACAGATTTAGCGCCAGGAAAATGAAATTCCCCACACAGGAGTAAATACCGGCCACTCCAATTTTTGCTTTCCAGACTTTGTTCTGCGAAACAGGCAATGAAGCAACGGCACGATATTTTAGTTTGCCATTATCCCGCTGTTCAATCAAGGCACAGGTGAGCGTAAGGAATCCAGGATAAAGCAGGATATACCACCAATTATAAGAATTGAGCTGGAACCAAAGAGGGGCAAAAAAGTTCATAAGCGCAGTTACAAACGGGGCCAGAACGATCAGCGTTTTTGTGAAAGTTCTCTTATGCTTTAGGTTCTCTGCCTGAATATATGCCATCTCCATTTAATATCCCTCCTTACCATTTCTGCGAATAACATTCATAAAGAGTTGTTCCAAATCTTCACCGGCGCGAAGCTCTCCCTCATATCCAAGGACGCCGCCAGCAATGATACCCACATGATCTGCAATCTGCTGGACTTCTGACAGAATATGGCTGGACAAAATAACTGTAATCCCTTTGCAGGGAAAAGAGCGAATTAACTCTCGAAGTTCCTCAATCCCTAAAGGGTCAAGGCCGTTAGTCGGTTCATCCAGAATCAAAAGCTGGGGACTGTTCAGCAATGCAATAGCAATACCAAGCCGCTGCTTCATACCAAGAGAAAACTGCCCGGCCCGTTTCTTGCCGGTATTCGTGAGCTGGACAATTTGCAATACCTCGTTAATTCGTGCATCGTCCAGGCCGAGCAATGTAGTTCTGACTTTGAGATTTTCGTATGCAGTCAGATTTTCGTAAAGCGGGGGCATCTCAATCAAAGCACCGATATGCTCCAGATCATTCCGCTTCCACGGGTGGCCGTCAAACTCGATGCTTCCCGATGTGGGGCGCAAAATGCCGGTGAGCATTTTTAAGATCGTGGATTTGCCAGCCCCATTCGGCCCCAGCAGACCATAAACCGAGTTGCGCCGGATGTTCAGTGACACATTGTTTACCGCCATTTGCCCCTTGAAATTTTTGCAGAGGTCAGTCGTTTTCAAAATCATATCCATATAATCAAGTCCTTTCTTTGATTTTACGGATAGCATACCGGGCAATTTTGAAGATTTCATAAAGATTCCCGAAAACAGAATATGAACAATACACCGTAACCGTGGAGCATATCGCAACAAAGCACCAACCTACGCATTTAGGGCCTTAAAAAGCCCTATATTTCAAGGTTTTTCCCGCATAGTCGGCGGGGTATGTGAGTGTTTTATCCTATCCCCGCCATAGTGCCGCTCTAAATGCGTAGAATTTACCAGCAGAAAATCGCCGGTTTCTTTGGCTCCATACTCCCAGATATGGTATCATGGAAAAAATCAATCTGACGGGGGTATCAGGATGGACGGACAAGAAAAGCTGCTGGACTATGAAACAATCAAAGCCGCCGTTGCCGGTGAGAAGTGGGCCACAGAAAAGGTGCTGGCCCACTATGCGGACTACATCGACGAGCTTTCCACGGTGGAGATCAGGCAGCCGGGCGGCAAAGTGAAAAAAGTCATTGACGAGGATATGCGGCAGCACATTTCCTTAAAGCTGCTGGAAGCGTTGCCGAGCTTCCCGCTGGAACAAGAATAACGATCAAGAGATCCTCATAATAATTGTCACCATAGCCACTACATGTCAGCCTCCTTGTGAGGCTGTGAGTTGAAATAGCCTGTATTTCAGCCGGCTACCTTCTCGTGAAATTGTGAATTAAATGTATAAAACTATTTTCGTTCTCAAAAAATGACAACAATATTTGTCAAAAACATATTGACAAGTAAAGTTGTCAATGCTAAGATAAAACCATGAAATGACAAGAAAACTTGTCAAAATAAACAGCAAAAGGAGGGCCTGAATTGCCACTGTTAAATCGTCTAAAAGAATATCGTTCCAGCAAGGGGATTAATCAGACTGAGCTGGGGAAGTTGGCCGGGGTGTCCAGGCAGACGATCAGCCTGATTGAGAGAGGCGATTATTCACCGTCTGTAACACTGGCGCTTAAGATCGCCAGGATCTTTCAGGTAAGTGTAGAGGACATTTTCATGTATGAGGAGGATGAAGATGAAACAGGAGAATAAGACAAAAAGTGTTAAAAAATTCAGTGTGAAAATGCTTCTGGCAATGGTGTTTGGAGGTGTGCTTGGAGGCTTTTTCGGTGTTTTTATGTATTATTTTCATGGAGATCTGGAAGCATTTCTGACAACGTGGACTAAGATGGTTCAGAGTATATTGGTTCCGGGTTTGCTGATAGTAAATATTGTTTCCATTCTGGCTGGAGAATTTTGCCTGTGGAAACTGAAAACGGTTTGTGACAGAATAGCTACAGCGGAAGATGAGGAAGCAGATCTTGTCAGCTATCAGGAGGAAAAATATGGAGCCATTCTGCAGTGTGTCAATGCTGTTTCACAGGTACTCTGCATTTTTCTTCTTGCAAATGGATACCAGATAGGATATATCGAATCCAGTAATAAAAATGCGATTAATATTCTCATTGCCTGTGGGCTGTTTGTAGCTTGTTTCTTTTATAATGGAATCATGCAGGCCAGATATATCAAGCTGCTTCAGACAGTGCATCCGGAAAAAAGAGGAGATGTTTCCTCCAGAAAATTCCATCAGCAGTGGGTGGAGAGCTGCGATGAGGCGGAGAAGGAAGTTATCTATCAGAGTTCTTACAAGACTTATATTTTTATGAGCAAAGCCATCGGGCTGTTGCTGATCGTTACAATGTTATCCCATCTGTTTTTCAAAACAGGTATCATGGCAATCCTGGTGGTTGGCGTGATGTACCTGATTCTGGTTGGGAAGTACAGTTGTTCCTGTGTGAGTCTGCGTAAGGACCGGATTTTGAGATCGTGAAATATATAGAATTATTATGGCTGGATCAGATGTAAAATCTGGTTCAGCTTTTTGGTTATGGGAAATTTCTTCATAATATTCCAGTGACATAAAAAAGCTCTTGGGGCAGGAGCACACTACGGAAGAAAAATAGATATCGCTGAAATATCGGTTTATGGTATGATAAGAAAAGAGATAATTAGTCCAGGAAATATTATATTCATAAACGTGAATAACAGAAAGAAGGTATGCTATGCCATTTAAGATCATACAGAATGACATCACAAAAATTACAGCGGATATCATTGTAAATACGGCGAATCCCAATCCAGTTTACGGCAGTGGCACGGATTATGCGATTTATAAGGCGGCAGGAAAATCACAGTTACTTCGGGCAAGGTGGAAGATTGGAAAAATCCGTCGGGGAGAGATTGCGGTAACGGATGCGTATAATCTTTCCGCAAAGTATATCATCCATACCGTTGGGCCTGTATGGAAGGGGGGGAAATCTCATGAATTTGAAATACTGGAAAGTTGTTACTGGAAATCTCTGAAAAAAGCAGCAGAGCTGAATTGTGAAAGTATCGCGTTTCCGCTGATCGCAACGGGTGTGTATGGATTTCCGAAAGATATGGCTCTTGAGATCGCAGTTTCTACATTCAGTAAATTTCTTGCTGAGCATGAGATGAATATCATTCTTGCGGTATTTGACAAAGAATCATTTCAGCTTTCCAGTCAGATTGTAGATGTTGTAGATTCTTACATTGATGAAAATTATGTGAATCAAAATTATGCGGCAGAATATTCTCAACCATTTCGCCGGGACAGAAGATCAGAGTATGAGAATCGAAACGGTTATCCTGCGGATCGATTTCCAGAAGAAAATTTTTATGAGGCATCTTTTTCCAATGAAGCATTGGGATGGGGAGCGATGTCCCTGGAGGAGCAGTTGAATCAGATCGGACCGAGTTTTCATGAAAAACTGTTCGAGCTGATAGAAAGATCGGGAATGGATAATAAGGATGTGTGGAAAGCGGCCAATCTTGACAGGAAGCATTTTTCAAAAATCCAGTGTGACAGCCATTATCATCCGAAGAAAAAAACAGTTATGGCATTGTGTATTGCGCTGAAATTAAATCTGGAACAGGCAAAAGATCTTCTGGCGAGAGCAGACTGGGCATTCAGCCCAAGCAGTAAGGTGGATCTGATCGTGCAGAAAGCGCTTATAGACAGACAGTATGATATCATGCAGTTGAATACGGTTTTGTTTAAATACACAAATGAAATACTGGGAGTCTGAATGCAGCAAAGTGGAGTGCAAATGGATATTTTATTCCTATCTTATAAAAATGTCGCCGGTTCAGCGACCATACTGGTATAAAACCCGTGTATTATAAAATCACAATAAAAAAACAAGATTACCGGATTGGTTCCGGGGACAGGAGGCATATATGTACGGTGCGATTTTAGGAGATATTATTGGAAGTCCATTTGAATTTGACAGAGGCGATAAGACAAAAGATTTTGAACTGTTTTCATGGGGATGTCGTTTTACAGATGATTCTGTAATGACAATCGCGGTGGCAGAAGCTTTAATGGAAACCGGAATAAATGCGGATGAAGAAACAATTGAAAATGCTGTTCAGAATCAGATGCGTAAATGGGGAAGACGATATCCAAGAGCAGGGTATGGCGGAAGATTTCGTCAGTGGCTTATGGCGGATCATCCGGAACCTTATGGAAGCTATGGAAATGGTTCTGCGATGCGTGTGTCGGCAGCAGGATGGTTATATCCGGATCTGGAACAGACCCGGGCAGCAGCAAGGGCAACAGCAAAGGTGACACATAATCATCCGGAAGGAATTAAAGGTGCTGAGGCAACGGCCAGCTGTATTTTTCTTGCCCGAAATGGAAAGTCAAAGGAAGAGATCCGGGAATATGTAACAGGAGAATTTCATTACAATCTGAACAGAACGTTGGATGAGATCAGGCCATTTTATCATCATGTGGAAAGTTGTCAGGAAACAGTACCGGAAGCGATCATTGCTTTTCTGGAAGCAGGGGATTTCGAAGATACTGTGAGAAATGCAGTTTCTATTGGTGGTGATACAGATACTCTGGCGGCTATTGCGGGTAGTATTGCAGAAGCTTTTTATGGAGTGCCGGAGGAGCTGCGGGAAGAATGCAGGAAGAGAATTCCGGGCAATATGAGAAAAGTCCTTAACCAGTTTGATAGGGAACTTGGCAGGGAGTGCGAGAGGGAAGAGACGACAGAAATTGTATTTATCCTTGACAGAAGCGGTTCTATGGCAGGACTTGAGAGAGATACGGTTGGGGGATTTAATTCCATGATCGAAAAGCAGAAAAAAGAAAAAGGTTCTGTGTTGGTTTCTACGGTGCTTTTTGATAATACGGCAGAAGTTCTTCATGACAGGGTAGATTTAGAGAAGATCAGGCCCTTAACAGAAAAAGAGTATTTTGTGGGAGGATGTACTGCACTTCTGGATGCTGTCGGAGGGGCAATCCATCATATTGGAAATGTACATAAATATGCCAGAATGGAGGATGTGCCGGAGCGTACATTATTTGTTATCATAACAGACGGGGAAGAAAATGCCAGTCGTTATTACAGTGCCAAAAAGGTGAAAGGAATGATCGAGCGTCAGAAATCCAGATATGGCTGGGAGTTCCTTTTTCTGGGAGCAAACATAGATGCGGTACAAACGGCAGGAAGATTTGGCATCAGTGAAGACAGAGCGGTAAATTATAATTGTGACAGCAGAGGAACTATGCTGAATTACCAGGTGATCGGAGAAGCGATTTCTGTATTCAGAAATGATGCGCGTATTGATGAAAGCTGGAAAAGGCAGATTGATGAGGACTACAAAAAACGGAGAAGTGACTGGGAATAAATCAGGCAGAAGAAGGGAGTTATTTTCTATATTTATAATGGATATTTTCCCTATATAAGAAAAATATATCAGAGGAACCGTTCTATTTACAGGACAGTTCCTCAGTTTTTTTGTATGAAAGTTCCCTGACATAAGTAAAAATCCTGCTTCTCAGTTCCTGGTCTGTCTGCATCGTCTGTACCAGTTCATACAGTTCCGGTGATTCGGAACGGGAGATGATGATCTGATCGGCTTCCATCTGGTCAGATATTCCATATAAAAAATCTACATTACAATGAAAAGTCTGTGCGATAAAACATGCAGATTGGTAGGAGGGCTCACGCTCTCCACGTTCGTAACGGCCGTATGCCATAGCCGAAATATTCAGCTGGCGTGCGGCTTCTGCTTTATTGATATTCAGGGACGTTCGAAGCTGGATCAGCCTTTCCGGACAAAAATTCATAAAATTCACCTCTTGATATTAACCAACGGTTATGATAATATATAGAACAATACTAACCAATGGTTATTATAAACGAAAAGATCAGATATTACAAGAGTGAAAAAAGAAAACGTTGTATATAGGATTTTTACTTTCTTTTTATGTCAGCTTCCTTGAGAGGCTGTGAGTTGAAATGGCCGAAAAGACGGAATAGCGATCTACCAGCTGGTAAGACAAATAGTCGAAAGTGAGACCGAGAATAAAAATGAAAACGATGAATGATTATATGGAAATGCCCTATCGTATGGAAATTATAGAAGATAAGGAAGAGGGAGGATTTGTGGCTTTTTATCCTGATTTGCCAGGGTGCATTACCTGCGGTGAAACTGTTGAAATTGCGGTAGCAAATGCATTGGATGCAAAAAAGGCATGGATTGAAGCAATGATGGAAGAGGAACATTAAGAAATGATGTGACATTCTCAAAAAAATGATACGATGTTTTGGTAATACTATGTTATACTTATATCTTCAGGATTACCACAAACAACCATGGAAGTGAGAACAACAAAAATGAACAATAAAATCGTAGTCTGCCTTGGAAAGGGTGGACAAAGGGATCAGGCAGAGTCTTTTGCCAGGAGGACGGATGCGCCGATTCAGGATAAGCCGGGGGATTATCTTACTGTCCGGTTTGATTCTAAAGGGGTATCTCTGTCGGGATTTGGTTTGACCTATCAGGGTAATTTCGTAGAGTCTATGCTGCACAGAGTGACCAATGGACGGCTGCAGCATGAGATGCTGGTGAAAGCTGCCAAGTCTGATAAAGAGGGCAGGAAGGCCATTGATGCCACAGCCGGAATGGGAGAAGATGCTTTTCTTCTGGCAGCTCAGGGATATGAGGTGACTTTGTATGAGCAGAATCCGGTGATTGCAGCTCTTCTGAAAGATGCCATTCGCCGTGCGAAGAAAAATATAGATCTGAAAGACATTGCCAGTCGTATGAAAGTGATCGAAGGAAACAGTGTGGAATGTATGTCAAAACTTCTTGATCCGGTGGACGTGATCTATCTGGACCCTATGTTCCCGGCAAGGCAGAAATCCAGCCTGATCAATAAGAAACTTCAGCTGATCCAGAAACTGGAACCACCTTGCTCTGAGGAAACGGATCTTTTTGATGCAGCGATCAAGGCGAATCCAGATAAGATCATCGTCAAACGTCCGCTGAAAAGTGAATGCCTTGCCGGCCGGGAACCATCTTATACATTGAAGGGGAAAGCAATACGATATGACTGCTATGTGTTATAAAGTTACACATTATCAATACAAAGACCGCATCGGAAACCTTAAAGCGGAAGCCGTAGGTGTGGTAAGCGGGGAAAAGCATTTCCCCATATTTCCAGGGAATATGATCTTTAAACCACTGACGAAATCCAAGCCATTTTCCACACCACTATATGCTTATGCAGAGGTATTCTGGTCAACGGTCATTAATGAATATTTCATGCCTGCGCCACAGTATGAGCTGGCGATCTGTGAGGGTTATGAGGCGGTAAATGAGAAATATCTCGATTATGGAACCGCAGTTCCTGTGGCATATAAGGAGGGAGAGTCCCTTCTGAATCTTCTGGAGTTTTTCCGGAAATATCCGGATAAAAAAGTTGACATAGATAATTATGTAAACTACTGCCAGATGTTTTACGATTATCGGGACATCTTTGAATCGGAATTTTTCCAGAAACACGAAGATCTGGCAGAACAGCTTGCTATGCAGGTACTGATCTCTGTTCTGAAGGGAGACCAGAATTATCATTATGAGAATGTAGCTTTTCTCTGTGATAAAGAGGGAGAGATTATCAGCCTTGCGCCGATGATCGATCATGAATTTTCTACCTATTTCATGTTCCCGGAAGATGTTTCACGACATGTGTACTGGCTGATGGAACTGAGTAAGTCTATCCGTGGCTGGGAAGTGAAGCCAGGGGAATATGATAATTTTAAGAATCCGGAAGAACGGAAACTGATGGAAAAAAGTGCCACCTGTATTCACAAAAATCTCTTCTATATAAAAGAACATTATCCACAGGTAACCGAAGAATTTCTGAATAAAGCAGAAAAACTGAAAACAGCACTGACAGAAACTTCGAAGGATTTTCTGATCCAGGGAAATACGGAATATCCGGACCATGCGGATTCCAGTGCCTGGCTGATCGGAAAAGCCAGATATAAGGATAAAGATGAAGAGAAAGCCAGAACTTATGAAGCGAAATTTCGTGGAAAAGAGAAAAAGATTGATTTCCGTGACGTCAGTATCAGTGCAATAAATGAAATAAAATCCATCTTAAGTCAGATGGAAGAAGTTTTGGGAAAGAGAGAATAAACAAATGAAACAAACAAAAACAACGTTGACAAAAACCTGGGTGGTGGCGGCACTTGCCTGTGTCTGCTGTCTTCTCTGGGGAAGTGCGATCCCGCTGATCAAGACAGGATATCGTCTGATGCAGGTGGATTCTGCAGATACCGCAAGCCAGATCGTTTTTGCGGGAGTGCGTTTTGCACTGGCAGGGATTCTGGTACTGATCTTTGCGTCCATCAGTGAACGGAAAGTGATGATCCCGGACCGGACGATCCTGAAATATGCAGTACCGGTTTGCCTGGCGCAGACGGTGTGTCAGTATTTCTTCTTTTATATCGGAGTGGCGCATACTTCCGGAGTAAAAGGTGCGATCATCACAGGCCTTGGAAACTTTATCGCGATTCTGTTATCCTGTTTTATTTTCCGTAAGGAGCGTATGACAGGAAGAAAGATGATCGGATGTATCCTGGGTTTTGCAGGCGTTGTTGTGATCAACCTGATGGGAAATTCCCTGGATGCAGGATTTAAACTCACGGGAGAAGGATTTATCCTGATCGCGCAGTTTTCTTATGGAATGTCTACAGTACTGATCAATATTTTTTCCAGAAAAGTGTCACCGGTAATACTCAGCGGAACACAGTTTACTATGGGTGGAATTGTTCTGTTTCTTATCGGAAAAATAATGGGCGGACATCTGGGAGTGGTAAATGCTGCCGGGATTGGAATTATTTTTTATCTTGCAATGGTTTCTGCCGTGGCTTATACACTGTGGTCAGTGCTGCTTGCATGGAATGATGTATCCAGGGTTGCAATCTTTGGCTTTGTAAATCCTCTGTTCAGCGTAATTTTGTCTGCACTGGTCCTGGGAGAAGTACGCCAGGCATTTAATCTGGGAAGCCTGATCGCACTGTTCCTTGTCTGTGTGGGAATTTATGTGGTAAATCGTAAAGACAAAGCGTCTGTCCATTGACAACTTCTTCAGAAAAGTCGTATACTATGCGTGTTTCATAAATGAAGCAGAAATTCTCATGTGTCTGCACGGCGAGTCCGCACTGTGGCTTGTGATGAAGACAGTGTGAGAAACTGAGGGAGGAAGAGACTATGAACAACAATAACGGCATTAAAAATGTTGTAGCCATCGGTATTGGTGCGGCTCTGTTTTTCGTGCTCGGACGTTTTGTGGCAATCCCAAGTCCGGTACCGAATACGAACATCAGCCTTCAGTATGCAGTACTGGCTCTGCTGGCAGCAATGTACGGACCGGTTGCAGGTGGACTGATCGGATTCATCGGTCACACACTGGTAGATCTGTCCTGGGGCGGAAGCCCGTGGTGGAGCTGGGTTATCACTTCTGCGTTTGTAGGTGTGGTAATCGGTGTTTTTGCGAAGAAGCTGAATGTTCAGGAAGGTGAGTTCGGTAAAGGAAAAGTAACGATTTTTGTAATCGCAAATGTGGTTGCACATGTGATCGGATGGGTCGTTGTGGCTCCTGTACTTGACATTCTGATCTATGCAGAACCTGCAAATAAAGTATTTGCACAGGGTGCGTTTGCAGCAGTTTCCAACACAATTACCGGAGCTGTAGTAGGTGGACTTCTGATCCTGGCTTATACGAAGACCATTGCAAAGAAAGGTTCTCTGGACCAGGAGTAAAACTTTGACAAAAAGCCTTTTCATTGTGCTTATAAGGCATATGAAAAGGCTTTTCTTCTCTTAATATATGAAAGTTTTATTGATTTATTGAGGTAATAATACATGACTGAGAAAAAATCTCCTGTTATTTCTTTTAAAAATTTTACGTTTCAGTACCGTGCCCAGAAACGTCCTACACTGATGGGGATCAATCTGGACATTTATCCAGGTGAGAGAGTTCTCATTGCCGGACCTTCCGGTTGTGGAAAAAGCACTCTTGCCGGCTGCATCAACGGACTGAATCCATTTTCCAATCCGGGTGAATGTACCGGAGAGCTGACTGTAGACGGCGTCGATGCGCCAAAAAGCAGCATTTTCGAGCTGTCTGCCCATGTTGGTACTGTATTACAGGACCCGGACGGACAGTTTATCGGCCTGACAGTGGGGGAAGACATTGCTTTTGCCCTGGAAAACAGCTGCACGCCCCAGAATGAGATGCATGAGATCACCCGCCATGCGGCAGAACTGGTAGGGATTGAGAACCACATGGACTATGCACCTCATGAGCTTTCCGGTGGTCAGAAGCAGAGAGTAAGTCTTGCAGGCGTTATGGTGGATCAGGTAAAGATCCTTCTCTTTGATGAGCCGCTGGCGAACCTTGATCCTGCCACTGGCAAGCAGACCATTGAGCTGATCGATGAGATCCAGGAAAAAACGGATACTACTGTAGTGATCATCGAGCATCGTCTCGAGGATGTTCTGTGGCGAAATGTAGACCGCATCATTCTTATGAAAGACGGAGGAATCCTTGCAGATCTTCATCCGGATGAACTGCTTTCCACAGGGCTTCTGGGAGAAAACGGAATCCGCGAGCCATTGTATCTGACAGCTATGCGCTACGCAGGAGTGGATATCCTTCCAGAGAAAAAACCTTCCCATGTGGATTCCGTGATCATAAATGAATCAGACAGAACAAAGATCCACAACTGGTTCCATGCTCAGCCGACAGCAGAAAAAGAAGCAGAAAAAACACCTCTTCTGGAAGTAAAGAATTTAAGTTTTGGTTACACAAAAGATCATCAGACACTTCGCAATGTAAGTCTTTCTATCGGGAAAGGCGAGATGGTCAGCATCGTCGGAAAAAACGGTGCCGGAAAATCCACATTTTCCAAGCTTGTGTGCGGCTTTGAAACGCCGGATTCCGGTGAGATTCTTTTTGACGGCAGAGATCTTCTTCAGGAAAATATTCGTCACAGAGCAAAGTATATCGGGTATGTTATGCAGAACCCCAACCAGATGATCTCCAAGACCATGATCTTCGATGAGGTTGCATTAAGCCTTAAAAATATGGGAAAAAGTGATGCAGAGATTCGGGAAAAAGTGGAGGAAACCTTAAAGATCTGCGGCCTTTACCCCTTCCGTAACTGGCCGGTATCTGCTTTAAGTTTCGGGCAGAAAAAACGTGTGACAATTGCAAGTGTTCTTGTGCAGAATCCGGAACTGATCATTTTGGATGAGCCCACCGCGGGCCAGGATTTCCACCATTATACAGAGATCATGGAATTTCTCCGTGGTTTAAATGAGCAGGGAGTTACGGTTGTAATGATCACTCATGACATGCACCTGATGCTGGAATATACACCACGTGCACTGGTATTTGCAGACGGACAGCTGATTGCAGATAGAAGTGCGGCAGCCGTTCTCTGTGATCCGGAGCTGATACAGAAGGCGGCCTTGAAGGAGACCAGTCTGTTCACACTGGCCAACCATATGGATATCACACCGGCGGAAGCGTTTGTGGAACGTTTCATAAAGGAAGACAGGGAGGTGCGTAGCCATGGCTGCTAAAACAGTACTGAATTATCTGCCGCGGGAGAGTGTGGTGCATAAGCTGACCGGTACAACCAAGCTTGCTTTTTTCCTGCTGTTTACCTTTGCCAGCATGATCACCTACAATACCTGGGTACTTTTGGGGCTGTTTGCGGTGAGTATTGCCGCATTTAAACTCAGCAGGATCAAATTTAAAGAAGTCCGCTTTATGATGATTTTTATGCTGGTATTTCTGCTTCTGAACAATCTGTTTATTTTTCTGTTTGACCCGAATCAGGGTACGACTTTGTATGGGACAAAACATATCATCTGTCATCTGTTCTGGAGATATGATGTGACACAGGAGCAGCTGTTTTATATGCTGAATATTTCCCTGAAATATTTTGTGGCGCTGCCGGTAGCGATCCTTTTCATTTCTGCTACCAATCCAAGTGAATTTGCGGCCAGTCTGAACAGCATTGGCATTTCCTATAAAGTTGGATATTCTGTTGCGATCGCATTGCGCTACATTCCGGATATCCAGAGGGATTATCACAGCATCAGTCAGGCGCAGCAGGCCAGAGGAGTGGAGCTTGGAAAAAATGAGCACTTTTTTGCCCGGCTGAAAAATTCTGTAAATATTCTTCTGCCGCTGATTCTTACCAGCCTGAACCGGATCGATGTGATCTCCAACGCCATGGAGCTTCGCGGATTCGGAAAGAATAAGAAGCGAAGCTGGTATATGAAGAGACCTTTTGTAAAAAGAGATTTCATTACTTTGGGGCTGGGTGTTGTGCTGCTTATTATCAGCCTTACAGTGACCATCCGTTTTGGAAGATTTTATAATCCGTTTGTATAGAAAGATCAGGAGGCGCAAAAAAATGGCAAAGATCAAAGTAATCAAAAAAAATGACGAGTATTCTTCTGACTATAAAGTAGGAGATATCCTGGAGGTAACAGGAACCTGGTACGGCGGGTTTAACGTAAACAGTGTAACTGGAATTCCGTTGTGCCTGGATAAAGATGAATGTGAGGAGATTCTGGAAAAAACAGATCTTTCCCATGAAGAATATGAAGAGGCTGCATCCTACTGGAAGAAAAAAGACGCAGAAAGTGTAAAGCTGGATGAAGCGAAGCTGAAGAAAGCAGTGGAAGAGTATATTCTGGCAAATAAAACCTGTGCACTGGCAACGGGTGCGGGAGAGTTTGTGCGCTGCACACCTATCGAGTATACGTATCATCATGGTGCATTCTGGATGTTTTCCGAAGGCGGCGAGAAGTTTGCCGCACTGGAAAAGAATAAGAATGTGTGTCTGGCCATTTTTGATAAATATGAGGGCTTTGGCAAACTGAAGGGAATGCAGGTGACAGGAGAGGCAGAGCTTGTGGCACCGTTTTCTGATGAGTATAATGCAGCGGCAGAGTTTCGGAAGATCCCGCTGGATGCGCTGAAAAAAATGCCGCATACCATGAACCTGATCAAGGTGCAGCCGAAGAAGATTGAGTTTCTGAATTCTGATTTTAAGAAAGATGGTGCAGATTCCAGACAGATGCTGGAATTCTGAGAAGAAAGCTTGTGATTTTGCGAACAGCAGTGTTCAATGTTTACAGTACATATGTTGTTCGCAGTACAAATTGATTTCAACACAGTATTGTGCTAAAATTATTTCATGAAAAATATGAACATATAAATCAGCATACCAATAACCGCAGAACTTAATAATGATTACACAAATTCTGCATCACCAGACGAGGAGGATCAATATGGAATTTCAGAAACTGATCGAAGAGAGAAGAACCATCCGTAAATACAGCCCGGAGGGAAAGATCACAAAAGATGAGCTGCTTACCATAATCAGGGCGGCACAGGAAGCACCAAGCTGGAAGAACTCCCAGACAGGAAGATATTACTGTGTGACATCTGAAGATATGGTAGAGAAGATCAGCAAAGAATGCCTTCCGGAAATGAACCAGCCCAAGGCAGAGAATGCGGCTCTGATCATTACTACTTTTGTACAGAACCGTTCCGGTTTCCAGAAAGACGGTACACCGGATAATGAACTTGGAAATGGCTGGGGCTGCTATGATCTGGGACTTCAGAATGAGAACCTGGTTCTTAAAGCATGGGAGCTTGGTTATGGAACTGTGATCATGGGACTCCGTACAGGAGATAAGCTCCGTGAGATCCTTTCCATTCCGGAAACAGAGACCGTAGTTGCAGTGATTGCAATCGGAAAAGCAGCAGAGGAGCCTGCACGCCCGAAACGTAAAGATGTGGAAGACATTGTGAAATTCTTTTAACCGAATCAGGGAAGTCCTTTTCGGGATTGCGAATATCCGCTTGACACAACAGAAATCATAACAGAAATGCCCGGTACATGCGAAAATGTCCGGGTATTTTTTAACAGAAATTAAAGAGCAAAATGGACTAAAAAACATTGCCGGAAGAAGTGAATTCTGTTATCCTGTAAGAAGACAGAAATCAACGATCATTCAAAAATCTTACAAAGGATAAACATAAATCGCAGAGAAAAAAGCAATACACCAAAAGTAAGGGAGGTTTTTAATCAATATGCAGATCATACATGAGAACGAATACGAAGAAACCATGAAAAATACCGTAGAGCCATATCTGTCAGCCCGGAAAAGGGAACTATATGTACCGGGAGCAGACTATCCATTTCGCAATGAAAACAAACGGATCACAGGTAAGATCCACATGCTGCAGTATCTGTCTGATGCGCCAAAAGGTGTGGTGGTCATCAGTCACGGTTTTACAGAATCCGCAGCGAAATACGATGAAGTGGCTTACTATTTTCTGAAAGAAGGCTACCACGTGTATATTCCGGAACACTGTGGTCACGGCCGGAGTTACCGCCTTACTGCAGATCCGTTCCTGGTACACATCGATACCTGGAGACGTTATGTCCGTGATTTCCTGAAAGCATGCCGCTACATAAAAAAAGCTCACCCGGATCTGCCAATGGATCTTTTTGCCCATTCCATGGGAGGCGCTATTGGCGGTATTGCGGCAGTCTGGGAGCCGGACTGGTTTCACAAAGTAATTCTTTCCTCCCCGATGATCCGGCCTCTTACCGGAAATGTTCCGTGGCCTGCAGCCACCGGAATCGCTCTGGAGAAGTGCATTCTGGGAAAAGATGAAGAATACGTAGCAGGCAAAAAACCATACGATGGCGGCGGTTCTTTTGAGACAAGTTCCGCAACATCAAAACCAAGATATGAGCGTTACAAAAATCTCCGCGCAGAGCACAAAGAACTCCAGACCTGGTCTCCGTCCTACGGCTGGCTCTGGGCTTCCGCAGAGATGAGCTGGTATCTGCGTCTTTACGGCTGGAAAAAGTATACGGCACCAATGCTGCTCATCCAGGCCCAGACCGAAGATCTAGTGTCTGTCCGTGCCCTGAAGAATTTTGCCGGAAAGATCAACCGTCAGGGAAAAACCACCTGCGATTATATCCATATGATCGGAACAAAGCATGAGATCTATGGAAGCAGAGGCAAGATCCTGGAGAAATACTGGGGATATATATTTACATTCCTGGACGATACGGAAAATGATACTGACCACAGATAAGTATTTTTACTACAGGTGTATCACATATTTGACAACAGGATTGGCAGCTTTTATTCACTTCCTTTCTTTATCATAGTAAAATTATAAAGCTTTTCTCTTATACATTCGACAGAAAATGTGCTATAATTTGGAGAATCGTCTTTTTTGTACAAACAAACGTACTGACCGAAAAGACAAAATTAAATAAGGGAAGGGTTATAGAATGTTATCTGTTATTGAATCAGTGAATGCTGCCATAAACAATTTCATCTGGGGCGTTCCTGCAATGATTTGTATTATTGGTGTGGGTCTTTATTTAAGTATCCGCACGAATTTTCTCCAGATCCGGAAATTTCCTTATGCCATCAAGGTAACCATCGGACGTATGCTTCGTAAACGTGAGGCTTCTGATGGAAGTCTGACACCGTTTCAGGCTGTCTGTACCGCCTTGGCTGCTACCGTGGGAACCGGAAATATTGCAGGTGTCGCAGGTGCCATCGCTATCGGAGGACCGGGAGCTGTGTTCTGGATGTGGGTTTCCGCACTTCTTGGAATGTGTACGAAGTTTTCCGAAGTAACACTTGCGGTACATTTCCGTGAAACAAATGCCAACGGAGATCTGGTTGGCGGACCAATGTATTACATCAAGAACGGCCTTAAGAAACACTGGCACTGGCTGGCGTATCTGTTTTCCGCTTTCGGTGTGCTGACTGTTTTCGGAACCGGAAATGCAACCCAGGTTAATACCATTACAACAGCTATTGATTCTGCACTGATCAATTACAATGTGATCGCTGCAGACAATACTTCTACGGTAAACCTTGTTATGGGGATCATCCTTGCGATTCTTGTGGCAATGATCCTGCTTGGCGGAATCAAAAGGATCGGCCAGGTTACAGAAAAGCTGGTACCGTTTATGGCATTGTTTTATATTATTCTTGCCGTCGGTGTAGTTATCATCAACTGGAAAAATGTTCCGGGGGTTTTCAGCGCTATCATCAGAGGGGCATTTAATCCGGCATCTGTGACAGGCGGCGTAGTAGGAAGCTTTTTCATGAGTATGAAAAAAGGTGTTTCCAGAGGTATTTTTTCCAATGAGGCAGGTCTTGGTACCGGTTCCATTGCACATGCCTGTGCAGACACCAGAAAACCTGTAAAACAGGGATTTTTCGGGATCTTTGAGGTATTCACGGACACGATCGTGATCTGTACGCTGACAGCGCTTGTCATCCTCTGCAGCGGGGTGCCGGTTGGTTATGGCGCAGCAGCAGGAGCGGAGCTTACCATCAGCGGTTTTACCAGTACATACGGAAACTGGGTTTCCATCTTTACAGCAGTTGCCATGTGCTGCTTCGCATTTTCCACTATCATTGGATGGGGACTTTACGGAGCCAGATGTGCGGAGTTCCTTTTTAAGGAAAAAGCTATCAGACCTTTTATGGTACTGTACTCTCTGGTAGCAATCATCGGTGCAACTGTTGACCTTGGACTTCTCTGGAGTATCGCAGAGACCTTCAACGGTCTGATGGCGATCCCTAACCTTATCGCAGTATTCCTGCTTTCCGGTGTGGTTGTAAAGCTTGTGAAGGAGTACTTCGCCGGAGAAGGAAAGAACGCCTGAAGGAGTTTTTGAAAAAAAAACTTGACTATCAAAACAAACAGAGTTAGAATTGATTTAACTCATTAAAGAGTTAACACATAACAGAAGTAAATTCCATGAAGGGAATCAGTAAAGACAGAGGAACCGTCTTCAGAGAGCTGTGACTGGTGTGATGCAGCGTCGGAACTGCCTTGAATATCATCCCTGAGAAGGAAAGCCGAAAGTTTCAGACAAGTAAGTAGGTTTTCACGGGTACTTCCCGTTACAGAAGTCGCGTATGCCGGTACGTTGCAGAATCGTGCTTGTTTCAATGGAGAAACAGGGTGGTTGCGGAAGTTTATATCCGTCCCTGAGAGGGGACGGATTTTTTTTATCCAAAACATTTTAAACCACGCGGTAAGGATCTGAAACCGGAAAAATATACAAAAGGGGAAAGAGTATGAAAGTGTACAAAAAACTCATGAACGCACTTGCAGCAGTAGAAAAAATCGTACTGGTCATTTCCACACTGCTGATCCTTGTGCTGACTGTGGGAAATGTATTTTCCCGTAAGGTCATCCACCGCTCATGGTCTTTTACAGAAGAGCTTGTTGTAGCGGTGTTTGTTCTCATCACACTTCTGGCAGCAGCACTTGCCTGCCGTGAAAAAGGAGGACTGGTAAGTCTGACACTGGTTACGGACCGTCTTCCGAAAAAACTGGAAAAACCATCTGTGATCCTGATCACGGTCCTGAGCATTGTTTTTTCCGCAATTTTATTTAAATATGGAATGGACAAAGTTCTTACACAGCTGGCAAACGGCAAGAGAACTTTCGTATTGAACTGGCCGGAGTGGATCTTCTGGTCCTTCGTGCCGATCGGAGCAGGCTGTATGATCCTTCATTTTATTGAGTACTGCCTGGACTTCTGCCTGAAAAAAGATGATGAAAAGGAGGACAAATAAATGATCAGTGCAATCTTATTTATCTCCTTCTTTATTTTCCTGATCCTGGGACTTCCCATTGCGATCTGCTTAGGTCTGTCATCTGTATGTGCCATCCTTTATTCCGGCACATCTCTGACGATCGTAGCTACAAATATGTACTCCGGAATCAGTAAATTCCTGCTTCTTGCCATCCCGTTCTTCGTTCTGTCCGGAAACATCATGGCAAAAGCCGGTATTTCCAAACGACTGATCAACTTCGTAGATACCTGCGTAGGACATAAAAAGGGCGGTATTGCCATTGTATGTGTTATCGTAGCCTGCTTCTTCGGAGCGATCTCCGGTTCCGGTCCTGCAACTGTTGCGGCACTTGGAGCAGTTCTGATCCCGGCTATGGTTGAGCAGGGCGGTTTCTCCGCACCGTTTTCCACAGCACTGATGGCAACCTCCAGTTCTATCGCCATTGTCATACCACCGAGTATCGCATTCGTTGTATACGCTTCCATCACAGGTGTATCTATTGCAGATATGTTCATGGCTGGTATCGTTCCGGGACTTCTGATGGGTGTTGCTCTTGTGATCATCGTTATGATCGAGGCAAAGAAACATAACATTCAGCCATCCCGTGAAAAAGCTTCCGCAAAAGAGCGCTGGGATACATTTAAAGATGCATTCTGGGGATTCCTGATGCCGGTTATCATCCTCGGAGGAATTTACGGTGGTATCTTTACACCAACTGAGGCTGCAGCAGTATCTGTTGTTTACGGTCTGTTTGTTGGTATGGTGATCTACCGTGAGGTTAAGCTCAAAGATCTGTTTGACATTCTTGTGGATTCTGCAAAGACAACAGGCGGAATCATGCTGATCGTAGCGAGTGCTTCCCTGTTCTCTTTTGTATGTACCAAGTTTGGTATTGCAAATGCGGCATCGGAGCTTCTTGCCAGCATTGCACATAATCAGTTTACTTTCCTTCTGATCGTAAACATCATTTTCCTGATCGCAGGATGCTTCATTGATGCAAACTCTGCAATGTATATTTTTGTACCGATCATGCTTCCGGTATGTAAGGCTCTGGGCTATGATGTGGTAGCATTCGGTGTTATGGCAACAGTTAACCTTGCGATCGGACAGGTAACACCTCCTGTAGGTGTAAACCTTTTCGTTGCCATCAGTATCAAGATCAAAAAAGGTCTGGAGGTTACTCTTCAGCAGATCTCCAGAGCAGTTATGCCGATGATCGCTGCATCCGTTGCAGTTCTTCTGATCATCACTTATATTCCGGCTGTTTCCACAGCTCTTCCGAAGGCGCTTGCAAAAGAGGGCTCCTATACAGGAGACCAGTCTTCTGACACAGGAAGCCAGAGCTCCAAGGATGCCGGAGACGGAAGTGATTCCTTTAATACCATCGCAGATTACAGTGATCTTGACTGGCCGGAGATGACATGGAACTTCGCATGCTCTACAACGGAGACAAGTACCTGGGCTGACGGCGGACGTAAATTCGGTGAGCTTATGGAAAAAGCAACCGGCGGAAAAGTCAAGGTTAATATTTATGCAGCAGACCAGCTGACAAACGGAAATCAGTCCGAGGGAATCCAGGCACTGATGAACGGAGACCCGGTACAGATCTCCATGCATTCCAATCTGATCTACTCTGCATTTGACCCGAGATTCAATGTAGTATCCCTGCCGTTTATCTATGATTCTTACGATGACGCAGATGCAAAATTTGATGGTGAGGCCGGAGAAAAGCTGAAAGAAATCCTTGGTGAGTACGGACTTCACTGTATGGGAATCGCAGAGAACGGTTTCCGTGAGCTGACAAACAGCAAGCATGAAGTAAAAACAGTAGACGACATGAAGAACCTGAAGGTTCGTGTGGCCGGTTCCAACCTTCTTATGGAATGCTATAAGAGATGGGGGGCAGATGCCACAAATATGAACTGGTCTGAGACCTACACAGCACTTCAGCAGAATACGGTAGAGGGTGAGGAGAACCCGTTGCCTGCGATCGACGCAGCCAGTGTACAGGAGGTACAGCCGTACTGCTCCATGTGGGATGCAATCTATGATTGTCTGTTCTTCTGTATCAACCAGGATATCTATGACAGCCTGACACCGGAACAGCAGCAGGTTGTTGATGAGGCAGGTCAGAAGGCTGTTGAGTATGAGCGTTATATCAACCGTTCCGGCGACGAGGAGATCATGAGCCGCTGGGAGAAGAGCAACGGTGTGACTTTTACAAAGAAAGAGGATATGGATATCGATTCTTTCAAGAAAGCAGTAGACGGAATCGACGACTGGTTTGTAAAGGAGCTTAAGAGTGCAGGCTATGACGATGCACAGGATCTTGTAGATCTGTTTACAGAGGATTCGGTAGATACCGTGGAGGATTACAGTGATCTGAACTGGCCTGAGACAACCTGGAACTTTGCATGCTCCACAACGGAGACAAGTACCTGGGCTGATGGAGGACGTAAGTTCGGTGAACTCATGGAAAAGGCTACCGGAGGAAAGGTCAAGGTTAACATTTACGCAGCGGATCAGCTGACAAACGGAAATCAGTCCGAGGGAATCCAGGCATTGATGAACGGAGACCCGGTACAGATCTCCATGCATTCCAATCTGATCTATTCTGCATTTGATCCACGCTTCAATGTGGTATCCCTGCCGTTCATCTATGATTCCTACGATGATGCAGATGCGAAGTTTGACGGAGAGGCCGGAGACAAGCTGAAGGAGATCCTTAACGGCTACGGACTTCACTGCATGGGTATTGCAGAGAACGGATTTCGTGAGTTGACAAACAGCAAGCATGAGGTAAAATCTGTAGATGATATGAAGAATCTGAAGGTTCGTGTGGCTGGTTCCAACCTTCTTATGGAATGCTATAAGAGATGGGGCGCAGATGCCACAAACATGAACTGGTCTGAGACTTACACAGCTCTTCAGCAGAACACCGTAGAGGGCGAGGAGAACCCGTTACCTGCAATCGATGCAGCCAGCGTACAGGAAGTACAGCCATACTGCTCCATGTGGGATGCCATTTATGACTGTCTGTTCTTCTGCATCAACCAGGATGTTTACGATGCACTGACACCGGAGCAGCAGGCAGTTGTTGATGAGTGTGGTCAGAAAGCTGTTGAGTATGAGCGTTACATCAACCGTTCCAGCGATGATGAGATCAAAACACGCTGGGCAGACAAAAACGGTGTAACTTTCACAGAGAAAGAGGACATGGATATCGATTCCTTCAAGGAAGCAGTAGACGGCGTAGACGAGTGGTTCGTTCAGGAGCTGAAAGCTCAGGGTTATGATGACGGCCAGGATCTGGTAGATCTGTTTACAAAGTAATCTTCATACATAATCATAAAAGGGTAAAATAGCCGGAAAGAGGCAGTTCTGAGAAGATTTTTCAGGGCCGCCTCTTTTCTTTGTGGGCAAAAGATTATATACTGGTAACAGTCCGGTGTCTGCCGGACAGGAGTATTATTGAGATAAAGTAAAGGAAGAAATATGATAAAAATTGATCTGATAACCGGATTTCTCGGATCCGGGAAGACAACATTTATAAAAAAATATGCCTCCTATCTTCTGAAAAAAGGCATGAACATCGGTATCCTGGAAAATGATTTCGGGGCAGTAAATGTGGATATGATGCTGCTTCAGGATCTGATGGGAGACAACTGTGAGCTGGAGATGGTTTCTGGTGGATGTGACGCGGACTGTCACAGACGTCGATTTAAGACAAAACTGATCGCCATGGGAATGTGCGGTTATGACCGTGTGATCGTGGAACCATCCGGAATCTTTGATGTGGATGAGTTTTTTGACGCCCTCCATGAGGAACCACTGGATAAGTGGTATGAGATCGGAAATGTGATCGCTATTGTGGATGCCAAGCTTGCGGAGGATTTTTCTGCGGAAGCGGATTATCTGCTGGCTTCTGAGGTGGCAGATGCAGGTTGCGTACTTCTGAGCAGGAGTCAGGAAGCCACAGAGGAAGAGATCCACAGCACAAAGGAACATCTCAACCGTGCACTTGGTCAGATCCAGTGTAAGCGCCGTCTGGACAGCGAAATCATGGATAAAAACTGGGATGATTTTACAGACGAAGATTTGGAAAAGATCTTGAACTGCAGGTATGTGGCAGAAGATTATGTGAAAGAATCCTATGCAGAAGGCGGTGGATTTGATTCCCTGTTTTTTATGAATGTTCATAAGAGCGAAGAGGAACTTCGGGAAACAGCAGAAAAGATCTTGAACGACCCGTCCTGCGGAGATGTTTTCCGCGTAAAAGGTTTTCTTAAGAAAGAAGACGGACAGTGGCTGGAGCTGAATGCCACCCGCCATGAGATCTGTATCCAGCCAACGAAACTTGGCCAGGAGATCATGATCGTCATCGGAGAAAAACTGAACAAAGAGGTAATTGATGAATACTGGAAATAATACTGCGGGAAAAACAGCGCCGGAGAGATACGTTTCCGAGAAGGCTTTTGAAGAGTTGCCAGATGCTTTTCAGAAGCTTGCAGAGCTGCTTGGTGAAGATCAGTTTGAGCTGGTTGCAGTAAATGAAAAAGATTCTCAGGATATTTATGTACGGAACGGAGAGATACGTCTTGTGTATCTTATGAATGACGCTGTAGAAAGTTTTCTCATCTTCGGAAATGCCCGTATGACTGGTGTATACAAGCCGGACTATGAGGGGGAGATCCTGGCAGATCTAAGCCGTCAGGGAAGGGAATACATTCTGGTTGTGCATCAGGACGATTCGGTAGTGACGCTGTTTTTTGAAACCCTGACTCTGGAAAAACATCTCTACGATTACAGTCAGATCGGACATTTCTGGGTGGAAGGATATGAATATCTGCGGCAGCTGGAGTACCGTCTGGCGATCCTGCGTGACAAATATGATTATATTGGCGGGGACAGCTGCAATGCTCTGGAGGAGAAGCTTTCCGCACTGGTGGAGTTCCCACCTCTGAACTACTGCTGTTATCCGGCTGTTCCGGAGAAATATATTGTGCCCAGGGAAGAGCCGTGGATCCCTTCAGAAAGAGCTGTTTCGGTAATGAAAGAGATTGCACGTGAGGCGGGAGACTGCACTTTTGTCAGATGGCTGGGGATCTATCGGAGATTTCCGTTTAAATGGATAGCACGGAAGCTGGCAGGAATGCTTCACCGCACGAAACACATCCAGGTGACAATGTGCCTTTCCGGGAAACTGCAGGAAGCTTCTGCCGGATACGGAGATCGTTCTTTTGGAAAAGAAGCGGATGAACAGTTGAAAGTTCTGGTGGAAAAAGCCCGGGGAAAACAGGCAGAACTGAAAAAACAGGGAACAGAGTCGGAAGTGCTCAGGGAGGAACCTTTTACCATTGCCAGAGATTCTCTTGGATTTAAAGTTTATCTTATGAAATGGAACAAAGGAAGAAAAGACTGTACCGTTGAGATTGAAGAAATGTGACAAAGGAATTTGTTATTTACAGGAAATATCTGTGAAGTGTTTTTGCCCGGCGGGGATTGCTTTTTTAAAAACACTGGGGTATAATCTAACGGAAAGAGTTAAGAACAGCCCTTTAATTAAGAAAGGAGATTTTGAAAATGAAAGTAACACATATTACAGATATCGATAAATTTTTTGAGGTAATTGACAGCTGTAAAGGCAGAGTAGAGCTTGTAACAGGAGAGGGAGACAGACTGAACCTGAAATCCAAACTTTCTCAGTATGTATCTCTTGCAAACATCTTCTCCGGCGGTGAGATCCCGGAACTTGAGATCGTTGCAGCAGAGAAAGAGGACATCGACAAACTTATGAGCTTTATGATCAACGGCTGATAAGAGGAACGATTTTCAGGGATGTGAGCTTTTCACATCCCTGTCTTAATCTGGATGCAAAACAGAACACGAATGTCTGTTTTACAAAATGGATATAATGATAACAGAGAGAGAAACAAGAATTTTTCTCTTCCATCATGATCATAACAGGATACAACCAGGGGGTATAAACACTTCCTGGTCAAACTACGTTAAAAGGAGTGTATACAAAATGGTAAAAATTGATATTATCTCCGGTTTCCTTGGTGCCGGAAAAACAACTCTGATCAAAAAACTTCTGAAAGACGGATTTCAGGGTGAGCAGGTCGTGCTGATCGAGAACGAGTTTGGTGAGATCGGTATTGACGGTGGTTTCCTGAAAGAGGCCGGAATCCAGATCCGTGAGATGAATTCCGGATGTATCTGCTGCTCACTGGTTGGAGATTTCGGTACTTCCCTGAAAGAAGTTGTTACCAAATACAACCCGGACAGAATCCTCATCGAGCCATCCGGAGTTGGTAAACTTTCTGACGTTATCAAAGCTGTACAGGGTGTTCAGGATGAGGTTGACATCAAACTGAACAGCTATACAACTGTTGTTGATGCCAAGAAATGCAAGATGTACATGAAGAACTTCGGTGAGTTCTTTGACAATCAGATCCAGTATGCAGGCGCCATCATCATGAGCCGTACAGATATCGCAACTGAGAAGAAAGTTCAGGAGTCCCTGGAGCTTCTTCGCAGCCTGAATAAAGATGCAGCCATCATCACAACTCCGATTGAGAACCTTGACGGAAAGAAACTGGTAGAGGTTATGGAGCATCCGGTATCTCTGGAGCAGGAAATGCTTGAGGAAGAGCATGAGCATCATCACCATCATCATGATGACGAGTGTGGCTGCGGCCATGATCACGAAGAGCATGAGCATCACCATCACTACGACCATGATGAGGAGTGCGGCTGTGGACATGACCATGATCACGAAGAGCATGAGCACCATCATCACCATGACGAGGAGTGCGGCTGCGGCCATGACCACGACCATGACGGCGCGTGTGGCTGCGGCCATGATCACGAAGAGCATGAGCACCATCATCACCACGACGGTGAGTGCGGCTGTGGACATGACCATCATCACCATCATGCAGATGAGGTCTTCACAAGTTGGGGCCGTGAGACAATTAAAAAATTCACACGTGAGGGACTTGAGAAGATCCTTGAGGCACTTTCCGAGTCTGACAAATATGGTATCATCCTCCGTGCAAAAGGAATGCTTCCGGCAGAGGACGGAACATGGATCTATTTTGATATGGTTCCGGAAGAAACCGAGATCCGTGAGGGCGCACCGGAATATACAGGCCGTCTGTGCGTGATCGGTTCCAAACTTGATGAGCATGCTCTGGAAGAGCTTTTTGGAATCGCATAAAAACAGAACATAAGAGAAATTTTTCAGATTTTATATTACAGAAAGGAAATGGATACTGTCCGGATTAACGGATAGTATCTTACAGGATAAATTTATGGAAGAGATCAAAGTTCCCATTTATCTGATCACAGGTTTTCTGGAAAGTGGCAAGACCTCTTTCCTGAGCTTTACCCTGCAGCAGGATTATTTTCAGGTTGAGGGAAAAACACTTCTTATCCTCTGCGAAGAAGGAGAAGAGGAGTATGATGAGGAAGCCCTGAAAAAGAGCAACACCGTTGTGGAGGTTATCGACAGCGAGGAAGAACTGACACCGGAGAGACTTGCGGCAATGGATATCCTGCATCAGCCGGAACGTGTGATTATTGAGTACAATGGCATGTGGCTGGTAAGCAAGTTTGAAGAGATGGAAAAACCGGCGGGCTGGGGTGTGGAACAGCACATTACCTGTGTGGATGCCAGCACATTCCAGGTTTATATGGCCAACATGAAGTCCCTTTTTATGGACATGGTCCGTAATGCAGATATGGTTATCTTTAACCGCTGTCAGGAAGAGGATCCGCTTCCTTCCTACAGAAGAAGCATCAAGGTGGTAAACCAGCGTGCAGAGATCATCTTTGAGGATGAAGAAGGCGAGCTTGGTGATCTTTTTGAAGATGAGATGCCGTTTGATATTGATGCACCGGTGATCGATATCCTTCCGGAGGATTACGGCATCTGGTTTGTAGATTCCATGGATCATCCGGACCGTTACGTCGGAAAAACTGTCCATTTCAAGGCACGTGCCCTGAAACCGCGTGGAATGGGAAGCAAATTCTTTGTTCCAGGAAGAACAGCCATGACATGTTGTGCAGATGATACCACATTCCTGGGATATATCTGCAAAAGCGCTTTTGCCCCGAAGATTGCAGAAGGACAGTGGGTGGAAGTTACCGCGAAGGTTGCTTTTGAAAAGAGAATGGAATATCAGGGAGAGGGTATTGTACTTTATGCAGAGCATGTGGAAGTGTGCGAGCCTCTTGCTGATGAGATGGTATATTTCAACTAATTGAGGAGTTTTTATGTATTTAATTGCAGGTTTGGGAAATCCGGGAAAGCAGTATGAGGCTACCCGCCATAACATGGGATTTGACACCATCGACTGCCTTGTGGAGAAGCATAATATCCCACAGGGCGGCGTAAAATTTAATGCCATGTATGGAAAAAGCATCATCGGCGGTGAAAAAGCCATTCTGATGAAACCGCTTTCCTATATGAATTTAAGCGGCGGTCCGATTCAGGAGATGTCCAGCTATTTCAAGATCGATCCGGAGACAGAGCTGATCGTGATCTACGATGATATCGATCTGGAACCGGGACAGCTTCGTATCCGCAAAAAAGGCAGTGCAGGCGGACATAACGGGATCAAGGATATTATCCGTCGTCTTGGAACTGAGAAGTTTATCCGTATCCGTGTTGGTGTTGGTGCGAAACCGAAAGACTGGGATCTGGCAGATTTTGTGCTGGGTCATTTTTCGGACAGCGACCGCAAGCTTGTGGACGAGGGAATTAATGATGCGGCAGAGGCCGTAGAAATGATCCTGTCCGAGGGCGTGGATGCGGCGATGAATAAGTATAACAGGAAAAAGCCTAAGAATTGAGGTTTGTATGGAAGCATTTTTGCAGCCTCTGCAGGGCCTTGCAGAGTTTGAAGAAATAAAAAAGCGCTGTGGCGCAAACCGCGGAATTCTTAATGTTTCCGGATGTATGGAGTCCCAGAAAGTCCATCTGATGTATGGACTTTCCGGGCTTTTTCCATGTCATCTGATCCTTGCGGATGATGAACGTAACGCAAAGGAAATTTATGAGGATTACCGCTTCTATGACAAAAATGTATATTTTTATCCGGCAAAAGATCTTCTGTTTTTTCAGGCAGACATTCATGGAAATCTTCTGATCCGGCAGCGGATGCGTGTGATCCGGGCACTTCTGGAGCAGGAAGAAGTGACGGTGGTTACCAGCATAGACGGATGCATGGATTTTTTGATGCCTCTGGAAAAGATCAAAAGCAGCCTTCTTCATTTTAAAAGTGACAGTGTGATCGATCTGGATCAGCTGAAAGCAGATCTGGTGGATCTGGGATATGAGCGGGTTGGCCAGGTGGAGCTTCCGGGACAGTTTTCCGTGCGGGGAGGGATCATTGATATCTATCCGCTGACGGAGGAGAATCCATGGCGTATTGAACTCTGGAATGATGAGATCGATTCCATCCGGAGTTTTGATGCAGAAAGCCAGAGATCTCTGGAAAATATAGATGAGATCACCATTTATCCGGCTACAGAAAAGATGGACTGCGAGGATATGGTATCTTTCCTGGATTATTTTCCGGAAGAAAAAACACTGCTGTTTCTGGAGGAGCTGAACCATCTGGCAGAAAACGGCGAAGGTGTGGAGGAAGAGTACCGTCAGAGCCGCATGCACAGGGAGGAAAAAGGCGAGGCAAATCTTCCGGAACAGTGGCTCTGTGGTTTTCAGGAAGTGCAGAAGAAACTGAACAGACGGAACTGCGTGGCTGTGTCCGCACTTTCTCCGAGACGTTCCGGCTGGAAGATCAATGAGGAATTTGATCTCACGGTGAAATCTGTGGATTCTTACAACAGCAGTTTTGAACTTCTGGTAAAAGATCTTCTCCAGTATAAAAGCCAGGGGTACCGGATCGCCCTGCTTTCCGGTTCCAGGACAAGGGCAGAGCGTCTGGCAAAGGATCTCTCAGAGGAAGGCCTGAATGCTTTTTACAGCCAGGATACAGACCGTATCATAAGCCCCGGCGAGATCATGGTTGTTTATGGCCATGCGCGCCGTGGTTTCCAGTATCCGCTGATCAAATTTGCGGTGATGACGGAAACAGACATTTTCGGCAAAGAGCAGAAGAAGCGCAAAAAGAAGAAAAAGTACAGTGGAAACCGTATCCAGGATTTTGCGGAGCTTTCCATCGGGGATCTTGTTGTCCACGAAAAACATGGACTTGGAATTTATCGTGGAATCGAAAAAGTGGAAGTGGACCGAGTTGTAAAAGATTACATCAAGATTGAGTACCGTGGTGGCAGCAATCTCTACATCCTGGCAACCCAGTTGGATGCTTTGCAGAAATATTCCGGATCTTCCGAAAATGCAAAAACACCCAAGCTGAATAAACTTGGCGGACAGGAGTGGAACAAGACCAAGAGCCGTGTCCGGGGTGCGGTTAAAAATATCGCAAAAGAGTTGGTGGAGCTTTATGCGGTCCGCCAGGAAAAAGAGGGCTATGTCTGTGGCCCGGATACGGTCTGGCAGAAGGAATTTGAAGAAATGTTTCCTTATGAGGAGACAGAGGATCAGCTGGCAGCCATCGAGGATACCAAGAAGGACATGGAAAGTACCAAGATCATGGATCGTCTTGTGTGTGGTGACGTTGGTTACGGTAAGACGGAGGTTGCTTTAAGAGCTGCGTTTAAGGCAGTTCAGGAAAGCCGCCAGGTCGTTTATCTGGTGCCCACTACCATTCTTGCCCAACAGCATTACAACACCTTTGTGCAGCGTATGAAGGAATTTCCGGTGAAAGTGGATCTTCTCTGCCGGTTCCGTACTTCTGCCCAGCAGAAAAAGACCATCGAGGGGATCAAAAAAGGCCAGGTGGACATTGTGATCGGTACTCACAGGGTTCTTTCCAAAGATGTGGAATTTAAGAATCTGGGACTTCTGATCATTGATGAGGAACAGCGTTTCGGTGTCACTCATAAAGAAAAGATCAAGCAGATGAAAAAAGATGTGGATGTGCTGACACTGACTGCAACTCCGATTCCCCGAACTCTTCATATGAGTCTCATTGGTATCCGTGACATGAGTGTTCTGGAAGAGCCGCCTATGGACCGTGTGCCGATCCAGACGTATGTTATGGAATATGATGAGGAGACTGTCCGGGAGGCTATCCGCAGGGAACTTCGACGTGGCGGCCAGGTTTATTATGTATACAATCGGGTTAATGATATTGCGGAGGTAGCTCTTCGCATATCGAAGCTGGTGCCGGAAGCCAGGGTGGATTTTGCCCATGGTCAGATGAGCCAGAGGGAACTGGAGCAGGTGATGTATGATTTTATCAACGGAGATGTGGATGTACTGGTTTCCACTACCATTATTGAGACGGGACTGGATATCTCCAATGTAAATACCATGATCATCCATGATTCCGATCGATATGGTCTTTCTCAGCTGTATCAGCTTCGCGGACGTGTAGGACGTTCTAACCGTACTGCCTATGCGTTTCTGATGTATACGAAGAATAAGATGCTTCAGGAGACAGCGGAAAAGCGACTCAGCGCCATGCGGGAATATTCGGATCTTGGAAGCGGCTTTAAGATCGCCATGAAGGATCTGGAGCTCCGTGGAGCAGGAAATCTTCTTGGAGCTCAGCAGCATGGCCATATGAACGCGGTGGGCTATGACCTTTACTGCAAGATGCTCAGTGAGGCTGTCAAGGAGGCTAAGGGAATCCAGACTATGGATGATTTTGAGACGACCATTGATCTTAATATCGATGCATTTATTCCGGATTCCTACATCAGCAACGAATTTCAGAAACTGGATATTTACAAGCGAATTGCCGGTATTGAGAGTCAGCAGGAGTATGACGATATGCTGGAAGAGCTGATCGACCGTTTTGGTGAGCCGACGAAAGCAGTACTGAATCTTCTTGCCATTGCAAGACTGAAGGCCCTTGCTCATCAGGGATATGTGACGGAGATCAAGCAGCTTGGAAAAGATGTCCGGATCACGCTCTATGAAAAGGCTAAGCTGGATCCCGCAGGTATCCCGGCTATTATGGCGCAGTACCGGAGAGGTTTGCAGTTTAAGGCTGATCATGAGCCGAAATTTATCCTGACACCACAGGGAAGGCTGATCGAAGAGTTGATGAAGTTTGCGGGGGAGTTGGCAAAACTGGCAGAGCCACTGGAGTAAAGGGAAGAATCAGCTAAGCTTAGGGTTATCCACGGGAAAAAACATCCGGTCTGTGGATACCGGATATTTTCCCGGAAAGACTTGTGGATAATTTGTGAAATGTCGTGTAAGTTCGTGAAATTCCTTGCTCTTAAAGAGGAAAACGTTTATAATTAAGCATTATGGAATAAGAGCCGGACCGTGATTTTTATGGACGGATAGATGGAGGATGAAATGAAAAATTCAGTAAAAAAAGCGGCAGTTACCGCTCTTGTCTGCGTTACAGCAGCAGGAATGATGGCAGGCTGCGGAAATAAAAAACTCGACGGCACAAAGACTGCAGTGACAGTGAATAAGCAGGAGATCCCGCTTGGTGTTGTAAGTCTTGCGGCACGTATGCAGCAGGCACAGGCTGAGGCTATGTACAGGATGTATCTTGGCGGCGGAAGCGACATGTCTATCTGGAGTACCAAGATGGGTGATGATTCCGATGAGACTTACGGTGAGAATGCGGTAACAACATCCGTTGAGACTGTTGAGAAAATGTGCCTGGAGAAGGAGCACGCTTCCGAGTATAATGTGGAGATCTCCGAGGATGAGCAGAAGGCTCTTGAGGAAGCTGCCAAGAACTTTATTGCAGCAAACTCTGATGAGACAATTGCAGAGCTTGCAGTTGATGAAGATATGGTGAAAACTTTCCTGGAGCTTGAGACTTACGATGTGAAAATGAAAGACGCCATTGAGGCCAAGGCAGACGTGAAGCTGGATGAGAAAGAATATCAGCAGATGTCTTTCAGCTATGCAAGCGCGAAGGTCAGCGGAGATGATCTTTCTGATGATGATATCAAGACAAATAAAGAGAATCTCCAGAAATTCTTTGACAAGGTTAAAGAAGATCCTACTGCAGACTTCAATACTCTTGGAGATGAGATTTCTAAAGATATGACAGCAACAACCGGTACCTGTCCGACTTATGAGGAAGGCGATGACAGTGCGGCTAACGGAACTACTTATCCGGATGAGGTCCGTACCGCATTAAGAAAACTGGATGAAGGTGCACTGAACGAGGAGATTATCAAGACAGATTCCGTATGGTATGTGGTAAGACTGGATTCCAAGAATGATGAAACAGCAACAGAGAGTAAGAAAGAGTCTCTGACAAATACCAAGAAGGATGATTTTTATAACGATACTACAGATGGCTGGAAAAAGAAAGCGGATATCAAAGAAGAGACAAAACTGATCAAGAAGATCAAGATCACAGATAATCACAGCTTTACGATCCAGACTCCAACTCCGACACCGGATTCGGATGTGACTGAGACTCCGGCGGCTGAGGATTCTACTGCAGCAGATTCTACAGAGGTTGAGGCAACTGCTACACCGGAAGCTGAGAAATAAATAAAAAAGTTATATTAAGAGTATAAAAAACGGGCAATGTACCATTTATCGTACATTGCCCGTTTTTTTTATCAAATCAGATCAGTTTGAAATGTTCCAGTGCGTTGCAGATTCCATCTTTATCAACAGCGCTTGTCTGATATGTGCAGTCCTTTTCGATATCGCCATAGGAGTTGCCCATGGCCACGCTGATTCCGGCTGCTTTCAGCATGGGGAGATCGTTGGGACTGTCTCCGAATGCGTAACTGTTTTCTTTCGGAATGGAAAGACGGTCCAGGAGAAATTTCATGCCTGTGGCTTTGCTGGTGCCTTTCTGTGTGACTTCCCAGATTCCGTCTCCGTGTTCAAAATAGGTGTAATGGTCATTGCAGAAACTGCGAAATTTTTCTACATTGGAGTCTGGCAGCATGTGTACCAGGAACTTGTCGTAGGAGTAGGTGCAGGCGTCTTCACGGTTAAATTTCGTGATGTCTACCATTGGGATTTCTTTCCGCATTCTGGCTCCGAATTCGGACTGTGCCGGGGATGCGCCATCGTACAGAATCTCGGTGTTGGATTCAAAGAGTGCTTCGATCTTGCATTTGCGGAGAAGATTCACGGTTTCTTTGCACAGAAGGTTGGGTACTGTGCGGAAGAAGAGCAGTTTGTTATCCATGTAAATGTGGGTTCCACAGCCGTATATATAGCCATCGAAATGGAGGTCTGAGAGTTCAGAGGGCATCATGGCTTTGGTGCGGCCGGTGTTGATGAAGAGGAGATGGCCGTTTTCGTGGGCTTTTTTGAGGGCGAGGCTGGTGCTTTCCGGAACCTTGAATGGGTGTGGGGTGAGCAGTGTGCCGTCTATGTCGAAGAATAAGATTTTTTTATTGTTCATAAGGTCTCCTTTAAAATGGGATTTCTTCTTCGGTGTCAGTGTTATTAATATTGTTAGTATCATTAACAGGAATGGATTCTGCTGTTGTATTTTCAGCAGAGTTCAGTGCGCTGACACGGATGCCATTGAGCTCTACTTCGCTTTCCATGGGGATCACCAGGCATTTGCGGCCATCGATGATCCGGGTTTCTACCAGGTCTGCGCGGTCTGGTGCTACATGGATCACCACGTCCGGAGTCTTGATCTCAAATTTTCTGGTGTTGGTGATATTGGATGCTACCAGGGAAGATTTTTCGCCTGCGGCAAGTTCGTATTGTTCATCAAAGTTCTGGAGTTTTTCGTCTTCTACGCCGCATTCTTCGAAGAGGCGTTTTACCTCGGATTTGGTGAGGACTACTGGTTCCGGTTCGTCTTTCTGGGATTCGATGAGGTCGTTAAGTTTTTCGTGGATCTCAAGGACGGTATCGTAGGCGCAGTCATCGCCGAGGGTTTCTTCAACCAGAGCGTTGAATGAGTCGCGCTGGGTTGCTGCGGACAGTGGTGTGGTACAGCCGAAGACTTCTTCCATCATGGTGGAGCGGAGGTTTTCGGCGTTTTTTGTGTAGTAGAGGAGGCCATGGATATCGGTGCTGCGGTCATTGAACTGTGGGAAGAGGAAGCCCCAGTCGGGCATTTCTACCAGCCAGTCGCGGATGCGGTCTTCGATGTTGTTGGTCTCTACGTTGTAGTGCAGGCCTGCCTTGGAGAGTTTGACGGGGCAGATGCTGCAGAGGATGTGGTCGTAGATCTCATCGGAGGCGTCGAACATTTCGGCTCCGTCTGAGGATTTTCCGGGGATGTCGTAGACTGCGTGGATGAGGATGATGTAGTAGTTTTCGCCGTAGTCGTAGTTTTCGATAATTTTGTCGTAGAAGGCTTCGGTGAGGGTGTCGTCGGTGAGTTTGCTTTCACGAAGCTTCATAAGGAAGTTCTGGGTTCCGCCTTCCGCTTCCTGGTCCAGAGGAAATTCCATGTTGATGAGGTTTTTTCCGATGGTGCCGGTGAGGGTTTTTCGGAAGATGTCGAAGTATTTGAAAGTTTCTTCTTCTGATAAGGATAAAAAGGCTTCTTTGAGTTCGGTTTTTTTGTTTTTTTCGCCGTCTACGTAACAGCCGCAGATGCGGGTGATGGAACATCGGTCGGGGGTGAACTGTTTTTTTATTTCTGCGATTTCTTTTTTATTCATGTGTGGTTTACCTCGGTTTTTTGATTAGTTTGATTATAGCACAGGTGTTTGGTGGGGGCAAGGTTGTGAAAGGGACGCCCGGGAGGTGTGTGCGGTCTGTCGCTGGGGCTTCGTCGGGGACTGGCTTCTAGGCTGCCGGGAATCTGCTAAAAGCGTTTTCCAAAAGTCCGAACTCGCTTCGCTCAAACAGCGAACTTTTGAAAAACAACGCAGATTTCCACCAGCCAAGAATCAGCTCCCCTCCTGCAGAGCCAGTGACAGACCGCACACACCTCCCGGGCTGATCTTTCAGAGTGGTAGGTAGAGTGGTCTGACGGGAGTTGGATGAGCCATCAGCGCTGCGCTGGATGGCTGGGAGGAAAGGCTGAGATTGTTTGTGGTTTGGCGGGAGGGTTGTGAGTGTCGGCGTGTTGCTGGACGCGTAGAAGTTGAGTAGTGTCGAATTTTTGGGATGGATTTTTGTGGTGTTGTGATGGGATGTGTGGTATGATTTGTATATCTTATAAGATCTGGCCATTTATTTGGTTTCTTTTGGCTTCAATGTCTGAAGCGTTTTTTCAAAAACATTTATAAAAACTGTATACAAGGTTTCTGTAGTGTTTGTTTGATGGTATAATTATGGATACCAGAAGGAGTATTGTTTGAGTGATAATACGATTTTTGATGATGTTTTTCGTACTATGATGGAGAAGATGACATTTCTGGTCGTGCCTTTGATCAATGATGTTTTTCATACATCGTATCCGGCTGATGTGGAGATTGTGCAGCTGCGTAATGAGTATCAGCGGGTGGATGGTGAGATTATTACGGATTCGCGGTTGTTGATCGGAAATAAGATTTATCACATAGAATGTCAGAGTACGGATGACACGACGATGGCTGTACGGATGATCGAGTATGATTTTGCAACTGCTGTTGAGTTTGCCAGGAAGCAGGGACGGAGGTATCGGATGGAGTTTCCTCGTTCTTGTGTGTTGTATCTGAGAAGCGGTAGCAATACGCCGGATTTTCTGGAAGTGGATGTGGTTTTTCCGGATGGAAAATGTCATTTGTACAGAGTGCCCACGATTAAAGTTGATAATTATACAAAAGATAAGATATTTGAGAAAAGTCTTCTTATGCTGCTTCCTTTTTATATCATGAGATATGAGAAAAGAGGGCATGAGATGAGTGAGGATCCACAACTTTTTCAGGAATTGTTGAATGAATATGAAGTGATCCGGAGTAAGCTGAAAGTGGAGATTACTGAGGTTGGAAGGTCTGAACTGTTCAGTGATCTGATTGGACTGATCACTCGGATATCTGATTATATTTTCAGAAACGAGGAGAAAGTCCGGAAAGGAATAGGTGAGGTTATGGGCGGACATGTTCTGGAACTGGAATCTGAGAAAAGGGCAAGACTGCTTAAGGAAGCTAAAGAACAGGCTGAAGCATTAGGGCTAGAACGAGGGATGGCGCAAGGAATGGCGCAAGGAATGGCGCAAGGAATGGCACAAGGAATGGCGCAGGGAATGGCCCAAGGTGAGGAGCGTCTTAGCGTTCTGATCAACAGGCTTATCCTTGATGGCCGGGGTGATGAGATTCAGAAGGTTGTTACGGATAAAGAAATGCGTGAAGCCATGTATAGAGAATATCAATTATAAGCAGAAATTATAAAGAGGAAGTCATAGGGATATCAATGTCATTTATGAAGCATTGGTTGATATATGGCTTCTTCTTTGTTTGCAGATTTAGTGTGATATGAGTAAGTCCCCCGCGGGTTGTTGTTTTTTTGCAACCCAGGGAGGACTTCATTGATCTGGTTAAAATTTACAATACAGAATATCCATAGCTGCTGACAATGGCATCGATCTTCTGGCGGTTTTTGCACAGTGGGCAGTTGTCGGAGCGGTAAGAGTGATAGTCAGGGATGTCTCTGGCCTGGAAAATAGAGTGGACAGGGAGGGTAGCTACGCTGTCTACGCTACTGTAGATGGCTGCGACTCCGCGGATCTTGCCACCGTAATAGAGAACACTTTCGATGGCACGGTTCAGTGTGGAACCGGTGGTAATGGAACCGTTGAGGATGAGGATGTTTTTACCATTGATCATCGGCTCATAGTTGTCGCGGAAGATCATCTGTCCGGTGCTGTTGAATTCCGGTGTGATGACGTAAATGGTCTGATGAGCGTTCATGGAAAGTACACCGGCCTTGGTCAGTTCTTCGGCGAGATAGGCACCGATCACTTCAAGTCCATCCATGCAGACGATGGTGTCTACCGGAATGGATGCTTCATAATTTGCTGCGAGAGTGGCTGCGATACGCTGCGCTTCGGAGGATCTGGATTTCATGGTGGTGAGGTCCAGATAATGTGTGATATGAGACTGGGAAGTTACGAAATGTCCCGGAATCATTTTCAGCTGAATGCGGCTGTCACTACGTGCATAGATTTTAATCATTTTGTCCTGATCCATAATAAAAACCTCCTGTCATGATCGTGTTTTACGTGGCTGTTCAGGAGTATTGTCCTGAAAGATTGCGAAACAGATTTATTTAATGTGCATATTATACCATTAATTTCAAAAAAATGGAATAATGTACTGCAAAATATACAAAAAATATTCTGAAATACCAATAACTTTGTTAAAAAATACCCGATATTATGAATTCTTTGACAATGAGAATGCAGCGAAGTGGAATGCGAATGGCTGGTGTCAGGTATAAAAAGAGGAGGAGGGGAATCCCTGTGGATTCCCCTCCTCCTGTGAAAGTGAGTCATCGTTATCCTTCGATAGAAATGTATTTATCAGCTTCGATTTCCTGTGCTGCTTTCTTTGGAATAGAAAGTTTCAGGACGCCGTTTTCAAATTTGGCATGAACTTCATCGTTCTTTACACCATCCCCAACATAAAAGCTTCTGCTTGTACTGCCGGCGTAACGTTCACGGCGGATGTAGTTGCCCCTCTTATCCTGTTCGTCTTTGTCAAGGCCTTTGGCAGCGGAAATAGTAAGATATCCGTCTTTCAGCTGTACCTGTACTTCATCTTTCTTAAATCCAGGAAGATCTACATCCAGTTCATATCCTTTATCTGTTTCACGTACATCGGTTTTCATGATATTTTTGGCATGTTTGCCATAAAGAGGATTCTTACCACTAAAGAAGTTGTCTCTGAATCCAAAATCATCCATCCAGTCATCAAATAAGTTTTCTCCAAATACACTCGGGAACATCATAAGTCATTTCTCCTTTCAAATTGAAACGCCGTTCCGGTGGATCAAGAGATCCAACTGTTGTCGGTATATCGTTACCACTTTGGGTTATTCCGCAGTGGTGATTGTTTGGTTATTCTGAACATCCGGAAGCTCTTTTTTTATCTCTTCCTTTGTTCTATATGTAATATAACACTTGATGTTAGCAAAGTCAATAGGTGAGTGCTAAAATCACAATTTCTTCACATTTTCCCTTAAATGAAATAGTAATTTCCACAATTAGTCCTTTACGTTCTTATATTGAAATTAAGGGTGGAACTTAGTCCTGCAATAAGGTATCAAAAACAGGAGTGAGGCCTGACATATTTACAAATGTCTAATATACGAGTCACGGGTTGGATGAAAAATAGCAGAGACGAGTTTTACAAAGTGAACATTCTGCAATGTTATAAAAACTTTAAAGCATAGAAAAAAAACAAAAAATCAATATAATAAAGCATATAGATAAGTAGTATGAAAGAAAGCTTCCCATATGTTGTTTGGGTTTGTACAGATAATAGAAGGAAAGCGCTAAATAACAAGAACAGAAAGTGTGAAATGCTTATATCTAACAGAAGCAAGGAAGTCCCCTGCAGGGTTGTGAAAAGCAATCAACAATAAGCAGCGGGCAGGGACTTGCTCATATCAGGAGGAGAGAATAATGCAGAAAACATATGCAGATTTTAAACTTGGTGTACCGGATTATGTAACGGTGGAAACAGAAGATGAGAGACTGGTATGCCAGGGTGGGCAGCCGATCGTAACTGCCGGTGCAACTACCGTAGAATTTCAGGATGCGGGTGAACATGAGGATATATTTGTCACCTCAGAAGATGCAGTAAGATGTGTAAAACTGAGATGGAATTACAAGATCCCGAAATCCGCCAGATTCCTGGGAGATGCCTGGGAACGTACCTATGGTGATGTGGAATGGCATGGAATGAGCGGCAACCGTTATCTGCCATGGTATTTTTTGGCGAAGCTTTCTGAGAAAGTCCTCTGCTTTGGTGTAAAGGTCCGCCCTTCCGCTATGTGCTGCTGGCAGGCAGATACCAAGGGAATCACATTATTTCTGGATGTTCGCTGCGGTAATACAGGCGTACAGCTGAAAGGAAGAAAACTGCGTGCCGCACAGATCGTCTGCATGGAATCAGAAGGAGCAGATACTTTTGAGACTGCACAGGAATTCTGTAAAAAAATGTGTACAGATCCGATCTTCCCGGAATTTCCGGTATATGGAAGCAACAACTGGTACTATGCTTACGGCGACAGTTCCGAAGAGGAGATCTTAAGTGATACCGATTACATCCTGAAACTGACCGAAGGGGCGAAAAATCCTCCGTTCATGGTTATTGATGACTGCTGGCAGGAGCACCACCGCCTGGATGAATACAATGGTGGCCCATGGACAAAAGGTAATGCCAAGTTCCCGGATATGAAAGGTCTTGCAGACAAGCTGAAAGAAAAAGGTGTCCGCCCGGGTATTTGGGTACGTCTGCTTCTTAATGAGGATGAGAACATTCCGGACGAGTGGCGGATTTCCTATAATGACTGTCTCGATCCGTCCCATCCGGACGCACTGGCATATATCCGAGGAGATATCGAGCGTATCTGCGACTGGGGATACACTCTGATCAAACATGATTTTTCAACTTTTGATCTCTTTGGGAAATGGGGATTTGAGGCGAATTTAAGAGACAATTCCATGGAAAAATGGCATTTCTACGACCAGACCAAAACCAGCGCAGAAATTGTAAAAATGCTTTATCAGGAAGTTTATGATGCTTCCCGCAGCAACGACGCAGTGATCATCGGATGCAACACCATCGGACACCTGGGCGCAGGCCTGATGCACCTGAACCGGACCGGTGATGATACCAGTGGACGTATCTGGGAGCGTACCAGAAGAATGGGAGTAAATACACTGGCATTCCGTCTTCCACAGCACAATGCTTTTTATCATATTGATGCAGACTGCGTCGGCATTTTCGGAATGATCCCGTGGGATAAAAACCGCCAGTGGGCAGATGTTCTTGCAAAGAGCGGTACACCATTGTTTGTGTCCGCAAAACCCGGAGTCTTGAATCCGGAAGAATTTGAGGAGCTGCATCAGATCATGCTGCGGGCATCAGAACAGAAAGAGCATTTTGTTCCACTTGACTGGGAAGAGATCGACTGCCCGGAAGTATGGGGAGAAAATGGCGAGACCATCACTTACGACTGGTATGACAATGAAGGTCCGACCATGGATGCAACCGTGGAATACTACAATGCAAAGGTAGTTGTTCCGTAAATCCGAAGAAGGGATTCAGCAATCCAGAAGATCCTCGGCATGATGATATTTTTCCCGGTATTCCCGGGGCGTCATGCCGGTTTCTTTTTTGAAGGCACGGGAGAATGCAAAAGGATTCTGATATCCACAGGAGATCGCCACGCTGGATACAGGGATATCCGTGATCGTCAGAAGTTCCCTGGCATTGATGATCTTGGCGGAAGTCAGGAAAGCCTGGGGCGTGGTTCCAAGATGTTTTTTGAAAAGTCCGTAAAGGTGACTGCGGCTGATATGCAGATAGTCGGCAACATCGGTAACAGTAATATCCTGAAGCGGACTTTTTTTGATGTAATCAACAGCCTGTGTGATATAAAAATTCTCGTTGGATTCCATGGTCGTGTAGGAAGCATGAAATTCTTCCTCCAGCATGGCGATGATCCGGTAAAGACCACTCTGGATATAGGCTTCATTGGAGGGCGTCAGCTGCGGGTGAGTCATCATTTCAAGAATGGTTTCCTGATAGGGAAGAACCGAATCCAGCTGTTGGACCGGAGTTTCCTCAGTAAGATGGCAGTGTTCACAGAGGATGGGAGCGTTTTCTCCATTGAAACAGATCCAGATATAAGTCCAGGGATCAGAAGGTTCTGCTTTGTAGAGAGAGCTGGTCACAGGAGGAATGAAAAAGCACTGGCCGGCTTTCAGAGCATATTTTCGGTTATTCATATAGAAATATCCCTGTCCGTTCAGCACAAAGTGGATGGTGTAATATCGCCGGACACCAGGGCCGTAGGATTGTTCCGGCGTACATTTTTCCCATCCGCAGGAAATAAGATGAAGTTCTTTTGATGAAGTCTGGCGGTTCAGGACCTGTTTGTTTTCCATGGGAATTTCCTGCCTTTCGATGCATGATTATAGATAATATCAGTTTAAAATATTTGATCAGAGGTGTAAAGAAGAAAGATGAATTCATTAACAGTAAAAAGAATCCTCATGACATTTGCCGGAATCTTTCTGGCTGGTGTCAGTGTGGCCATTTTCAAGGCATCTGATTTTGGGACAGATCCCAACTCCTGTTTTGTCATGGGTGTGTGGAATCTTGCAGGAATAAAATACAGTTATGTTTATATTGCCATCAATGCACTGATGCTGCTGGGAGTATTCTTTCTGGACAGACATTTTATCGGACTTGGAACTGTGCTGAACCTGTTTTTTATGGGAATTATCGTGGAAAAAGGAATGCAGCTTTTTGACAGGTATCTGCCGGAGAGAACATTTGGAGTAAGAGTGATTCTGATGTGTATCGCTGTTGTAATGATGTGTTTTGCGTCGGCACTGTATTTTACAGCAGATATGGGAGTTTCCGCCTATGATGCCTATGCACTGATTCTGGATAAACGAACCCGGATCCCTTTCCGCATGTGCAGGATCGGAACGGATGTGATCACAACAGCGGCCGGATTTTTCATGGGCGCGGTTGTAGGAGCCGGAACCCTTGTCACCGCATTTTTTATGGGACCGTTGATTGAGTTTTTCAACCGGACAGTGGCAAGGCCATTTCTTTATGGAAAAGAGAATAAACAGATGCAGAAGAAGTAGAACAAAAGGCAGTTGTCGTGCTGTAAAAGTGCGACAGCTGCTTTTTGTTTGCAGATACAAGATTTCCACTGTCTTGACACTTGTAAAAGAAAAAGGTTTACTGCTGGAGTAAATACCGTTATAATAGGAGAAACGCAGTTTTTTTCCTGCAGTAAAAATATAACAGTCCGGGAGATATCAGTGTCTGGAATATTGTTTATCAGACGATATAACAGATGATATAATGATGTGGAAAATTTTCCGGAATGGAATAAGAAGGGAGAAAAAAATATGGCATATTTAGGCGAAGAAATCAAAAAACTTGGTTTTGGTCTCATGAGACTTCCGCAGAAATCCGAAGGTGTGATCGATGTGGAGCAGACCAAAGTCATGGTAGACAAATTTATGGAAGCTGGATTTACTTACTTTGATACAGCGTGGGCTTATGCAGGAAGTGAAGACGCTATCCGTGAGGCACTGGTAGAGCGTTACCCGAGAGAAAAATATCAGCTTGCCACCAAGATGGCAGCCTGGATCAACTGCAAGACAAGAGATGAAGCTCTTGCACAGTTTAAAACATCTCTGGAGAGAACAAAGGCAGGATATTTCGACTTCTATCTTCTCCACAATCTTGGAGAGCACAGAACAAAATATTTTGATGAGTACGGTTTATGGGACTGGATTCGTGAACAGAAGGAAGCCGGTCTGATCAGACATGCAGGATTTTCGTTCCATTCCACACCGGAGGAACTGGATGCACTTCTCACTGCACATCCGGAAATGGAATTTGTACAGCTGCAGATCAATTACGCAGACTGGGAAAATCCGGCGATCCAGTCAAGAGCCTGCTACGAGGTAGCCAGAAAACATGGAAAACCGGTCATTATCATGGAACCTGTAAAAGGCGGCATGCTTGCAACTCCGCCGGAATCAGTGGAAAAGCTTCTGAAGGAAGCAGAGCCGGAAGCATCTACAGCATCCTGGGCGATCCGTTTTGCGGCAAATCTGGAAGGCGTGATCACCGTACTTTCCGGAATGAGCAATGTTGCACAGATGGAGGATAACCTTTCTTTTATGAAGGATTTCAACGGCCTCACTGACAGTGAGAAAGAGACTCTTGATAAGGCAAGAGAGGCTATGAGCAAAATTCCTCTGATCCCATGCACAACCTGTAACTACTGCGCAAAGGTCTGTCCGATGGAGATTGGAATTTCCGGTTCCTTTACAGCAATGAATTATCTGACATTGTACGGAAATAAAGCCGCTGCAGCCCATCAGGAAGACTGGCTGGTAGTCAGTCACGGCAGAAAGCGTGCAGATGAATGTGTAAAATGCGGACAGTGTGAGGAAGTATGTCCGCAGCATATTTCCATCCGCGAGGAACTTGAGAAAGTAAGCGAGACCTTTTGCAAATAAGAACTGATCTGACGGGAAAAGGATCAGGGTAAGGAGAGAGTTTTAAAATGGAAAAATTCAAAGCATTTCTGAAACGGAAGGATATTGAGATCTCCCTGAAGAGATACGGTATCGATGCACTGGGAGCCATGGCACAGGGACTTTTCTGTTCCCTGCTGATCGGTACGATCATCAACACCCTTGGCACACAGTTCCACATTCCGTTTCTGACTATGGCAGTTGCCACAGTCAATGACACCCAGTACACGGTAGGTTCTCTGGCCTCTGCCATGAGCGGACCTGCCATGGCAGTAGCTATCGGTTACGCATTGCATTGCCCGCCGTTGGTACTGTTTTCACTGATCACTGTTGGTTTTGCCTCCAATGCACTTGGCGGAGCAGGTGGCCCTCTGGCTGTACTGTTTGTTGCAATTGTTGCGGCTGAGATCGGTAAGGCAGTTTCCAAGGAGACAAAGATCGATATCCTTGTAACTCCTCTTGTAACCATTGGTGTGGGCGTAGGTCTTTCCGCATGGTGGGCACCTGCCCTTGGAAAAGCTGCCATGAAAGTGGGAAGCGTAATTATGTGGGCAACGGACCTGCAGCCGTTCTTTATGGGAATCCTGGTTTCCGTATTTGTGGGAATCGCACTGACACTGCCGATTTCTTCTGCTGCGATCTGTGCGGCTCTGGGACTTACCGGACTGGCAGGTGGCGCCGCAGTAGCAGGTTGCTGTGCACAGATGGTAGGTTTTGCGGTTATGTCCTTTAAGGAAAACAAATGGGGCGGATTGGTTTCTCAGGGAATCGGAACCTCCATGCTCCAGATGGGAAATATCGTCAGAAATCCAAGGATCTGGATTGCACCAATCCTCACATCCGCCATCACAGGACCTATCGCGACCTGTCTCTTTAAATTGCAGATGAATGGAACAGCTGTATCCTCAGGAATGGGTACCTGTGGTTTTGTAGGACAGATCGGTGTGTATACAGGATGGATGAATGATATTGCAGAAGGAACCAAGACAGCAGTCACAGCCATGGACTGGGCAGGACTTTTCCTGATCTCCTTCATCCTCCCGGCAGTCCTCTGCCCGCTCATCAATATGTTTGTACGTAAACTTGGATGGGTGAAAGATGGAGATATGACATTGTCATAAATAAGAAGTATTGAATGGGGATGGCAAATATCCCTTTGACGATCAAAAAAAGAGTATCACAGAAACTCATGGATAAAGATGAGATCTGTGATACTCTTTTTATTTAACCGAATGCGGATTGCGAATATCCGCTTGACCCTGGTACTAACTATTTACGCCACATGCGATCCATTGGCATTACTCCGTTCCAGTCCACATGCCCTTGCATACTCATGAAGTTTCTCTTTGGCGGTGTAATTCAGATTCTGTGGAACCTGGATCTGGATGGTTACGTACTGGTCACCGCGGATGGACGGGTTCTTCATGGAAACGATGCCTTTTCCTCTTAGACGGATCTTAGAACCGGACTGCATGCCTTCCCGGATCTTGCAGATTACATTTCCATAAAGGGTAGGAACGGTAGCTTCACCGCCAAAAACAGCTGTTGTGTACGGAATGGAGATGGTGGTGTAAACATCCGATCCTTTCCGCTCATATCCAGGACGGGTTCCTACGGTAACTTTCAGAAGCAGGTCACCAGGTTCTCCGCCGCCGGTTCCAGGCATTCCTTTTCCTTTCAGACGGATACTCTTGCCGGTATCGATACCTGCCGGAATGTGGACCTGCAATGTCTGTGGGGCACCGGAGCTTCCGTCCGGGCTGGACAGGGAGATCCTTTTATCTGCACCAAAAGCGGCCTCATCGAAGGTAACGTTGATGCTGGCCTTCACATTGGAGCCTTTCTGTGGAAAATCCTGCTGATGGAATCCGCCGAAACCGCTGCCACTGTGGAAACCGCTTCCGCCAAAACCACTGTGGAAACCGCCGCCGTGACTGCCGTGGAACATATTTCCGAAGATATCGCCGAAAATATCGTCCATATTTTCACCATTGAAGTGAAATTCCTGATAGCTGCCATTGCCACCGCTCTGGAATCCGCCGAATCCACCGGCACCTGCGTCGGCTCCCGGATCAGCGCCTGCCTCAAATGCAGCGTGGCCAAACTGGTCGTACATTTTTTTCTTCTTCGGGTCACTTAAGATATCGTAGGCTTCGTTTACTTCCTTGAATTTATCTGCGGCATCCGGATTACCGGCGTTGGTATCCGGGTGATATTTTTTTGCCAGTTTACGATATGCTTTTTTTATTGTTTTCTCATCTGCGTTCCGGTCAATGCCCAGAACATCGTAATAATCTCTTTTTACTGCCATGGTATTCACCTTCCCTTATATAATCTTATTTACCTACAAAATGCCCCGGGAAAACAGCCCCGGGGATCGTTGGTTTCTTGTTCTATCTGTAATATAACACTACAAATTTAATAAGTCAAGACCTGTAAAAAAAGAAAGCCCGATTTGGACTTGACCAGACACATGGTTCTTACAGAGAAAAGGAAAAAATATGATATAATATTAATATAAAATCCTGCAGCTGCCTGTGCAGGGATAATCGATGAAACATAAAACAAGCGGATTACAAATATCCGGTTAACAAAAGGAAAGGGAGGCGGAATTATGGAGAAAAGAAACTTACTGTCAGAAAAAAAGACAGTGAAATGGCTGGCACTTTTTATTTTTACACTTACAATGGCATTCCTGTTTACAACACAGAATGCAAAAGCAGCAGGCACAACATTTAAAGTGCAGGTTACCAGCGGTTATCTGGCATTGAGAAGTGAGAAAGCTTTTGACAGAAATAATGAAATCGGTCAGCTGAATACCGGAGATCTGGTAGAGGTTATGGACAAAAAAGACAGTACTTACTGGTACGCATATTCGCCAAAGCTGAATAAATCCGGATATGTGGACAAAAATTACCTCCAGGTTGTGGAAAATACAACAGCCACGAATGACTCCTGGACGGTAAAAGTAAAAAGTGGTTATCTGGCACTTCGAAATACCGCGGCATATAATGACAGCAATGAGATCGGCCGCCTGAATACCGGAGACACCGTTCTTGTAAAAGACAGCAGCGATTCCACCTACTGGTATGTATATGGCCCGAAACTGGATAAATCCGGATATGTGGATAACCGTTATATCTACAACAGTGGTCTGTGGACAGTAAAGGTAGAGAAAGGTTACCTGGCACTCAGAAATCAGGCAGCATATAATGACAGCAATGAAATAGGCCGCCTGAATACCGGAGATATGGTGCAGGTAAAGGATACCAGTGACAGTAACTACTGGTATGTATACGTCCCGCAACTTGACAAAACGGGATATGTAGATAAAGATTATCTGACAGGTGGATCGGAAGTTACGTATCCGACCATGACAGTTCAGGTAGAAAAAGGATTTCTGGCACTTAGAAGTGCAAAAGCTTACGATAAAAACAATGAGATCGCCCAGCTTAACACAGGAGATACGGTTGAGATCATTGAAAAAGAAGACAGCACCTACTGGTATGTATATGTTCCGAAACTTGGAAAAGAAGGATATGTAGATAAAAATTATCTTAAATAAATGTTTTGCACCAGGCGGATCAGAAATGTCCGCCTGATATAAAATACAGGGAGGTAATACAGACAGATGACTCTGGCACAGCTCAGATATACCATAGCAATTGCAAAAGCCGGATCTATGAACGAGGCAGCCAAAAGCCTTTATATTTCTCAGCCAAGTCTTTCCACGGCGATCCGGGAACTGGAGGCGGAGACAGGGGTTGAGATCTTCAGAAGAACAAACCGTGGAATCGCCGTAACGCCTGCAGGGGAAGAATTCCTAGGGTACGCGAGGCAGGTAGTAGAGCAGTACGAACTGATGGAAGCCAAATATATTTCCAAAGAGCAGTCCCGCAAAAAGTTCAGTGTTTCCATGCAGCATTATACTTTCGCAGTCAATGCCTTTGTGGAGCTGGTAAAACAGTTCGGCATGGACGAGTACGAATTTGCGGTCCATGAGACCAAAACACATCAGGTGATCGAGGATGTGCGGAATTTTAAAAGTGAAATCGGGATCCTCTATGTGAATGATTTTAACCGAAAAGTACTCACAAAAATGTTTCACGAATATGGCCTGGAGTTTCACGAACTTCTCAACTGTCGGATCTATGTTTACATGTGGAAAGGCCATCCTCTGGCGAAACGTGAGAAGATCACTCTGGAAGAACTGAAGGAATATCCTTGCCTGTCTTTTGAGCAGGGGGGAAATAACTCCTTTTATTTTGCAGAGGAGGTTTTGAGCACCTATGAATACAAACGGCTGATCAAAGCTGATGACAGGGCCACCATGCTGAACCTGATGGTAGGACTTAACGGATATACCTTATGTTCCGGTATTATCTGTGAGGATCTGAACGGTTCCGATTACTGTGCGGTGAAGCTGGATTCCGATGAGATCATGACCATCGGCTATATTGCCAGAAAAGGTGTTAATATCAGTGCCCTTGGAAAAAAATATCTGGAGGAGATTTCCAGATATAAGGATAAGGCACTGAAATAAGAGAAAATAAAATCTGACAGATTTCTGCATAATACACGGCGATGTGTAAAATGCAGATCTGTCAGATTTTTTGTACATATTCAGACGATCAAACGCGGATCACAAAGCCTTCTTTACGAGGTTTTGCTGTCGGATATTCGCAGTCACGGTATCCCAGAACACAGTGGCCGATACCAATATATTCATCCGGAACACCCCACTGTTTCTTCAGTTCTTTTCCTTCTTCGGAATCAAAAACTTCTCTTGCACGGTGGATCCAGCAAGAATCGACGCCAAGAGCATGAGCGGCGTTCATGAGATTTCCCATCACAAGGCTTCCGTTTTCCACGCAGGTGCCCATTTTGCTGTCGGAAAAGACAATGATTACAGTTGGGGCGCCGTAGAACGGATCTGCTTTACTGCCCATAACATCTGCGTTCATTTTGGAAAGTTTTGCAACCAGTTCCGGATTCTGTGTTACTACCATAAGAGTACTCTGCTGTCCCATGCCGCTTGGTGAATATTCTCCGGCTTCCAGGATCACATCCAGAGCTTCCTGTGGAACAAGGTCTTTTTTGTAGGCGCGGATGCTTCTGCGCTCCAGCATGTTTTTGATGCTTTCGTTCATAATGATTACCTCCTGATGACGAATTTTGTTGAAAATATTTTCTGTAAAAGAAAGCAGTTTTCTTTTTATTCTGGTAAAAACTATTATACCGCAGATGTTTATAGTTTCCAATAGACAGGCGGTTATAACTTTACAACTTGTAAAGAATTATTATATAATCTGGATAAGGCATTCCTGCGGCGGATGCAGGAGAATTTTGGGTGGAGATACAGAGACGGAATAGTTGAGACAGAAAATATGAGGTGCCAGATGGAAAAGATTCGAAAACATTTTTATTTTTCAGGAAGAGTACAGGGAGTGGGATTTCGTTACCGCTCTTATTATATTGCACAGTCCATGGGGCTGACCGGCTGGGTAAAAAATCTCTGGGATGACCGTGTGGAGATGGAAGTGCAGGGAACCAGAGAAGAAATCCGGGAAATGGTAGAACGCCTTTCTCAGCAGAATTTTGTGGAGATTGAGGGAATTGAAGCAAAAGAGATTCCTCTGGAGGATGAGTTTGGATTTCATGTGAAAGGATAGTGAAATGATCAGAGCTGTTTTTATGGATATTGATAATACGCTGCTGGATTTTGACGCGGCGGCACAGGAAGGTATGGAGCATTGTTTTGAGGATGCAGGTCTTACATATAAGCCGGAAATGTTTACAGTTTTCAAGGAGGAGAATGACCAGATCTGGAAAAAGATCGAACAGGGGATCCTGACGATGGATGATCTCCCCTACGTGCGCTGGCAGGCGATCCTTAAGAAACTGGGGCTTGAGGCAGATGGCGTGGCCATGGAGATGCTGTTTCGGAAGTGCCTGTTTTACAGTGCAGTACCTGTGGAGGGAGCAAAGGAAATCCTCGATTATTTACAGGGAAAATATATCCTCTGCACGGCCAGCAACGGTCCTTATGAGCAGCAGATCTGCAGGCTGAAAAAAGCGGATATGTTGAAGGATTTTGACCATTGTTTTGTGTCTGAGAAGATTGGTGTAGATAAGCCGGATGTACGTTTTTTCCAGCGTTGTCTGGAACAGCTTCCAGGGATTAGAGCGGAAGAATGCATGATCGTGGGAGATTCCCTGACTGCTGATATTGCAGGTGGACAGGCAGCCGGGATGGAGACCTGCTGGTTCTGCCGGGAGAAGATGGAAGAAGCACAACTGGAGAATGTGAAACGGACACATAAGGCGGATCACGTGATAAGGCGTCTGGATGAACTGAAAGATCTTTTGTAAAAATGGGCCTATTTATTCCATTTCCAGCGCCAGATACAACAGAACAGCATCCCGGAATTTTCGGGGATTGAGACCACATTTTTTATAAATGTGGTTTAATTTATATTGGAGAGTATTTTTGTGGAGAAAAAGTTTCTCTGCGGTATCGGCCAGGGACATTTCCAGGGAAAAATAAGTTCGCAGAAGTTCCTTTTCATCCGAAGATAACTGACGAATGGTTTTTCCGGAAAATTCTTCACGGTCTTCCGGAGATACGGAAGAGAGAACAATTTCCAGAGTGAGATCATCGAAAACTGCGTAATTTTCTGCACAGATGTTGTCAGTAGAAGGCTGGTGAAAACTAAGGCTTCGCAGGGCAGTTTCAGCAGTAGTAAGGGAAAGTCCCAGCTGATACAGCGATACGGACCGGCCAACGGCAATGGCCAGAGTGTCAGCATGTTTCTTTGCGAAATTATGAAGCGTTCCGGAAAGCGCAGAAAAACCGGAATTGTCTGCGACAGCGAGATAATCTCCGGGATAGCGGAAGGTGTACAGGGTGATCCCGGCAGTTTTGAAAAAATTCTGGATCTGGTGTTCTGAAAGAACAGAACCGCTGACAGAATCGGTATAATTTTGTCCAGAAGCAGCCGGATATGTATGGATCAGGATCAGTCGCTTGGGTGTATCCGGATCGATCTGAAATTCTTTCAGGCATTTCAGAAGATATTCCGGGTTCTGGGTGTCTCCGTGGAGCAGGGAACTGATGACAAACTGCTTTTTGTCCGCCTGATGTCGGCTGTACTGGCCAAGTTCCTGTTCCCGGATCAGGAGGCTGGTGATGCGCTGTGCCAGAAAGGCGTATTTGCGTACTTTTTCCGGGGAACCGGTGATGCCGATTACAGCCAAAAGACGGTCTTCATGGTAAAGAGGCATGTTGATACCCTGGCGGGTTCCTGTAAAATTATCGGATTCTGCCACTTCGATGGTAGTACCGGTTACAGCAGCTTTCCGGCCGATTTCATGAAAAGCTCCGATCCGGGCAGAGTTGGTGCTGGCAATAATGGTGCCGGATGAGTTGATGAAATTGATATCATAACTGCAGACGTCCTTGATGGTATTGACGATCTGCTGGGCGAGAGTGTGGCTGATGTGTGTGATCATGAATCCTCCTGGAAAAGTTGATGTGCTTTCTTTCGGTCAGTATATCATATATATTTCAGAGGTTCAAATTGGATATGTTACTTATAACAATAGAAAACAGAAATTATTGAAAAATATAGTATATATAATATATACATCCAAGCTCGATTTTATTAAGATTAAAAACAGAATAGTAGACAGCGAATGCGGATTGCGAATATCCGCTTGACTTTATATAAAAAATTTCACAGGAGGAAAATACAATGAAAGTAGTAACAGCAATCGATTCTTTTAAAGGCAGCATGACATCCATGGAGGCAGGTTTTGCAGCTGCAGAAGGGATTCATCGTGTGTACGCAGACGCGGAGGTTCAGGTAAGACCGCTGGCAGATGGCGGAGAGGGAACGGTGGAAGCTCTTGTTGCAGGAATGAACGGAAAAACAGAGCATGTAAAAGTCACCGGTCCTCTGGGCGAGCCGGTGATCTGTGAGTACGGCATCATCGAAAGCACAAAGACCGCAGTGATCGAGATGGCCGGTGCAGCAGGAATCACACAGGTTCCGGACGAAAAAAGAAATCCTCTTTACACGACAACTTACGGTGTCGGTGAAGTGATCAAGGATGCTATCGAAAAAGGCTGCCGCAGATTTATTGTGGGCATCGGCGGAAGTGCTACCAATGACGGCGGTGTGGGAATGCTGCAGGCACTTGGCTATGCATTTCTTGACAAAGATGGAAAACAGGTTCTTCCGGGAGCAAGAGGCCTGAAAGATATCGCGGAGATCACCGATGCCTATGTGATCCCGGAACTTGCAGAATGTAAATTCCGTGTTGCCTGCGATGTAACAAATCCTCTTTGCGGAGAGCTTGGATGCAGTGCCATCTACGGACCGCAGAAAGGTGCTACACCGGAGATGATCAAAGATATGGACCAGTGGCTTGGTGCTTACGCAGAGCTTGCAAAAGAGCGTTTTCCAAAAGCAGATCCAGTGTATCCGGGAACAGGAGCAGCCGGCGGAATGGGATTTGCATTCCTGACATTTACTAATGCAGTTCTGGAATCCGGAATCAATATCGTACTGGACGAGACAAAACTTGAGGATTACATTAAGGACGCAGATCTTGTAATTACAGGCGAGGGCCGTATGGATGGCCAGACAGCCATGGGAAAAGCGCCGGTAGGTGTGGCAAAGCTTGCAAAGAAATATGGCAAAAAAGTGATTGCTTTTGCAGGTGCCGTACAGCGTGACGCAAGAGCCTGCAACGATGCAGGAATTGATGCATTCTTCCCGATCCTCCGCGGAGTGGTAACTTTGGAAGAGGCCATGAAAAATGAGAACGCAAAATTGAATCTGGCAGATACCGCAGAGCAGGTTATCAGACTGATGAAATAAGAATCATGTGAATGCAAAAAAGACAGGCCGCTAAGGAGCCTGTCTTTTTTGGATGGTTTATAATTTGTAAAAACAAGGGAGTTGTAACCGGATAAAATTCGTTTATCGGGATTTTCGTTTTATCCTTCGATTGGTTCAAAATCCACAGCGCCATGTTTGCACAGAGGGCAGATGATATCTTCCGGAAGTTCATCGCCTTCATAGATATATCCGCAGACTTTGCATACCCAGCCTTTTTTGCCTTCAGTCTGTGGCTGCGGTTTTACGTGTTTCTGGTAGTAGGTGTAAGTCATGGTATCCTGATCGCTCATAACACGGGCCTCTGTGACGCTGCAGATGAACATTCCGTGAGTGCCAAGATCTACGTAGTTTTCCACTTTCAGGGACATGAAAGCATTGATATATTTGTCCAGGAATACCAGTCCATTGTCAGAGTGGTTCACTTTCTGGCCTGCAAATTTATCGGTGCTTCTGCCGGACTGGAATCCGAACTGTTCAAAAACAGAGAACGGAGCTTCTGTAGACAGACAGTTTACGTTCATGATACCGGTCTGCTGGATTACGTGGTGAGAGTAGTTGGCCTTGTTGATGTTGACAGCTACGCGGTATGGATTGTCAGTAAGCTGTGTAACGGTGTTGACGATCAGGCCGTTGTCCTTTTTGCCATCGTTGGAAGTTACCACATAGAGGCCGTAACCGATGCGGAACAGAGCGGTCATATCACTCTTGTTGGCAAGATCATCGCTTTTGGCAATGTATTCCTGGCAGAGTTCATCAGCCATGGCTTCCATCTGTTTGCGGTTTTCTTCGTTTACTGCGGACATGATCTTAACGTTGGTATTCAGCCAGTTGATTTTTTTGCACTTGGAAAGCATCTCTTTCATGACTTTCGCTGCCAGCGGTGCCCAGGTACCGTTTTCAATCAGTCCAACGGTACGGTTCTGGAAGTTATGCTCTACCAGACGGGTGATAAAGTCGTTCATAAACGGATAGATGCTTGCGTTGTATGTGGTGGTTGCCAGAACCAGTTTGGAGTAGCGGAAAGCGTCGCTCAGTGCCTGAGACATGTCATCTCTTGCAAGGTCATAGACAACAACGTTTGGACATCCTTTGCTGCGGAATTTGTCAGCAAGCTGCTGGACTGCCATTTTTGTGTGGCCGTATACGGAAGTGTAGGCGATTACGATTCCGTCATCTTCCGGTGTGTAGGAAGACCAGGTATCATAGAGGCTGATGTAATGTCCAAGATCTTCGGTGAGAACCGGTCCGTGAAGCGGACAGATGGTCTGGATATCCAGAGTTGCGGCTACTTTCAGAAGGTTCTGTACCTGTACGCCATATTTTCCAACGATACCGATAAAGTATCTTCTTGCCTCATCATCCCATGGCTCTTCCACATCCAGGGCACCGAATTTTCCGAAGCCGTCTGCGGAGAAAAGGACTTTTTCTGTGCTGTCATAAGTAACCATAACTTCCGGCCAGTGAACCATCGGTGCAAATACAAAAGTCAGGTTATGTTTTCCAAGGGAGAGGGTTCCGCCGTTATCTACAGTGATCTGCTGGCCTTCCAGATCCAGGTCAAAGAAATTCTGCATCATGCCGAAGGCTTTTTTGTTGGAAACAACGGTGGTGTCCGGATAAACTTTCATGAAGTTGGCGATATTGGCTGCGTGGTCCGGTTCCATATGCTGTACGATCAGATAATCCGGTTTCCGGTCACCCAGAACCTGCTGAATGTTATCCAGCCATTCGTGGGTAAAATTTGCATCTACGGTATCCATAACCGCAACTTTTTCGTCCAGGATCACATAGGAGTTGTAGGACATGCCGTTTGGCACTTTGTACTGGCCTTCAAAAAGGTCAACCTGATGATCATTAACGCCTACATATTTGATGGTATCTGTGATTTTCATGAGCAATTCCTCTTTTCTTTCTATGGTGGATTTATTTATGTGACTGTGTTTTGTTTGTTTCTTAACTTTGATAAAAATATAACAGATTATGCGGATAAAAACTGTTGCAAATACAACAAAACAGGAAAATTTTCCAGACTTTACATTTTTTCTGTGCTGTTATAAAATCAGAAACATGTACGGTTCATCTGGCTGGTGCGAGGGAGGAAAAACATGGAGCACATTACTTTATTTACGGATATTTTGCCCGAAGAACAGGAAAGAATGCGTGTCTGTTTCAAAGTCCGGGAGGCTGTTTTTCAGAATGGAGAAACCATTATGGAATATTCCAGCTCCATGAAAAAGATCGGGCTGATCCAGGAGGGACGGGCGGTGCTTTACTGCTGTGATGAAGATGGAAATGAGTATGTCATTGATGAACTGAATAAGGACAGTGTATTTGGCGAACCGTTTTTGCTTCCGTCGGATTCTCAGCATTATTATGTGTGCGCCACCACTGTGACGAAGGTGATGTTTATTGATTATGAGCATGTGATCAAGCGCTGCGAAAATGCCTGTCATCATCACAGCCAGATGGTCAGCAATCTTCTGCAGATGACGGCGCTTCGCTCCAGACAGCAGACGGACCGGATCTATATGCTTTCCAGATCTTCCACCAGGAAGAAACTGATGGCCTATCTGCATTCTCTGGCTGCAGAGAAAAACACCGGAAAATTTAAACTGCCCATGTCCTACACCGCACTGGCCCAGTACTTAAGTGTGGATCGAAGTGCCATGATGCGTGAGATCAAAAATCTTTCGGATGAAGGCGTGCTTAAAAGAGACGGGCGGAATGTGGAATTACTTAAATAGAGGAGACAATCATTATGAATATTACAGTAAGAAAATATGAAGAAAAAGATCTTCCGGATCTGATCCGGATCTGGAATGAAGTGGTGGAAGATGGTGTGGCTTTTCCACAGGAAGAATGTCTGAATGAAGAAACCGGAAAAGCTTTTTTTGCGGAGCAGACTTATACAGCGGCAGCCGTGGATGAGGAGAGCGAAAACGTTTACGGCCTTTACATCCTTCATCCAAATAACATCGGAAGATGCGGTCACATCTGCAATGCCAGCTATGCGGTAAGCCGGGATTCCAGAGGCCTTCATATTGGAGGAAAGCTGGTATCTGACTGCCTGGTACAGGGAAAAGAGCACGGTTTTGGCGTACTTCAGTTTAATGCGGTTGTGGCTTGCAATGTCCACGCAAGACATCTTTATGAGAGACTTGGATTTACACAGCTTGGGGTGATCCCGAAGGGTTTCCGTATGAAGGACGGACATTATGAAGATATCTGCCCGTATTATCATGAATTATGAAAAATCTTCAGATCACCGCATACACGCAAAGCTTTATCCGGCAGCAGGTCATGCCGGGAGATATCTGTATTGATGCAACCATGGGGAACGGAAATGATACTGCACTGTTAAGTAGACTTGCGGGAGAAAAGGGACATGTTCTTGCGTTTGATATTCAGAAACAGGCACTGGAACACACGGAAGAGCGCCTGAAAAAAGACAACTGCCCGGAGAATTATCGGCTGATCCTGGATTCCCATGAGAATATGGCTGCCTATGCAGAAATGGAAACCGTATCCTGTATCACCTTTAATCTGGGATATCTTCCAGGAGGAGACCATTCGGTGGCAACCAGAGCGGACAGTAGCAAACGGGCAGTGGAAAGCGGCCTTACACTTCTGAAAAAAGGCGGTCTTATGACACTTTGCATTTACAGTGGAGGGGATACCGGATTTCAGGAGAGGGATGAGATGCTTGCATTTGTCCGTCAGCTGGACCCGCATAAATATCTGGTGATCCGGTCGGAATATGCAAACCGGCCCAATAATCCGCCGATACCGGTACTGATCATAAAATTATAAAGTCCAAAATACAGGACACTGAATCAGGAGAAAAAACATGAACAATTACATATATTATTATCTGCTTGCGGTCAATATCCTGGCTTTTGTGCTTTTCGGTATCGACAAGCAGAATGCCCGCCGCAATATGTGGAGAATTCCGGAGAAGACTCTGATCTTAAGCGCTGTCATCGGTGGCAGTGCCGGAGCTATCTTAGGTATGAGATTTTTTCACCACAAAACACGCAAGGCCAAATTTGCGGTCGGCGTACCGGTGATACTGCTTGTGCAGATCGGTGCGGTGTGTCTGGCGCAGTGGGCGATGAAGTAGAAAGAAAAAATGATGATTAAATACTGCGATCACGCGTCCTACGCCAAGTACGGCGATGACAGTTCCAAGTCCGATACCGATCAGCTTATGAGCGAAGATCAGACCAATGAAAGTAGTAAGGCAGATATTAAAGAGGTCAAAGCAGTTCTTGGTGAAGCCAACAGATTTTCCAACACAGTCGGAAATAGCCTGTACAATCCCGTCTCCCGGATTGGGGATGATACGCATGTTCAGAGACATTGCGGCACCGATACCGGTAAGGATGATTCCGGCGGCAAGGATCAGAAGCCTGGATAACATATTGTCGGACGGAGCTGGCAGCAGAGCGGAAAAAAGGTTCATAAAACGTGTGAATACAAGGCTTAAGGGCAGCTGCAGAAGATCCATCAAAAGTACCAGTTTCAAATCCCGGTGTGCTGCCGGAGCAATGGCACCATCCGCTTCTCTGGAATATCTCTGATTCCGGAAGATATGTAAAACAATCTCAACCACAACAAATGCGGAATACAAAAGAAAAGTAATATTACCAAAGTTAAATCCGCCAATGGTGGCAATACTGTAGGCCACAGAAATAATCGGGGAGACACCAAGACCCGATTTGGTGTTAAGGATGATCCCCAGCGCCAGGATCAGAAGGCCGGCGGCATAGAAGACAATCCGGAGGAATATATCTTTTTTCATTTCTTATCACACTCTCTTTCTATACAACATTCTTATCATAGCACAAAATTTCATTAATACCAGATCGGAATTCTGTTAGAAATTTCCTTCTTGACAAATACTTTTATGATGATATAATTTGATAATCAAAATATTTTAAGATAAAAGATAATTCAGAGAACAGCAGTACAGATTTATACAGACTGCTTGACGACAGATATCATGGAGAAAAATATGACAGGTAAAATATGTGGAACTGGTTCCTGGGCACCGGACAGAGTGTGGGATAACAACGATCTGGCAAAAATGGTGGAAACCAGTGATGAATGGATCAGGGAAAGAACCGGTGTGGTACAGAGACATATTGCAAAAGAAGAGGAAGACACTGTGACAATGGCAGCGCAGGCGGCATTGCGGGCAGTGGAAGATGCAGGAATGGATGTGGAAGAGATCGACCTGATTCTTGTGGCCACCATTTCTCCCACAGAGATCATGCCCTGTGTGGCATGTGGTGTACAGGAGCGGATTGGCGCGGAAAATGCCACCTGCTTTGATCTGAACGGAGCCTGTACAGGATCTCTTCTGGCCTTAAACACCGCACAGGCATACCTGGCTCAGGGGATTTACCGGAATGCCCTTGTGATCGGTGCGGAAAAACTGTCCGGTTTAACGGACTGGACAGACCGTGGCACCTGTATTCTTTTCGGAGATGGCGCAGGAGCAGTTGTACTGAGAGCAGAAGAGGGCGGCAGATATGCACAGGTAACCCATTCCATTGGAAAAAAAGGCGGCGCACTTACTTTACAGAGTAGAAATCAGATCCGCTACGAAAATGACCCGAAAGCAAGAGAAACCTACATACAGATGAATGGAAAAGAAGTGTTTACTTTTGCAGTATCCAAAGTACCGGAAGCTATAAAAACCCTTCTTTACAGAGAAAAGATTTCTTATGGGGACATCCGGTATTATCTTCTCCACCAGGCAAATGAGCGGATCATCCGCTCCGCGGCAAGACGGCTGGGCGAAGACATTTCCAAGTTTCCCATGAACATGGACAGATACGGCAATACGTCTTCCGCAAGCCTTCTCATTCTTCTGGATGAGGTAAAAAAAAGCGGAAAACTGCAAAAGGGCGACAAACTGGTCCTTGCGGGATTCGGTGGCGGGCTGACATATGGCGCGAGCCTGATCGAGTATTAGACGCAAACAAAGTAAAGTCCCGATTAACGGACTGTTGAAACTATGAGCAAGAAGAAAAGCGGGTTGCAAATATCCGCCTGACTCAATTTCCCGGAGGTAAAAAATGAAAACAAGAGTGACAGAATTACTTGGTATCGAATATCCAATTATCCAGGGCGGTATGGCCTGGGTGGCAGACCATCACATTGCGGCAGCAGTATCCGAGGCAGGCGGCCTGGGACTGATCGCAGCAGCAAACGCACCGGCGGAATGGGTACGTGAGCAGATCCGCGAAGCAAAAAAACTGACAGATAAGCCTTTCGGTGTAAACATCATGCTGATGAGCCCAAGCGCCGATGAGGTTGCGAAGATCGTCGTGGAAGAAGGCATCAAAGTGGTAACAACCGGCGCCGGAAGCCCGGAGAAATATATGGAAGAATGGAAAGCTGCAGGAGTAAAAGTGATCCCGGTCGTTGCATCTGTAGCTCTTGCAAGAAGAATGGAGCGCTGCGGTGCAGATGCGGTGGTTGCTGAGGGAACTGAGTCCGGCGGACATATCGGTGAGACAACTACTATGGCGCTGGTACCACAGGTTGTGGATGCAGTAAAGATCCCGGTGATCGCGGCAGGCGGAATTGCAGACGGCCGTGGAATCGCGGCAGCCTTTATGCTGGGTGCGGAAGCCGTACAGATGGGAACTCGTTTTGTGGCAACAGAGGAATGTAATGTACATGAAAATTACAAACAGTTCCTTCTGAAAGCCAGAGATATCGATACAAGAGTAACTGGCCGAACCACAGGACATCCGGTCCGTACCTTAAGAAATCCCATGACAAAGGAATATCTGGAAAAAGAAGCAGCAGGAGCATCTTTTGAAGAACTGGAAATGCTGACCCTTGGAGGTCTCCGAAAAGCAGTTGTAGACGGCGATGTAAAAACAGGAAGCGTCATGTCCGGCCAGATCGCAGGAATGGTAAAAGATGTACCGGCCTGCAAGGACCTGATGGCAAGACTGATGGCAGAGACAAAAGAAGCTGTAAAGAAGAACAGTTTTCTTGTGGAGGAATAAAAAATGGGAAAAACAGCATTCATCTTCCCAGGCCAGGGCGCACAGAAAGCCGGAATGGGAAAAGATTTTTATGAGAAATACGATACTGCAAAAGAAGTTTTTGATTCGGCCAGTAAGTGGCTGGATCTGGATATGAAAGCACTCTGCTTTGAAGAAAACGACCAGCTTGATCTTACTGAGTACACACAGGCTGCGCTGGTCACCACCTGCCTTGCCATGGAAAAAGTGGTGGAGGAAATGGGACTTCATCCAGATGTAACCGCAGGGTTAAGCCTTGGTGAGTACTGTGCCATTGAGGCTGCCGGGGGCATGGATCTTAAGGACGCCATTACAACCGTCAGAAAAAGAGGAATCCTTATGGAACAGGCAGTTCCGGCAGGACAGGGAAGCATGGCGGCAGTTATGGGAATGGAAACAGAGAAGATCGAAGAAGTGCTTGCAGACATTGCAGACGTAAGTATTGCCAACTACAACTGTCCCGGCCAGATCGTGATCACAGGGCTTAGCGAAGCGGTTTCTGAAGCTTCCGAAAAGCTGAAAGCAGCCGGTGGAAGAAGGGTGATCACGTTAAATGTCAGCGGTCCGTTCCACTCTGCAATGCTTGCCACAGCAGGAAAAGAACTGGGAAAAGTTCTGGATGATATCACACTCCATGAACTTCAGATCCCCTATGTCACCAATGTGACTGCAGAATATGTGGAACATTCATCTGAAACAAAAGCACTTCTGGAAAAACAGATCTCTTCCTCTGTGCGCTGGCAGCAGAGCGTGGAAAACATGATCCGCCAGGGCGTGGATACATTCGTGGAGATCGGACCAGGAAGAACACTGGCCGGATTTATGAGAAAGATCGACAGAAATGTAAAAGTATATAACATTCAGACCGTAGAAGACGCAGAAAAAGTCTGCCAGGAACTGGTATAGATAGAAAGGAATTCATATGTCAGAGAAAAAAATCGCAGTGGTAACAGGCGGTGCACGTGGAATCGGAAAAGCCATCGCCCTGGAACTTGCAAAAGCAGGAAACCTTGTAGTGATCAATTATAACGGCTCAGAAGAAAAGGCCAGAGAAACAAAGGCAGAGATCGAGGCAGCCGGTGGTGAAGCAGATATCATGCAGTGCAATGTGGCAGATTTTGATGCATGCGAAGTTTTTTTCAAAGCCATTGCAGAAAAATATGGACGTGTTGATATTCTGGTAAACAATGCCGGGGTTACAAAAGACGGACTTCTCATGAAGATGAGCGAAGAAGATTTTTCCAGAGTTGTTGACACCAATCTGAAAGGAACGTTCAACTGCATCCGCCATGTGTCCAGAATGATGCTGAAACAGAGAAGCGGCCAGATCATCAGCCTTTCATCGGTGGTAGGCCTTCGGGGAAATGCAGGACAGGCCAACTATGCGGCATCCAAAGCAGGAATCATCGGCCTTACAAAATCCGCCGCAAAAGAGCTGGCATCCAGAGGAATCACAGTCAACGCCATTGCACCGGGATTTATCAAAACAGACATGACGGACGTGCTTTCTGACAAAGTAAAAGAAAATATTGCGGCATCCATCCCCATGGGAAGTATGGGAACTACAGAAGATGTGGCAAAAGCAGCTGCATTTCTGGCATCGGACGGTGCACGTTACATCACAGGACAGGTACTTCGCGTAGACGGCGGAATGGCAATGTAGGGAAAGTTTCCAGGAGGACAGATGGATGAAAAGACGAGTAGTAGTAACAGGACTTGGAGCAGTAACACCGATCGGAAATGATGTGGAAAGTTTCTGGAGCGGAGTAAAAGAAGGAAAAGTGGGAATCGGGCCGATCACCCGTTTTGATACAACCGGATATAAGGCAACACTGGCAGCGGAGCTGAAGGATTTTGTGGCAAAAGACCGCATGGACCCAAGAACCGCAAGAAGAATGGAGCCTTTTTCCCAGTATGCCGTAGCGGCTGCCCTGGAAGCTGTGGAACATGCAGGGCTTAAGATGGAAGAGGAAGATCCGTATATGGTAGGCGTGATCATCGGTTCCGGTGTGGGAAGCCTTCAGGCTACTGAGACAAATGAGAAGAAGCTTGTGGAAAAAGGTCCTTCAAGGGTTGATCCCCTTCTTGTTCCGAAGATGATCACAAACATGGCAGCCGGAAATGTTTCCATTGCCACTGGTGCAAAAGGAAAATGTACCAACGTGGTAACTGCATGTGCAACAGGAACACACTGTATCGGAGATGCGTTCCGCGCCATCCAGTACGGCGATGCGGACGTGATGCTTGCAGGCGGTACAGAAGGAGCCATCTGCCCCATCGGAATCGCAGGATTTGCAAGCCTTACTGCACTGAGCACAAGTGAGGACCCGCTGCGCGCTTCTATTCCTTTTGACAAAGACAGAGGCGGTTTTGTTATGGGTGAGGGCGCAGGTGTGGTTGTTCTGGAAGAGCTGGAACATGCGAAAAAGAGAAACGCCCATATCCTGGCAGAAGTTGTGGGATACGGCGCAACTGCAGATGCTTTTCATATCACATCTCCGGCTGAGGACGGAAGCGGCGCTGCCCGTGCCATGGAAAATGCCATGAAAGAAGCTGGTGTTTCCCCAGAAGAAGTGGACTACATCAACGCCCATGGAACCGGAACCCATCACAATGACTTGTTTGAGACAAGAGCCATCAAACTTGCATTTCAGGATGCGGCAAAAAAAGTGAAGATCAACTCCACAAAATCCATGGTAGGACATCTTCTGGGAGCAGCAGGAGCTGTTGAATTTATCGTATGCGTGAAATCCATTCTGGACGGCTTTATCCACCAGACAGTGGGAACAAAAGAGACAGAGGAAGAGCTGGATCTCAACTATATGATCGGCGCTCCGGCAGAACAGGAAGTGCGCTATGCAATGAGCAATTCCCTTGGCTTTGGAGGACACAACGGAACATTGCTTGTAAAGAAGTATGAGGAGGAGTGAAATCATGGAATTTAACCAGATCCTTGAACTGATCGATCACGTATCGGCATCAGAACTTACCGCTTTTACTTACGAGACAGCAGATCTGACTTTGAGCATGGAACACGGAAAACCACAGGTTATCCAGGGTGTTATGGGGGAAACTGTGGAAAACATTCCGGCAGCAGGAATGGCCGGTGGAAAAGATGCAACAGAAACACAGGCAGTGAATACTGCATCCGCACAAAGCACTGAGCAGTCAAAACCCGCACCGCAGAAATCAGACGACCAGACCGGCAGCCTGGTAACTTCTCCTCTGGTAGGAACCTTCTACGCAGCACCGTCCCAGGATCTTCCGCCTTACGTTCAGGTAGGAGATAAGGTAAAAAAAGGCCAGGTTCTTGCAATTGTGGAAGCCATGAAACTGATGAATGAGATCGAAAGTGATTTTGACGGCGAGATCGTAGAGATCTATGTGGAAAACGGACAGCCGGTGGAATACGGCCAGAAACTTTTCCGCATCAAATAAAATTTTTCGAAGCCTTTCAGGAGGATAAATAAATGAAACATCTTGATGTAAAACAGATCGAAGAGATCATTCCGCACAGACATCCGTTTCTGCTTGTGGACTATATCGAAGATTATGAACCGGGAGAGTTTGCCGTTGGATATAAATGTGTGACTTTCCGCGAGGACTTTTTCCGTGGACATTTTCCCAAGGAGCCGGTAATGCCAGGTGTCCTTATGGTGGAGGCACTGGCCCAGGTTGGCGCGGTAGCCATCCTTTCCCTGGAGGATATGAAGGGAAAAACTGCTTATTTCGGCGGCATCAACAAGTGCAAATTCCGCAGAAAAGTAGTTCCGGGAGACAAGCTCCGTCTTGAGACAAAAATCATCCGCAGAAAGGGCCCTGTGGGAATCGGTTCCGCAGTGGCATCTGTAGACGGAGAAGTTGCCGTAGAGGCAGAACTTACATTTATGATCGGGTAAGGTGATTGTATGATTCGAAAGTTACTGATTGCCAACAGAGGCGAGATCGCGGTGCGTATTATCCGTGCCTGCAGGGAAATGGGAATTGCAACGGTAGCGGTTTATTCCGAGGCAGATGAGGAAAGTCTTCATACGCAGCTGGCAGACGAAGCAATCTGCATCGGGCCGGGACCTTCCGCACAGAGTTATCTGAATATGGAGCAGATCATCAGCGCAACCATGGTTTCCGGTGCGGATGCGATCCATCCGGGCTTTGGTTTTCTTTCCGAAAACGCCAGATTTGCGGAGCTCTGCGAAAAATGCGGAATTACATTTGTAGGACCACCATCAAAGGTTATCCGCATGCTTGGCAACAAAAAGATTGCAAGAAGCACCATGATCGCGGCGGGTGTTCCGGTAGTTCCAGGCAGTGAAGGGGATGTGGAAGATATTGAAACCGGTCTTAAAGAGGCAGAGCGCATCGGCTATCCGGTGATTATCAAGGCAGCTCTTGGTGGCGGTGGAAAAGGCATGCGCGTGGCAAATACACCGGAGGAATTTCCGGAGGCCTACGCAACAGCCAGAAAAGAGTCCGAGATCGCTTTTGGCGACGGTACCATGTACATTGAACATTTTGTGGTAAATCCGCGACATATTGAATTTCAGATCCTTGCAGACAGTCAGGGAAATGTAATCCATCTGGGAGAACGTGACTGCTCTATCCAGAGAAATCATCAGAAGATGATCGAGGAATCCCCAAGCGCCGCAGTTTCACCAAAACTGAGGGAAAAAATGGGACATGCGGCAGTGACAGCGGCAAAAGCAGCCGGTTATGTAAATGCAGGAACCATCGAATTTCTTCTGGAACCGGATGGAAAATTCTGGTTTATGGAGATGAATACAAGGATCCAGGTAGAGCATCCGGTGACAGAGTGGGTGACGGGGATTGATCTTGTAAAAGAACAGCTGAAAATCGCTTCCGGAATGCCTCTCGAGATCTCGCAGAGCGATGTCCGGATTATGGGACACGCCATCGAGTGCAGGATCAACGCCGAGAATCCTCAGAAAAATTTCCGACCTTCACCGGGAACCATTCAGGGAGCGCATTTTCCGGGAGGAAACGGGATCCGTGTGGATACCTGCGTGTACAACGGATGCAAGATCCCGCCGTATTATGATTCCATGCTTGCCAAACTGATTGTCCATGCGGACAGCCGTAAGGCGGCCATTGCAAAAATGCAGAGTGCCCTTGGTGAGGTGATCATTGACGGAATTGATACAAACATTGATTACCAGTATGAGATTTTGAAAAATGAGGATTATCAGTCCGGAAACTTTGACACTGGCTTTCTGGCAAGCCATACCATTGCGGGAGTGAAGATCAATGAGAATTAAGCATATGTTCAAAAAAACAGTCCGGGATATCCGCGGTGAGGAGCATGAAAACACTCCGGAGGTGCCGGATAACCTGATGCGTAAATGCAATGCCTGCAAAGCAGCGGTTTTTGTAGATGAGGTAAAACAGAATCATTATATCTGTCCACACTGCGGAAATTATTTTCATGTACCTGCCTACCGGCGGATCAAAATGATCGCAGACAGAAAAAGCTTCGTGGAGTGGGACGCCCATATGGAAGAAGGAAATCCCCTTCAGTACAAAGGGTATGAAGAAAAACTTCGTGCTCTCCGCGAAAAGACAGGGCTTGATGAAGCTGTGGTCACCGGCAAGTGTACCATAAAAGGGACACCAGTGGCTCTTGGTGTCTGTGACTGCCGTTTCATGATGTCCAGTATGGGAGAGATCGTAGGGGAAAAGATCACCCGGGTTTTTGAACGTGCCACGGAGGAACAGCTTCCGGTGATCCTTTACATCTGTTCCGGCGGTGCCAGAATGCAGGAAGGTCTGGTATCTTTGATGCAGATGGCAAAAACCAGCATGGCGATCCGGAAACACAGCGATGCAGGCCTTCTCTATGTGCCGGTTCTTACAGACCCGACAACAGGTGGCGTGACGGCAAGCTTTGCCATGCTGGGAGATATTATCCTGGCAGAGCCAAAAGCACTGATCGGATTCGCCGGCCCCAGAGTCATCGAGCAGACCATCGGCCAGAAACTTCCAAAGGGATTCCAGAGAGCGGAGTTTCTTCTGGAGCATGGCTTTGTGGATAAGATCGTGGAGCGTGAGGAACAGAGGATCGTGCTGGCGGATATCCTGAAGTTACATGAAAATAAAGTACGGGATAATGGACAGTCCGATAAAACGGACAGAGATATCGGGAATACAATCTGGCCGGAATTTGTCCCATCAGGAAATTACACCCCCTGGGAACATGTCCAGCTTGCCAGGGGCAAAACACGACCCACAGGAAAAGACTACATCGAAGCAATCTTTGATGATTTTATGGAATTTCACGGAGACCGTCACTGCGGCGATGACCCGGCAGTGATCGGCGGTGTGGCGTTTTTCCATGGACAGCCGGTGACAGTTCTCGCTCAGGAAAAAGGTGAAGGAACAAAGGAAAACATTGCCCGGAATTTCGGAATGGTTTCCCCGGAAGGTTACTGGAAATCCCTGCGTCTGATGCAGCAGGCGGAGAAGTTTCACAGACCGGTGATCTGCCTTGTGGATACGCCGGGTGCATTCTGCGGTCTGGAAGCAGAAGAACGCGGACAGGGAGAAGCCATTGCAAAAAATCTCTACACACTGGCAGGTCTTACAGTTCCGGTACTTTCCATTGTGATCGGAGAAGGCGGAAGTGGCGGTGCCCTCGCCCTTGCAGTGGCAGATGAAGTATGGATGCTGGAGCATTCCGTATATTCCATACTGTCCCCGGAGGGCTTCGCTTCCATTCTCTGGAAAGACAGCAAAAAGGCGAAAGAAGCCGCCGCAGTGATGAAACTTACTGCCGCGGATCTTTACCAGATGGGAATGATCGAGCATGTGATCCCGGAAACAGAGCCTGTAAATCGTGAGAATATAAACGATGCAACGGCTTATCTGGAAAATGGAATTGTAGATTTTCTTGAGAAATATGGACAGAAAAAAACGGAAAAGCTTTTGGAACATCGCTATGAACGTTTCCGTAAAATGTAGAAATTATGAGCGCAGTGATTTTGTATCCGCCAAAGCAAAAATCCAGTGGAAAAAATCCCATATTTATGTTACGATGGCTTCATAAACAGAGAACCGGAGAAGCTTTTTTGCTCCGGAGAAACAGGAGCGGGTTAGAGTGGACAATCGGGAAGTTATAAATGACGTGCTGGTGAATCTGTTCAACGAGATCCTTCGGCTGGAGGAAGAAGCCATCATCACAGATAAATATAAAGATATTTCCAACAATGATATGCACATTATCGAGGCAGTAGGCCTTGGCGGAGGGAATATGTCTTCCATCGCGGCCAAGCTGAAGATCACCGTAGGCTCCCTCACAACATCCATGAACAGCCTTGTAAAGAAGGGCTATGTGAAGAGAGAGCGAAGTGAGAAGGATCGACGTGTGGTATTTATTCAGCTTACCAACAAAGGACGTATGGCATATCACCATCATGCGGAATTCCACAGGCAGATGACAGAAGCAGTGCTTGAGGAGCTCAATGAGGATGAGACAGAAGTACTGGTAAAAGCGCTGGACGGACTGCGTAAGTTTTTCAGACAGTATCATGAACAATAAAGAAGCAGATAATAAAAAGCATCAGGATCAGTAACAAAAAGCAGTTACCGATTCTGATGCTTTTGCATACAAATGATATTTTTTGCCCGAAGAGAGATCTTTATTCGTCCCATCCATCCTGGAAGCGGATATTTACAGAGATATTGCGGACAACATCACCTTCCTGAAGATCCAGATCGCTCTCATCGGAAACAGGAGGAAGTTTTCCCTCAAATTCCATAAGCTCTGTGTAGATCCAGTCATATGCGGCAGCATTGGCATTTTCGATGGCGTCGTCCAGTGTGTCGCCCTGGGCCTCACAACAGGCAAGATCCGGGAAAAAAGCGTTGTATTTTTTGTCCTCTGTAGGACGGAAAACTGCGGGATATATAAATTTCATTGGTAAGATTCCTTTCTGTATTACCACCGGAACAGTGGTGGTTTGCTCATTTAAAAGTAAGTATATACCAATTTCAGAATGAGGGCAAGGGAATACTATAATCAGAAAATTGTCGCATATAAGTAAAAATGATAGATATATAAAACTTTTTGTCCTTGTGTGAAAGACATATAGATGCTATACTGTGTTGTACAGAGTACGGAACGGCGGTTCGAAAGACCCAACGGGAGGCGCGGTTATGATTTATACAGCTTTGACGAAAAAAGCTATGAAGGTGGCATACGAGGCACATCATGGACAGACAGATCGAAGCGGGACACCTTATATTTTTCATCCATTTCATGTAGCGGAGCAGATGGATGATGAACTCAGTGTATGTACAGCACTTCTTCACGATGTGGTAGAAGATACGGCAATCACATTTGAAGATCTTACCGGAGAATTTCCGGAAGAAGTTGTGGAGGCCTTACGTTATCTTACAAGAGATAAGAGTATGAATTATTTCGACTATATCCGGAATCTCCGGAAAAATCCAATTGCAAAAAAAGTGAAGCAGGCTGATCTGCTCCACAATTCTGATGTAACACGTCTTTCTGACTGCGAAAATATATCTGCTGAACAGATATCACGTCTGCATGGAAGATATAAACGGGCATTGGAGATTCTTCATGATGCCAGGTGATATTATTTTCGCACAAGTCATTTATTGACCTTTATTCAGTTTTTTTCATGTGTATGATCCACACAAAATATCCGTGACTTCAGATATTATTGTGGATCTTCTTAGCGGAAGCTGTATGGGTATCTTGCGTAAATGTCCATGTAGCACTCCATTGCATATTTGATAAAGTCTTTGATTTTTCTCATTTTGTTTTCCTCCTCTTTTCTTTAACTTACAAATGCATTATAATAAACTCTCGGAAATATTACGTGCCAAAAACACAGAAAAAGTAGTCAAATCTTGCGGGAGAGAAGAATCCATGTTTCCAGTATACGAAGAAAAAAAGAAGAATCTCCATATTCATCTGCGGACCTCTGCCCATGCTTCGCCTCATCTTCATAATTCCATAGAGTTTATCTATATCACAGAGGGAACCCTGGAACTTGGGATGGGACAGGAGCTTTTTCATATGGAAGAGGGAGATTTTGCGGTGATTTTTCCCGATGTGATCCATCATTATCAGGTATTTTCTCCCGGAGAAAACAGGGCAGTGTATCTCTGGGCGAAACCTGCGCTGACTGGTCAGTTTGCGGATATCATTCAGAACAGCTGCCCGGAAGATCCGGTCATAAAAAAGGAGCAGGTTCACCGGGATATCGTCAATGCAGTGCAATGTCTCCGGGCCAACCGGAAAGAAGAGGGAAAAAACCTTGTGGTGGAGCAGGCTTACGTACAGATCCTTCTGGCAAGAAGTATTTCCTGCTTCCATATGATGGAAAAGAGCAGTGTGGAGAGTAACGATATCATCTATCAGACAGTATCCTATATAGCTAGACATTTCAGGGAGGAAGTGTCCCTGGATCGGATGGCCAGAGATCTTGGAGTCAGCAAGTTTACACTGTCCAGAGTTTTTTCCGGAACTTTTCACCGGAATTTTAATCAGTTTCTCAATGAACAGCGACTGAATTATGTGACGGTACATCTGGAATGCACGGATGAGAGTATTACAGACATCTGTATGAATGCAGGATTTGAAAGCCAGAGAACTTTTAACCGTGTATTCCGGGAAAGGTATCGGATGACTCCGAGAGAATACCGGACATTATATAAAGAAAAATACTTACGAGAGGAACCAACATGATCACAGTAGAGCTGGAACATTTCAGCCTTGACAAAATATGCGATTCCGGGCAGTGTTTCCGGATGAAGAAACTTGGAGATGGACATTTTTCCATGGTTGCGGGAGATCAGTATCTGGAAATGTATCAGAAAGGCGGAGTAGTGGATTTTTACTGCTCCCAGGAGGAATTCATCTGTTACTGGGTGATGTATTTTGACCTGGATACAGACTATGAAACTTATATGAAGGCAGCAAATCCCCGGGATAAATATCTGGGTGCTGCAATCGAAGCAGGAGACGGGATCCGGATATTAAGGCAGGATCTCTGGGAAATGATCGTCACGTTTCTGATCTCCCAGCAGAATAACATCAAACGTATCCGAAAATGTATCGAGACAATCTGCCGGAAATATGGCGAACGGAAGATTTCAGCAACAGGTGTGGAATATTATGCGTTTCCAACCGTAGCGGCATTAAGCCGGGCGACGGAAGAAGAATTACGAGGATGCGGCCTTGGATATCGGGCAAAATATATTGCAGTAACAGCCGGAACCATTGCATCCGGCGAGATCTCTCTGGAAAAAATCTATGATATGCGTTACCCTGCGGCAAAAAAAGAACTGATGAAACTCTGTGGTGTTGGTGAAAAAGTAGCGGAATGCATCTGTCTGTTTGCACTGCATCATATGGATGCTTTTCCCATAGATACCCATATCCGCCAGGTCATGGATGTACATTATAAAAGAGGATTTCCAAACCGCAGATATAAGGGAATGCGTGGAATTATGCAGCAGTATATTTTTTACTACGACTTGTACTCATAAGCTGCGGATGCTATCATAGGTGAAAACAAAGGAAAAATTCGCGGAGGTGAGAAAGCGATCAGAAAGTATTTACTGCGACTGAGACGACCACGTATAAAAAAGAAAGAAAACAGTTATTACATCCGGGGATATAAGGGGACGGAAGTAATTATCCGTACGGATCATGAAATTCTGAAAAGGATTGCCTACAGGCGCACCTGTGTGAAACATGTCTGCATTTCCGGAAAGTATGAAACTGAAACAAAATATATCTATACCAGAAAAGAAAACAGAAGAAGCCGCCAGATCATAATTCCCGGTGTTCCTGCCAGAAGGGATACTGTTATGCCACGTGCTGTGCGGACAGTTCTCCATGCCCTTTCTTATGGTGGAATAGAAGTAGATGCTTCCAGAAAACTGGCAGATATCAAAAAGATGGATCCTATGAGGATTTTTTACAAAACGCTGGATGCGGAGGTTTATAATGGAGACTACAAAGTGCCGATCCGTCTGTTTTTCCCAACGGAAGAAGCCATGGAAAATGGTGCCGCCTCCGGTAAAAAACCTCCGGTGATCCTGTTTTTCCATGGTGGTGGCTGGGTGACAGAAAGTGTGGAAAATTACCAGCGGGTATGTGCCAGAATGGCGCAGTCCACCGGCCAGATCGTGGCTTCGGTAGAGTACAGGCTGGCACCGGAATATCGTTTTCCGGTGGGGCTGATGGACTGCTATGCGGCAGCGAAGGCTTTTTATACCAACTGTTTTCTTCTGAATACCGATTCGGATCGTATCACCATTATGGGAGACAGTGCCGGTGGAAATCTTGCTGCGGCCGTGTGTATGATGGCCAGAGACCGGGGAGAATTTTATCCGAAAAAACAGATTCTGATCTATCCGGCGCTGAACAACTGTTATACAGAAAAGTCGCCTTTTGAATCTGTAAAAACAAACGGGACCGGTTATCTTCTCACAGCAGAGAAGATGGAAGATTATCTGAAGCTTTATGAGAGCTGTCCGGAAGACAGAAACAATCCGTATTTTGCGCCGATTTTGGAGAAAGATCTCCGAAATATGCCGGATACACTGATTCTTACCGCGGAGTTCGATCCTCTCCGTGATGAAGGAGAGGCATTTGGTGAACGCTTAAAAGCAGCAGGGAATCGTGTGGAAGTACACAGAATCGCAGGTGCCTTTCACGGGTATTTTGCACTGGGAATCAAATTTCTGCATGTGCAGGAGAGCTTTGCATATGTAAACCGTTTCCTGGAAGCAGAAGAGTAGGAAGAAGGAAAAAAATCATGAAGAACGAATATGCACAGTGGAGAAAACTGGATAATGCGGCACTGGCGTTCCCGGCGGTGACAGGAAAAAATGACACCAGGGTATTTCGTTTTTACTGTGAACTGAAAGAAGAGATAAATGAAGAAACGTTGCAGAAAGCACTGGACCGTACCCTGGAAAAATATCCTCTTTTCCGGGCGGTTTTAAGAAAGGGACTGTTCTGGTTTTATCTGGAGAGGCGTGATATTCCAGCAATAGTAAAGAAAGAAACAGGTGCTCCCTGCAGCGGACTTTACATTCCGGACAAAAAAACACTTCTTTTTCGGGTGAGTTACCATAAGAACCGGATCAATTTCGAGGTATTTCATGCGCTGACAGATGGAACTGGAGCCATGCATTTCCTGATGGAACTTGTAAAAGATTATCTTCAGGAGGCACATCCGGAGGAAGAACTTCCGGAGCTTTTTCCGGATGAAAACATTACGGGAGGAGATATGGAAGAGGACAGTTTTTCCCAGTATTATTCCTCAGATGCTCCAAGAAAGAGAGAGTCCAAGAAGCCGGCCTTTCAGCTGAAAGGTGAGAAACTCAGACAGGAAGATATGAGCATCACGGAAGTCTGCATTCCGGTGCGTGAGATCCACGCCCGGGCAAAAGCGGCCGGTGTGTCGATCACGGTTTTTCTTACGGCGGCTCTTATCTGGGCGATCCATGAAGAGGTACCCCAGAATCAGGCGAAAAAGCCCATTGGTCTTATGATCCCGGTAAATTTAAGGAACTATTTTCCGTCCCAGTCCATGGCGAATTTTTTCGGGTGGATCGAGATCAGCTGTTATTTTTCTGCGGAGACGACTTTTGAGGATATTCTGGAATCCGTAAAGGAGCAGTTTGCAAAAGAACTGAGTAAAGATGTGATCGAGGCGAAACTGAATGATCTGGTAAGCCTGGAAAAGAATCCGATCCTGCGTCTGGTGCCGCTGGAGATCAAAACGCCGTTCCTTCTTGCAGGGACAACGCTTGGCGGAAGGTCTATTACAGCAATCTATTCCAATGTGGGAATTATCCGGATGCCGGAGGAATACCGGAAATACATTCAGAGATTCGGACTTTTTGCAAGTACGGACAGCCTGCAGCTGTGCTCCTGTTCTTTTGGGGATGAGATGGTTTTAAGTTTTTCGTCCAAGATTCCCAATGGAAATATTGAGCGGAATTTTGTGGAGAAGCTGAAAAAAGAGCAGGTGTCCTGTGAGATCCGGGAGAATGATTTTCCGGGACAGAAAGAGGAGCGGAAAGCTCCGGCGAAGCTTTTTGAGAGTTTTACGTTTCTCTGTATTGTGCTGGCTGTGGTATGTAATCTGATCGATTATCTGGTGGACGGTCATATGGGATGGGCCTGGTTTGTGACTGCCGGAGCGTTCTGTACCTGGCTGATGGTTTCGGTGGCTTATGTGAAGCGGCGTAATCTATTGAAGAATGAAATGTGGCAGCTGGTGATCGTAACGGTGGCAGGTGTGCTGTGGGATGTGTTTACCGGCTGGCGGGGCTGGTCCGTGGATTATCTGCTTCCTTTGGCAGCTCTTGCGGTGATCTGCTCTATGTGGGTGATCACAGCGGCACAGAAGCTGGAAGTTGCAGAATATATGATCTATCTTCTGGAAGCGGGAGCTTTCGGTGTGGTGATCCCATTGATCCTTTTGGCCACCGGTGTGGTGAATGTTCTGTATCCGTCTCTGATCTGTGTCTGCGTCAGCTTCCTGATGCTTGTCTGGCTGTTTCTGTTTAAGCGGAAAGATATGGTCCGGGAGATGCAGAAGAAGTTCCGGGTGTAGAGAATAAAAAGAACCGTCGGTTTACAGAAGATTTTTTTGAAAATCTGTCTGCAGACCGGCGGTTTTTTATAATGCTGTTCGGATATCAGAACCCAAAGTCCTCATAATCCTCCGGTGTGAACTTATGATAGATCATATGTTCACCTTCCAGGGACAGGCAGTACCGGTAGTCGTCCGGGATTCCGTCTTCGAAATATACGAGATAATCAAATCCGGTGCCGGTTGTTTTTTCCATATGCACATGGTCGGAATAAGCATGAAAAACGTCCATCACTTCATCCAGAGTACAGCCGTGACGGGCAACAGTACTTATAAAGCGTACCAGAAATTCACTTGGTTTCCGGTTCTCGTGAACATAATCGGATGCCTGTGGCGGCAGAGTGATGCAGAAACGTTCGTTTTTGGAAGAAGCTTTTACTTTTCCAAGGCGGTCACAGGCATAATCGGAGAATTCTTCCATTGCGTGCTGCATTTCTTCTTCCGTAAGCTCAGTACCGAGAAGACGGTTCAGAGACTGCAGCGGATAATAAAAACGGGTAACTCCGCTCATATATCCGATCTTTACCTGCTGTTCCTGGATCATATCCAGGAGATTATTTTCCAGTTTTTTAAAATTCATAATGTTGTCCTTTCCGGGGTCTGAATGTCCGTTTTATTGTACTTTACATATCGCATATCAGATCCCATTTTTTTCACATATATCATTAAGACAGCAGCGGTCACAGTAAGGCTTTGTCCGTGCTGTACAGACTTCTCTTCCGTGGTTTACAAGGCGGTGGCAGAGATCGTTGCCTTCTTCCGGAGGAATGATCTTCCAGAGTGCCATTTCCACCTTTTTCGGATCTTTTGTGTCATGGACAAGACCGATGCGGTTGGAAAGACGGATGCAGTGGGTATCTGTCACAATGGCAGGCTTGCCAAATACGTCACCCATGATCAGGTTTGCGCTTTTGCGGCCCACACCCGGAAGTTTCAGAAGTGCGTTAAAGTCTTCTGGAACTTTGTCGTGATACTGTTCGTGGAGGATACGCATGCAGGCGCTGATGTCCCGGGCTTTGCTTTTTCCAAGGCCGCAGGGACGTACGATTGCTTCGATATCTTCCGGTTCCGCGGCTGCCAGGGCTGCCACATCCGGGTATTTTGCGTAGAGATCCTGAACCACCACATTGACCCGGGCATCGGTACACTGGGCTGCCAGGCGGACACTTACAAGAAGTTTCCAGGCATCATCATAATCCAGAGTACAGTCTGCGTCCGGATACTCTTTTTTTAAACGGCTGATGACTTCATAAGCCAGTTCCTGTGTTGTCATTTGTATATAAACCATCCTTTCGATTTCGATGTATTGAGATTTTTACTGTTGCCCTGATGCAGCGAATGCAGATCGCCAATATCCGCTTGATTTTCAGGGATCATTACTGAATTACTACAGGTAGGATGATACCACAGCATCTGGAGAATTACAACGGCAATCCCCCCCAGGGGCTTGTTAAAACCCTGACAATTTGGTACATTAAACATAACCTATGGGGGTATGAAAAAGTTAGGAAAACCTTACCAGATCAGGCCCCCACATAAATAAAAAAGCGCGGAGGAATCAACGTGGAAAAACTTCTCGACGAAATCGAATCTTACTGGAGCACCCGTACAGAAGGGTACTCCGAAGTGAATCATAAAGAGCTTGCGGGAACCCAGAAAAACGCATGGCTTAAGGTGCTGACCAGCCAGTTTCCGGACAAACCCAAGGAAGAGATCCGTATCCTGGATATCGGAACAGGCCCCGGATTTTTTCCTGTGATCCTGGCAGAAGCCGGATATCACGTGGATGCAGTGGATTACACCGAAGGAATGCTGGAAAAGGCAAAGGAAAATGCGGGAGAACTTTGCCAGAACATTCGTTTCCAGCGGATGGATGCACAGAAACTGGAATTTGCGGATAATACCTTTGACGTGGTCATTTCCCGAAATCTCACCTGGAATCTGGAGCATCCGGATGTTGCCTACAGGGAATGGGTCCGTGTGCTGAAAGCAGGCGGAAAACTTCTGAATTTTGACGCTAACTGGTACGGCTATCTCTATGAGGAAGAGCAGCGGAAAGCCTACGAAAACGACCGGAAAAATGTGGAAAACAACAGCCTGGATGATCACTATCTCTGTACGGATATTGAGCGCATGGAGCGGATCGCCCTCCAGGTACCGCTGTCAAAGATCAGTCGTCCCCAGTGGGATGTAAAAACTCTCAGAGAAGCAGGACTTCTGGGGATCCATACCGATACGGAAATCTGGAAAACAGTCTGGAGTGAGGAGGAGAGACTGAATTATCAGTCCACACCAATGTTTATGGTAACCGGCGTAAAACCGGATCATTTCCTGAATCTTCCGGTTGCGGCAGGAGAAAAAACAGAAGGCTTTCTTGAGCTCGGAGATGGAGAATTTGTCCTTCCTGCAACCATCATCCGTGGAAAAGATCCTGGAAAAACCGTTCTCGTCACAGCAGGACTTCATGCAGGAGAATATGTAGGAATCCAGACCCTGATCGAGCTGTCCAAAAAACTGAATCCGGAAAAAGTCAACGGACAGCTTATTCTGGTAAAAGTACTGAACAGGGAAGACTTTGAGAAACGAGCAGGCAGCATCAGCTGGGAAGACGGAAAAAATCTGAACCGCGTTTTCCCAGGCAAAAAAGACGGCACAAGAATGGAGCGTCTGGCAGCTGCCATCACAGAATCCCTGATCAAAAAAGCAGATTATTATATCGATCTCCACGGTGGTGACGATTATGAGGAACTGACTCCGTATGTATATTTTGCAGGCGTTGCAAAACCGGAGATCATGGAAGCATCCCGAAAAATGGCAGAGCAGGTAGATGTCCCATATATGGTACAGTCAAATGTAAGCACAGGCGGCGCCTACAATTACGCGGCAAGTACCTGTGACATTCCGGCAGTCCTTCTGGAACGTGGCTGCATGGGAACCTGGGAGCGTGAAGAAGTGGATTCCATGCGTCGCGATGTGCGAAACATTCTCTGCAGCATCGGAGCTTACAACGGAATCCGTTCTCACAGTACCTACTATCCGCTGAAAATGGATGATGTCCGCTATCAGTGTGCCAGCGTCAACGGCCTCTGGTACCCGGTGAAAAAACCAGGAGATATCATTCACAGGGACGAGTATCTTGGCGAGATCCGTGATTATGAGGGAAATGTTCAGGAAATCTGCCGTGCGGATATGGACGGTGTGATTCTTTATCAGGTATCCAGTCTTCAGGTTGTGGAAGGCGGCCCTGTGATCACCTACGGAAATATCGTAAGAGAAAAAGATGAGCGTAAAACAAGGATCGCCCAGTACTGGACCAGGCGCAGCGACAGCTTTCTGGAACAGAGAAGAGCGGAACTTCACAGCGCCCTTGCAGGCAGATGGATGACCGAGCTTAAGAAGCACCTGCCGGAGAAAAAGAATCTCAGGATCCTGGATGTGGGATGCGGAACCGGATTTTTCACCATTCTTCTTGCAAAAGAAGGCCATCAGGTAACCGGAATCGACCTGACACCGGATATGATCACTCATGCAAAGGAGCTGGCTGAGGAAGAAAAAGCAGACTGTCAGTTTGCAGTCATGGATGCGGAAAACCCGGATTTCCCGGATGAGGAATTTGACGTGATCGTATCACGAAACCTTACCTGGACACTTCCGGACGCGGAGCATGCTTATCAGGAATGGTTCCGTGTACTGAAACCGGGCGGAGTGATGATAAATCTGGATGCAAACTACGGAGCAGCAGACTTTGCGGACACTGCGGATCTTCCGGAGAATCATGCCCATCATCAGATCCAGGATGAGCTAATGCAGGAATGCGAGGATATCAAACGCCAGCTTCCGATCAGTTCTTTCCTGCGCCCGGCATGGGATCTGGAAACACTGGGACGTATGGGTGTGGAAGAATTTTCCTTTGATCTTGGCATCAGTAAGCGTATTTATATCGAAAAAGACGAGTTTTACAATCCGACCCCGATGTTTCTGATCTTTGCAAAGAAACAGGGGTAGGATTATGCTGAATATCAAACAGATCCAGTACTTTGCGGCCTGTGCCAAAACAGGCTCCTTCAGCCAGGCAGCAGAACTGCTTTTTACCACGCAGTCAAATGTAAGCAAGGTGATCCGTTCCATGGAAGACGATATGCGTACCCAGCTGTTTGTCCGTCATGCAAAGGGCATAGAGCTGACACTGGAAGGAGAGCGTGCATATATCCATGTGCAGAGGATCCTGGAAAATATAGATGAACTGGAAATGCAGGCACAGCCACTTGCAAAAAGCAGCCTGTGTGTATGCTTTCATCCCAGCTCCTGGTTTGCGGATATCTTCGTAACGTATTATGAAGCACATAAGTGCGATGATCTTCATTATCAGGTTTACGCAGCAGATACCCATGAGATCATAAAACGTGTGAAAGGCAGACAGGATGATATGGGATTCGCCTATGTGATGCAGAATCAGCTGGCAGCATTCCAGTATTTTCTTTCCCGAAATTACCTGGAATTTGAGCTGCTGACGGAAACCGAGGTAAATATTTATACCGGGAAAGGGAAAGCAGATACAGCAGATGAGGGAGATTTTAATATGTCCCAGCTCAGGCTGATCCAGAGATTTCCCGATGAATTTTCCCCGGATAATTACCGGAACCTTGTAGAGGAAAACGGTCATTCCGCAGTGGAGGCGGAGACAGTAGTCGTAACAAACAGTGATTATATCGTGGAACGTCTTCTTGGTTCCGGAGAGCTGTGTAATATCAGCGGTGCGGATCTTTCCGGCCGTGATCCGGGATATTCCTCCGTGAAATATACATTTCCGGGAGAAGGCCAGAAACTTGTTTACGGGTGCATCTGCCGGAGAGGTGAAGAGCTCAGTGAACAGGGAAAGGATTTTCTGGGATTCGTGAAGGAAAGACTTCAGATTTCCGGGAAGTGATAAAAGAATAAAGCAAAAGACCAGACGGGATTTTTCTGCACGGGACACAGGTTCCTGATACAGAAAAGTCTCGTTTTTTATATGGAATATACATCCATGCCAAACCCGACTGTCCAATATCCCCGTACCGGGGTTGTCCGAAAGCTGTTAAATGATAAAATAATATCAGCAGCACACTCCGCGTGCTGAACATAAAAACACTGTGATGCACATAACCTCCGCGCACTCCTATTTGTGCATACAAATGTTTTGTCGAATAATAACACGACCCTTTCAAAAGCAGTTATGGCTTTGGATGCCATAACTGCTTTTGAAATATGAACACAAATCGTTTCACGATTTGTGTTCATGAGCATGCAGCAGAGCGGAATGCGAATGTCTGCCTTACTGTCTTACATGTAAGTAAAGGGAAATGGGAAAGGAAAATTATGAACAAAGAAAATAAACTGGTCATCCGGATCCTGAAACGGATCCTTCTGCTTGTAGTGGTTATGTTTCTGCTGTCTGTGATGGTGTTCTGGCTGGCGAGACTGGCGCCGGGAGATCCCCTGCAGTCCTTTTACGGAGATTCTCTGGAAATGATGACCAGCGAGGAAGTGGCTGCGGCCAGAACAAGACTGGGACTGGATCAGGGGATCGGGGTACAGTATGTAAGGTGGTTTGCCAATGCAGTCCATGGTGATTTCGGATTGTCGCTGAAATACAGGCAGCCGGTTATGAATGTGATCAAACCGCTGATCGGAAATACTCTGGTGCTGGGAGGAATCGCTTATATTGTGATCTTTATACTGGCAGTTCTGATCGCCATATTCTGTACGCTCCATGAGGATCAGTGGATCGACCGGCTGATCTGCAAGATCGGAACAGCAGCCTATTATGTGCCGGCTTTCTGGCTTGGTGTGGTACTGATCCTGATCTTCAGTGTAAATCTTGGATGGTTCCCAAGCAGCGGTGCCTATGATGTGGGAATGGCAGATAGTATCGGCAATCGTATGAAGCATATGATCCTTCCGCTGGTAGTAATGATCTTCAGCCATCTCTGGTATTACGCATATATGATACGTAACAAATTCCTGGATGAGGTGCGGAAGGATTATGTACTTCTTGCCAGATCCAAGGGACTTTCCAAAAGAAAGATCCTGTGGAAGCATTGTCTTCGAAATGTAATGCCGACGATCGTGAGTATCATGGCAGTTTCGGTACCCCATGTAACCGGTGGGACTGTAACTGTGGAAGCTGTTTTCAATTATGCGGGAATTGGAAACCTTGCAGTGGAATCTGCAAAATATCATGATTATAATCTGCTGATGATCGATGTGCTGATCACGGGATTTATCGTATTTTTAAGCAGCTTTGTTGCACAGACTGTCAATGAAGAGATCGATCCAAGAATGAAGGATTCGGAGGTGAGGGTATGGTAGTTGACCGGAAGCTTTCAGAAGCTGAGCTTTTTCAGGTAGTTGGTGCCGGGTGGAAGCAGCAAGAATCTGAAAAACGGAAAAAAACATTTCAGGAAAAGCTGAAGGGGAAACCGGTATTTTCTGCGTTCCTGCTTTTTCTGATCGTTTTGGGCTGTGTATTTGCAAATGTTGTGGCAAATCATGATCCCTCAGGTTTTTATCTCCAGAATCTGAATACACCGCCGGGAAAGGAATTTATCTTTGGAACGGATTCGCTTGGAAGAGATATTTATTCACTGATTTGGTATGGCGGAAGGGTTTCTCTGGTGATCGGGCTTCTGGGAGCTGCGATCATTACTGTGATCGGTGTTACCTACGGATGCATCAGCGGAACAGCAGGTCCAAAGGTGGATTCAGTTCTGATGCGGTTTACGGAAATGTGCGGAAGTATTCCGACCCTTCTGCTGATCCTGATCCTGTCTGCGGTCCTTCAGGCCAATGATGTGATCAGCATATCTGTGATCATCGGTATTACCGGGTGGTTTGCACTGGCACGTATTGTAAGAAGTGAAGTGCGGCAGATAAGGAACAGTGATTATGTGATGTATGCAAGACTTTGCGGAGGAAGTTTTGGATATGTGATGTATCACCATCTGATCCCGAATTTTGTTTCGGCGATCATGTTTGTGGTGATCTCTTCGATAAGCAGCTGTATTACCATGGAATCTACATTAAGCTTTCTTGGCCTCGGGCTTCCGGCTGATGTAGTCTCCTGGGGAAGTATGCTCTCGCTGGCAAATAAAGCACTGATCATGAATACCTGGTGGGTGATCGTGATCCCAGGAGTTTTTCTGGTCATTACTTTAATGTGCATTACCAGTATGGGAAGCTTTGTGAGAAGTGAGGTAAATAACCATTACAGCAATCTCTGATGCAGTCAGAAAAAAAATATTTGGACGCAAACCGTGATAAAACATTCCGAAGTGTGGATAACCGGTTTGAAAATAAGGAAAGATGAGGAAAACAAAATGAAAAAGAGAACAGGAATCAACTATGGAAGAAAATATGCGGCGATAACACTGGCAGCAGTGACCGCAGCATGCACAGGAGCATCGGCAGGCAGTGCGGTAACCGTAGCTGCAGCAGAAGAAAACAAAACCCTGGTATATGCGGGTGAGTCAGAAAGTACGATCAATCCCCTTCTGAATAACCATGATGAACTTCCGGATCTTATTTTTTCAGGACTGATGAAATATGATGCCAATGGAAAGCCGGTAGAGGATCTTGCAGAGAGCTATACCTTTGACAGGGATACCAATACCTATACTTTTAAGCTTCGAGATGGTGTTAAGTGGCATGATGGAGAAGATTTCAATGCAGAGGATGTTGTATACACCTATAAGGAGCTTACAGAGGATGAAACCCTGGGAGCCAGTATCACCAGCAACTATCAGGACATTACAAGCATTGAGGCACCGGATGATCAGACGGTGATCTTTACACTGGATCAGTATGATGCTGCCATGCTGGATTACTTTACCATGGGAATCCTTCCTGAGCATCTTCTGGAAGGAGAGGACGTGAATACCACATCCTTTAACCAGAATCCGGTGGGAACAGGCCGTTATAAATTTGAAGACTGGGATGCTACCGGTGGAATGATCACACTGAAACGAAATGAAGATTATTACGGAAAGGTTCCGAATATTGAAACCGTTGTATATCGTACAGTATCGGATGAGACTACAAAGGCAACCATGCTCCAGTCCGGTGAGGCGGATCTTGCATGGCTGAATTCCAACTACGCTTCTCAGTTCAAGGATAAGGACGGATATAATTACTGGGAGTTCACCACAGCAGATTACCGTGGAGCAGCCATGGATATGAGCACAGATTTCTGGAAGGAAAACGGAGATTCTATCGGCGTTCTGAATTATGCGCTGGATAAGGATTCCATTATTGCAGGTGTTCTTGCAGGACAGGGAGAGCCGGCATACAGCCCGATCCAGAGAAACCCTCTCGGAACAGATAAGGAAGCCAATATCTACTCCTATGATCTGGATACCTTTGCAAAGAAGATGGAAGAGCTGGGATGGAAAAAAGGTGATGATGGGATCTATGAGAGAAACGGACAGAAATTCCACTTTACCATCCAGGTACGTGATTACGAAGAAGAGCGTGTGGATATTGCCAATGTCATGTCTGATATGCTGAAGCAGGCTGGTGTGGAAATGGAAGTAAAGCTTGTTACCAAATTTGACTGGGATGCAGGATACAATGGATTTCTTGCCGGCTATGCAACACAGTTTGACCCGGATATGGCATATGTAAACTTTGTAACCGATGCAAGTGGAAACAACATGCATTATTCCAATGCAGATGTGGATAAATATCTTGAGGAAGGCCGTCACGGTGAGACTGAGGAAGCCAGAAAAGAAGCATATAGTGAATTCGAAAAGGCATACGCCGAGGCACCTGGAATCCTTCTGGTTGCTTATCTTCAGGGAGATTATGTAGGCGTTTCCGGACTTGACGGACTGGATACCACACGTGTTCTGGGGCATCATTCCGTAGGTGTTATGTGGAATATTGAAGACTGGACCATTACAAAATAAGGAAAAGATCATGCAGGAAACCGTTTTGGAATTAAAAAACTATTCGGTAAGCTTTGACACACCGGACGGCGAGGTACAGGCCGTCCGGAATGTTGATCTCACGGTAAAAAAAGGAGAGATACTTTGTATCGTAGGTGAGTCCGGATGTGGAAAAACCGTTATGTGCCGTAGCGTGATGAAGCTTCTGCCACCGAATGCACATGTAAAAAGCGGAGAGATCAGTCTCTGCGGAGAGAATATCACAGCCTATAAAAGAAAAAAAATGGAAAAGCTGTGCGGAAGTAAGGTAAGTATGGTGTTCCAGGACCCTATGCTGACGCTGAATCCGACGATCCCGGTTGGCAAACAGATCACAGAGGCTATTATCAAAAATCAGAAAGTATCCAGGGATGAGGCGAAAAAAAGAGCTGTGGAAATGCTGAAGCTGGTAGGGATTCCGGATGCAGAACAGCGCTATGGACTGCAGCCTCATTTTTTTTCCGGAGGAATGCGTCAGCGTTGTGTGCTGGCTATTGCACTGGCCTGTGATCCGGAAATATTATTTGCCGATGAGGCGACTACAGCACTGGATGCAACCGTGGAAGCAAAGATTCTGGATTTGCTTCTTGAGCTGAGAGAAAAAACAGGGATCAGTATTGTGTTCATATCTCATGATCTGGGAGCTGTTGCAAGGATCGCAGACAGAGTTGCAGTTATGTATGCAGGAAAGATCATTGAGATCGGGACAGCAGAAGAGGTTTATTATGATCCCCGGCATCCTTATACCTGGGGACTTCTGTCTTCTCTGCCTGTATTTGCAGGTGAAAAAGGGGAGCTGAATCCGATCCCCGGAATGCCGCCCTCTCTTTTGAATCCTCCGCCGGGAGATGCGTTTGCCGTTCGAAATCCCCAGGCGCTGGCAATCGATTATGAACAGACTCCTCCGATGTTTAAAGTCAGTGATACGCATTATGCAGCCACATGGCTTCTGGATGAAAGAGCTCCGAAAATAGAAAAGCCCTCCATTTTGAAGGACAGATTACAGGAAAACAGCGGCCGTAAACAGAAACCGGATAAAAAGGAAGCGTCATTTTTACAGAAAACAGAACAGAAACAGGCGCCTGTACTGATCGAAGCCAGAAATCTGAAGCAGCATTTCCGTATCCGTTCCGATTATACGATCCATGCAGTGGATGATGTTTCCTTCAGTATCCGGGAAGGTGAGATCATGGCACTGGTGGGAGAGACCGGCTGCGGAAAATCCACGACAGCCAGAACGCTTGCAGGAATCTACCGGCCTACAGGCGGGGAGATCTTTTATCAGGGAGAAAGAGTGCCGGATAAAAAGGATCCTTTCGGAATGCGGAAGAAAATGCAGACGGAGATCCAGATGATCTTTCAGGATTCAGGCGCTGCACTGAATCCCCGAATGAGCATACGGCAGATCATGCTGGAGCCTGTAAAGATCAGCCGCAGGATCCGTGACAGAGAAATGCTGGAGAACAGGCTTCGGGAAATCCTGAAGGAGACAGGACTGGATGAAAGCATTCTTTCGAAAAAGCCGGGAGAGCTTTCCGGTGGACAGAGACAGAGAGTTGCCATAGGAAGAAGCCTTCTCATGGAACCACGTCTTATCATTGCAGATGAACCCATCGCATCGTTGGACATTTCTATCCAGGCACAGATCGTCATGCTTTTTAAAAAGCTTCAGCAGGAAAAAAGATTTTCGTTTCTTTTTATTGCCCATGATCTGTCCATGGTACGTTTTTTAAGTGATACAACCGGTGTGATGAAAAGCGGAAAGCTGGTAGAAATGGCACCTACAAAAGAGCTTTTTGAAAATCCGCAGCATCCTTATACACAGTCCCTGCTTTCTGCGATTCATATCCCGGATCCGCTGGAAGAGAGAAAACGGAGGCTGATCGAGTATGAAGAGCCACAGTCTCTTGGAGAGGGCTGGAAAGAATTATCCGCATGTCACTGTGTGAGAATATAAGAACATGATGGAATACATATGCATGACAAAATGGAATATGTAAAATCCCCCCGCCGGGGTTGTGGCAGAACAGCTGTGTTGTTAAACTTTTGTTATTCGAAATACTGAGAAACAAAGTGCGGAGAGGAAAATATGGGAAAATATATAATAAAACGGTTGCTGCAGCTGATCCCGGTCCTGATCGGGATCACATTTCTTTCTTTTGCCATGATGCGGCTTGCCGGCGGAGATGCAGTAACTTATATGTATGAAAATGCAGGCTCTGCAGTATCCCAGGAAGTCATTGACAAGGCAAAGGCAGAATATGGCCTTGATAAACCATTCCTTGTACAATATGCTGCCTGGTTTGCGGGAATGGTAACCGGAGATATGGGAGAGAGCTATGTGTCTCACAGAGATGTCTATGAAACCTTTATTTCAAAGCTTCCGGCAACGATGATGCTGACTCTGTCATCAATCCTTCTTACAATTGTTCTTGCGATCCCGTTGGGAATCCTGTCAGCAGTAAAGCACAACAAATGGGTAGATTATCTGATAAGATTTTTAAGCTTTATCGGCAATTCCATGCCGAATTTTTTTGCTGCCATGGTCCTGATGTATTTTCTGTCCATCAGGCTGGGCGTTTTACCGGTAGTCACAAATACAGATCTCGGACAGAGTATTATTCTGCCAACACTGACACTAGCAATCTCCATGGCTGCAAAATATACCAGACAGGTGCGTGCCACGGTTCTTGAAGAACTGAATAAGGATTATGTGACCGGAGCCCGGGCAAGAGGGATCCGCAGTCGTGTGATCATCTGGAAGAGTGTAATGAAGGCTTCCATGCTGACGATCATCACACTGCTGGCTCTGTCCATCGGCAATCTTCTGGGAGGAACTGCCATTGTGGAAAATATCTTTATGTGGGATGGTGTCGGAAAACTGGCGGTAGATGCGATCACCATGCGTGACTATCCGATCATCCAGGCTTATGTGGCCTGGATGGCGGTTATTTATGTTCTGGTAAATCTGGTGACAGATATTATTTACCACTATCTGGATCCGAGAGTACGACTTGGAGGTGACAGAGCATGAGTGGAAAAAATAATATCACAGTCCGGAAGCAGAAGATCCGGAAAAATCATACAAAAGCAAAGCTTGTCTTTTTTCTTGTGCTTACAGCATTGCTTCTGTTTGTAGCGGCATTTGCAAAATATCTCTGCCCTTATGATCCTTATGCCCAGGATCTGGCACTTGCCCAGAAACCGCCGGGACCGGAGCATCTGCTCGGGACAGACCGTTATGGAAGAGATATGCTTTCCCGTGTGATCATAGGAAGTACGACCAGTATTTATGCAACGCTGTTCTTGGTTGCGGTGATCACTGTGGCGGGAACGGCTATTGGTATTTTCTGTGGTTGGAAGGGCGGCAAAGCCGATACCGTTCTGATGCGTATCTCCGATCTGTTCCTGGCTTTTCCGGGACTGGTATTTGCCCTGGCAGTAGCAGGTGTTCTGGGAGGCGGTATCCAGAATGCGATCATTGCCCTGGCAGTGATCAGCTGGCCGAAGTTTGCGAGACTTGCCAGAGGGCTTACTCTGACTCAGAAGGACTCTGCATATCTTATGGCTGCGAAGCTTTCCGGAAGCAGTACAGGAAAGCTTCTGTTCAAACATATCCTTCCCAATATCGCAGGCCCCATCCTTGTTACCTCAGTTCTTGATATCGGAACCATGATGATGGAGCTGGCAGGACTTTCCTTTCTCGGGCTTGGGGTAAAGCCTCCAATGGCAGAATGGGGAAGTATGATCAACGATGGAAGAAGTATGCTGCAGATTTCACCATGGATGGTACTTGCGCCGGGAATGGCGATTTTTATTACAGTAATGATCTTTAATCTTCTGGGAGATACGATCCGGGATTATATGGATCCGAAGGAACGAAACAGGAGAAAAGGATAACAGGCACTTATAAATAAACATAATAGAGAAAGTGAGAGCGGAGATTATGAAGAAAAAGATTCTGGCAGCAGTGCTTGCAGCGGCAATGGTCATGAGCATGACAGGAGTTTCGGCAGCAGCAAAAAGCAAAGAAAAGAGTGAAGGAACTACCTTTGTTTACGGAACTACCGGATATAGTGAAGAAATGGGAGATGCAGGATTAAACCCTCACGACAATTATTCCGGATGGAGCTGTCTTCGTTATGGCGTAGGAGAAACACTGTTTAAGTACAATGACAACATGGAGGTAGAGCCATGGCTTGCTACAGACTATGAATTTACAGATGATAATACAGTAAAGATCACCCTTCGTGATGGTGTGAAATTTTCCAGCGGAAGAACCATGGACGGAGAAGCGGTAAAGGAATGCCTGGAGGATCTGATCGCAAACCATGACCGTGCACCTTACGATATGAAGATCGATAAGATCGAAGCAGATGGAATGACAGTAACGATCCATACTTCCGAACCATGTCCGGCACTGATCAATTATCTCGGTGATCCATATGGTGCTATCATTGATATGGATTATGGCGTACAGGGAGAGGGCGGCTCTGCAAATGTGGCAGGAACAGGCCCTTATGTTGCAACAGAGGTATCTCCAACAGAGATTAAGCTGGTAAAAAATGAGGATTACTGGGGCGGAGATGTAAAGGTAGACAACGTTATCGTAAAATCCTTCTCAGACGGAAGTGCTCTGACAGCGGCATTGCAGACAGGCGATATACAGGGAACCTATGGACTTCAGTATGATAACTATGCACTTTTTGACGGAAATCCGGACTATCAGATCAGCTCTGTAGCAACAAGCCGTTGTTTCTTCGGACAATTTAATATGGAATCCGAGCTGATGCAGGATCAGAATGTGAGAAAAGCCATTGAGATGGGAATCGATAAGGACGGCTTCTGCAGTGTGATCATGGAGGGACGAGGTGTTCCGGCAGTGGGAGCCTTCCCAAGCAGCTTTTCCTATGGAAACGATGCAGTAAAGGCACCGTCCTATGATCCGGAAGAGGCGAAAAAGCTTCTGGAAGAATCCGGATGGACAGATACGGATGGAGATGGCTATGCAGATAAGGACGGAAAGAAGCTGTCCATCACATGGCTGACCTATCCAACCCGTCTGGAACAGCCTAAGCTTGCAGAATATGCACAGTCCACTTTAAAGGACATCGGAATTGAGGTCAATGTTAACAATACAGCAGATCATGCGACGTATGCGAAGAACGGAGAATTTGATGTATATGTAAGCTCACTTACAACTGCACCTACCGGTGATCCGGAATATTTCTTCACAAGTACAGTTGTATCTGACGCTGCCAAAAATTATGGCAAATACAGCAATTCGGATGTTGATGATATCGTAGCGAAGCTGCATGAGACCTTTGATACAGATGAGAGAGGTAAGCTTGCTGTGGAAGCACAGCAGACCATTCTGGATGATGATGCGTATTTCTTTGTTTCTCATCTGAATATGGGACTTGTGTCAAAGTCAAATGTATCAGGGCTGACTGCTCATCCATGTGATTATTACGAGATCACGGCAGATCTGGAAGTGAAATAAGATGGAGTCATTGTTGAAGCTTGAGCATGTGACGATCTGCTACAACGGAGAGCCGGTTGTACGTGATGTGGATCTGGAACTAAATAAAGGGGAGATCCTGGGTGTGGTAGGTGAATCCGGAAGCGGAAAAAGTACCATTATCAAGGCAATCATGGGACTTCTGGGAAATGAAGGCATGGTGACAGAAGGGGATATCTGGTACAAAGGAAAAAATGTGGTGGATATGCCGGAAAAAGAATTACGCAGACTTCTGGGTCCTGAGATCGCCATGGTCTTTCAGGATTCAGGAGCAGCCCTTTGTCCCATCCGCACCGTAGGCGATCAGATCTATGAGAGTATGCGGGAGCATGAAAGGATCAGCCGTAAGGAATGTGCGGAGCGTGCCGTCCGGATGATGGCTAAGATTGGCCTCAAGGATGGGGAACGTGTTTTGCAAAGCTATCCCTTTGAATTGTCCGGCGGCATGAATCAGCGTGTGGGAATCTGTATTTCCATGCTGCAGAATCCGTCGCTTCTTCTGGCAGATGAGCCTACCAGTGCCCTGGATGTAACCATACAGAAACAGGTAGTTGAGGAAATGCTGCTGATGCGTGAGGAATACGGAACAGCCATGATCGTTGTCACACACAACATCGGTGTGGTGGAAAAAATGGCAGATAAGGTTCTGGTACTGAAAAACGGAAAGGTGAGGGAATACGGAAAAACAGCTCAGGTTCTGACAGCTCCGGAGGATCCCTATACAAAAGAGCTTATGAGTTCGGTACCTCGTCTGAAACGTACAGGCACCGGAAATGGAGGCAGATGATGGCAGAAAACAAAAACATTCTGGAAGTGCATCATTTGAAAAAAAGCTTCATCACCGGTAAAAAATCCTTCACGGCTGTAGAAGACGTAAGCTTTTCTCTGAAAACGGGGGAAGTATTAGGAATCGTAGGTGAATCCGGCTCAGGAAAAAGCACTGTGGCGAAGATGATCACACATCTGACAGAACCCACCGCCGGAGAAATTTTTCTCATGGAAAAGGATATCACACATGCAAGGGGAAAAAATCTCCGGGAAATCTACCGGGAAATGCAGATGATTTTTCAGACACCGGCAGAATCCTTTGACCCCAGATGCACTCTTGGGGACGGAATCGGGGAAAGTCTCCGGAATATGGGGATAAGTAAGAAGGAAACCAGGAACCGTGTGGAAAAACTTCTTCTTACCTGCGGACTGACTCCGGAATATGCAGATCGGTATCCCCATCAGGTCAGCGGAGGGGAGTGCCAGAGAGCGGCTATTGCCAGAGCCCTGGCTGTGGAACCCAGAGTGCTGATCTGTGATGAAGCAACCAGCGCCCTGGATGTGACTGTGCAGAAACAGATCATGGAGCTGCTTCAGAAGTTAAAAAAAGAAAACCAGCTATCCTTTCTTTTTATCTGCCATGACCTGGCCCTTGTCCAGCTGTTCTGCGACCGGGTGATCGTGATGCATGACGGACATGTGGAAGAGGAAGGGACACCGGAAGAGATCATTGAGCATCCGAAGACAGAGTATACGGAGCAGCTGATCCGGTCGGTGCTGTGATAATGACAGATAAAAACAAAAGAACGAAGTCCTCAGTAGTGCGAATACTGAGGGCTTTTTTGTATGTTACACGTTGACGCATTTTCCCTCACCCGATATAATTAAAAAAGAACCAAAACCGAATGAAAACGGAATAAATAATATAGAGGAGACCACAAAAAATGGCAGAAAATTTACAGATCAGACTGGCAGATCCAAAGGAGGCAGACCGTCTGGCAGAAATCGAGGCAATCTGTTTCCCACCTGCGGAAGCAGCAAGCCATGAGGACGTTGTGAACCGTATGGGAGCATTCCCGGAGAACTTTGTAGTAGCGGTAAAGAACGATCAGATCGTAGGATTTATCAACGGAGGAACCACAGATAAACCGGTACTTCCGGACGAATTTTATCATGATATCACTCTTCACAAAAAAGACGGAGAGATCCAGACCGTATTCGGACTGAACGTGATCCCAGAATACCGTCATCAGGGAATCGCCGGAGAACTTGTGGAATACTTCAAGAACCTTGCGAAAGAGCGTGGAAAAAAAGCCCTGATCCTTACCTGTAAGGAGCATATGATTCCATTCTATGAGAGCCACGGACTGAAGAAACTGGGCGTTGCAGATTCCTGCCACGGCGGAGCAACCTGGTATGATATGCAGATCTGGTTCTGAGAGAGGAAAAACAAATGAGAATACGAATGTACAATGTAGGATTCGGGGACTGTTTCTGCATTCGTGACAGAAAAAGCAGCCTGCTTGTGGATTTCGGGGCAGCCAACAGCAAGATCGAAGGACGGCCGCGCAGAGAAGTTTTTGACGTGATCATCTCAGACCTTACCACCATCCGCAAAAAAAATCTTCTTCTGACACATTTTCATCCGGATCATGTTTCCGGACTTCTTTATATGATGCGTTATCGGAGAGATGCCTACGAATTTGAAAAAATCTATCTTCCTGATGTGTTTTCCGGTCCGGAAATGAAATACACACTGGCACTTCTGCTCCTTGCGGATGTGACAAAAAAAGCCAGCCTTCCGGGAAGACGTGTGAGCCTTTTTGCCCTGGCAGAAGCCCTTTGCGCCAGAAAAGTAAAGATCGACCTGTTATCCAGAGGCTCTGAGTTTGAGGGAAAGTATACAGCACTCTGGCCGGATGTCAGTGAAGTCAGCCGGGAGACTGAGGAGGTATTTAATTCCCTGATCGAGAATCACGAAAACGCGATGACAGAGCTTGTGAACATTGCGGAGGAAGTGAGAGAGCTGTTTCTGTCCATGACAGAAGATAAAAAAGAAGCCGGACTTTCATCGGCAGACGAGGATGAGGAGAAAGTTACAGAACAGCAGGAGAACGGAGAATCTTCTGCGGAGCATACGCAGATAAAATTGGAGTTTGACAGCGAAGAGAAAGCTTTGGAAGATGTTGAAAAAGAAAAAATGCGCCGTCTCAGACCGGAAAAGCTGGAAAAGAAATTCCGTGAATTACAGGCGACAGAAGAATTTCAGGCACTTCTGGAAAGTGCGGAAAAACAGGGGCATTCCCTGCGGCAGTTCCGTCATAAGATCAGCCTGGCATTCCAGAATACCAGCGATGGTGAACTGAACCTTCTGTTTACCGGTGACGTACAGCCACAGTATATGAAGATGATTGTAGAGAACTACGATGGAAAGATTCCGCTTCATGAGCATTACTGGTGTATCAAGGTACCTCATCATGGAACAGAATCCCATTTCTTTGACTTCAGCGGTTTTTCCCCGGAGAACATGATGATCCCCAACGGAGCGTACTATGATAACAGCAAAAAGAAATCCAAAAATCAGCGGACGTCCATGCAGTATGGCGGATTATTCTATATCAGTGATGCCCACATGTATTGTTCTAACTGTGACTGTTGTGACAGTTATGAAAATGGCTGTTCCTGCAGAGAGTATGATGTAATTTCGCCATCCTATTATAAGGATATCTGATTAAGGGTCAGAGAGAAAATTTTTAATCTTCCTGATGAAGACAGAATGTATGAAAAAGAAAGAAGAGATTGTATGGATACAACAAATGAAAAACAAAGAGCAAAGAATCTGACCAGCCTGAATATTATTGCACTTCTTATTGCAATTCTTCCATTTCAGCTTACCTGGATTACTTATGCAGCAGGAATTTATTTTCCGTTTTCCTGGCTTTTGCAGCTTCTGGAGGCATTTGCAACAGGAATGGTTATTGTTTATGCATATCACAGAGAGTGGATGTATGTAATTATTTACGGCGTTTCCAGTACAGTTGGAAGAATTTTGCTCTGTCTGGTGCAGCTGAGTATGGGATATTATTTTTCTGGATGGAATATTATAGAGCTGGTTGCGGGAGCTGCAGTTGCCGGCGCCCTGTTTCTGGAGGAAGAGTATCTTCAGGAAAATTCCTCCAAAATTTTTATTATGACAGGATCTTCCATAGTTCTTTCATTGCTAACACAGTGGATTTCCATATTCAGAATACTGTTTTTTTACAGATATTCCATAGGAATTACAAGCTTTTCCCCTTCTCTGGATATGTTGATAATACTGGGTGTTGTTCTGATGTTTCTTGAGGAGAGTGACACGTTTTACAGCATTTTCTGGGGAAAGACAGAACAGCCGGGCTGGATGAGACAGCGCCAGATAAGGACGTACAGAAACAGTGGTTCAGTTGCTGTACAGGGCACTGGAAACGGTTTGGCTGTGATTGGCGGAAATCTGTTTCTGGCATTTGCGATTTTGTATTCGCTGCTTCTGGTATATGATATTTTTTCCGGATTTTCCATATTCAAGATATTTTTCAGCATTTTCAGTATTCTGACCTGCGCCGGAATCTGGATGGCGTACAGTTCCGTAAAAACCAACAGCCCCAGTTCCGCCGGATTTACAATGGTGTTTGTCATTATGATAATAAAAATTGTAGGAATTACACTTCTTGGCTTGGCGGTTACAGTGGGAGGTGCAATTGCGTGGGCGGCTTATGATACGGGAATTGCGATCGGCTGGGCCATTGGCTGTTTAGTGGTGGTTCTGATTACACTGGCTTATTATGGAACACTGGGAAAAACGGTAGAAGATCTGTCGAAAGCAGCTAAAGGGGGAAGAAACGGTATTTCAACTTATATCTATTCCATGGTTGGACTGGGATTCCTTGCTTTCCGGAAACTGCTGACCCTTATCTGGTCTCTGGCGCTTGCGGCAACGGCCCGTGGAATTACCAATGGTATGTATGGATATGGAAATGATTTCTCATCTTACATAGAACAGCTGTTTGAAGAGGCTGGCCTGGGGTACAGCTATGGTTACCGGGCTTCCTCATCCCTGACGCAGTCAATGATCCGGCCGCTAGCAGACTGGATTCAGAAAACTCTTGGATTATCCACAAATCCGCTTATTCTCATTGCAGCAGTTGCAATGCCAATACTTGAAATTATTATTCTGGTACAGATCCGCGCAGCGGAAAATCGTAGATGACAGATAATAAACAGATCTCTCTGGGGGAATAATAAATCTCTTAAAGATGATTTCCAACCTTCAATTATCCACGTATCCTTTTCAAAAAAGGAGTTGGAATACAAATGAAGGACGGATTATTAGGAGATACGATCCGACAGGCGAGAATGGACAATAAGATGACACAGGAGCAGCTGGCAGAAGCGATCAATATCAGTCCCACGCATATGAAACACATCGAAAGTGAACACAGGAAACCTTCCGTAGACGTACTGTTTTCCCTTGCGGATGTACTGAGTTTTTCCATGGATGCCATGCTTATGGAAACGCAGTCTACCGATCATGCAAAACGTGTAAATGAAATCAACCTGCTGATGAACAAATGCACAGATGAAGAGCTGGATATTTTTCTGGCAGCTTTGCGTGAACTGATGAAGCAGAAGAGATGAAATGGATAATTTTCCACAGGCAGCTTGACTTCCACAAAAAAATCATATATAATCCACTCATTAACGCAGACAAAGGAGTCTATAAATTCCTTTGCCTGCGTTTTTTATTTGGACTAAATTAGTCAGAACTAACCAATGACAGGCAAAAAGGAGGAAGAAACGATGAGACTTACCCCGAAGGAACAGGAAAAACTCATGCTCCATATGGCCGGAAATCTGGCAAAGGAGAGGAAGGAACGCGGACTGAAACTGAATTATGTGGAAGCGCTGGCTTATATAAGCTCAGAGCTTCTGGAGCTTGCACGTGACGGCAAAACAGTCGTGGAACTGATGCAGCTTGGAACCAAGATCCTCACAAAGGACGAGGTGATGGAAGGCGTGGCAGATATGCTTGGCGAAGTGCAGGTGGAAGCAACATTTCCTGACGGAACAAAGCTTGTGACTGTACACAATCCGATTCAGTAAGGAGGAATTGACATGAAAATTGGTGAAATCATTCCCGCAGACAGAGAAATTACACTAAACGAAGGGAAAAAGACCACAAAAATTCTGGTTGCCAACAAAGGCGACCGTCCTGTACAGGTAGGTTCTCATTTCCATTTTTTTGAAGTAAACAAATGCCTCTCTTTTGACCGTGAGGCCGCTTATGGATATCATCTGGATATTCCGTCCGGTACATCGGTACGTTTTGAACCGGGTGAAGAAAAAGAGGTACAGCTGACAGAGATGGGCGGCAGAAAACGCGTATTTGGTCTGAATGACCTGACAAGAGCAAGGGCAGCAGAGGACACTAAGAAAGCCTCCATGGAAAAGGCAGCATTAAAGGGATTCTTATAAGGAGGGACACAAATGAGCGTAAAAATTTCCGGTGAAAAATATGCAATGATGTACGGCCCTACAGTTGGCGACAAGGTAAGACTTGCAGATACCAGTCTTGTAATCGAGGTCGAAAAAGATTACACCACATATGGAGACGAGGTGAAATTCGGCGGAGGAAAAACCATTCGTGACGGAATGGGTCAGTCGGTAAAAACATGCAGCCGTGACGGAGATCTGGATCTTGTGATTACCAATGCTCTGATTGTGGATGCCACAGGAATTGTCAAAGCCGATATCGGAATCAAAGACGGAAAAATTGTCGGAGTCGGAAAAGCGGGAAACCCGGATATCATGGATGGTGTGACTCCCGGAATGACGGTAGGAGCTTCCACAGAAGCACTGGCAGGAGAAGGTATGATTGTCACAGCCGGTGGTATTGATACCCACATTCATTTCATCAGTCCGCAGCAGATTGACTGTGCCCTGTACAGCGGTGTCACAACCATGATCGGAGGCGGAACCGGTCCTGCAGATGGAACAAATGCAACAACCTGTACTCCGGGACCGTGGAATCTTAAGATGATGCTGAAAGCTGCCGAGGAATATCCGATGAATCTTGGTTTCCTCGGAAAAGGAAACTGCTCCGATGAGGCTCCACTGATCGAACAGGTAAAAGCCGGTGCCATGGGACTGAAGATCCATGAAGACTGGGGAGCAACACCGGCAGTAATTGACCATTGCCTGAATGTTGCGGATGAGTATGACGTGCAGGTTGCTATTCATACAGATACCTTAAATGAGGGTGGATGTGTGGAAGATACTCTTGCTGCCATCGGTGGAAGAACCATCCATACTTACCATACAGAGGGTGCCGGCGGCGGACATGCACCGGACATTATCCGTGCTGCTGCCGCAGGAAATGTTTTGCCATCTTCTACAAACCCGACCATGCCGTATACGGTAAATACGCTGGACGAGCATCTGGACATGCTGATGGTATGCCACCATCTGGACAAAAAAATTCCGGAGGACGTGGCTTTTGCAGACTCCCGTATCCGTCCTGAGACCATTGCAGCGGAAGACGTTCTTCACGACATGGGAATTTTCAGTATGATGAGTTCCGATTCCCAGGCAATGGGACGTGTAGGAGAAGTTATCACACGTACCTGGCAGACAGCCAGCAAAATGAAAGATGAGCGGGGGGCCCTTCCGGAAGACGAAGGAAAAGGAAATGACAATTTCCGTGTAAAACGCTATATTGCAAAATATACCATCAATCCAGCCATTACGCATGGAATTTCCAGTTATGTAGGATCTGTTGAGGAAGGAAAACTTGCAGACCTTGTTCTGTGGAATCCTGCATTTTTCGGTGTAAAGCCGGATATCATCATCAAAGGCGGAATGATCATCGCTTCCAAGATGGGCGATGCCAATGCGTCCATTCCAACTACACAGCCGGTTATGTATCAGCCAATGTTTGCTGCTCATGGAAAAGCAAAGAACGAGGCATGCCTTACTTTTGTTTCTCAGGCTGCATATGAGGCGGGCATTAAGGAGGCTTATGGTCTGGAAAAAACAGTCGTGCCTGTAAAAGGATGCAGAAACATTGCCAAGAAGGATATGGTATTCAACAACCGTACACCGGAAATTACCGTAGATCCTGAAACTTATGAAGTAACGGTAGACGGAGAGGCCATTACATCCAAACCTGCCGAGAAACTTCCGCTTACACAGCTCTACAATCTGTTCTAAAAGACATAGCAGTTAATATTCGTTCGGACTGCAGTCTTCCGGGACGCGTAAAGGTCTCCGGAGACTGTTTCCGGACGGACAGACTTTACCATAGGGAGGAAAACAGATGTTAGGAGTATGCCTTTTATTTGTAGGAATTGTTCTGATCAATAACGGAATGTGTACCTTATATAATGTAGATGGAAAATCCGCTGCAGTTATGAATATTTTTACAGGCGGACTGTCTCTGTTTATTAACTTTGTAAACCTTGTACAGGGAAATTACTATGCGGCGGGAACAGGACTTCTGTTCTGCTTTACCTACCTGTTTGTCGCTTTTTCAAAAATTCTGAAACTGAATCCGGTTCCTTTTGCCTGGTTTTCCACATTTGTAGCTGTCAATGCAGTTGTATTTGGAACCATTGAGGGATTTTTGGGCAGCGAGGTTCTTGGAATTACACCGGATCTTCGCTGGGCAGGAATCTGGTATCTCTGGGCAATTCTCTGGGGAACAGCCTTTGTGGAGGACATCATGGGCAAAAAACTTGGAAAATTTGTTCCGGGGCTTCAGGTGTTTGAAGGAGTGGTTACAGCCTGGATACCGGGCGTAATGATGCTTCTTGGAGTATGGTAAAAACAGAGGAGAAAATATATGCTTTGTGAAAAAATTCTGGGAAAATTAAAGGATTTTGATCTGACCGGAAAAACGGTGGAATATGTGGATATTGAGTGGCATGAAGCGTTCAAGAAAATTCACAGAAAGATTACGGACAAAGACCGTGAAATAGGGATTCGCCTGGATGATTCCGTGCTTACAAGAGGACTTTTTCAGGATGATGTGATCGGTGAAGAGGATGGAGCGATAATTGCTGTGAATACACCGCCCTGTGAGGTAATCGAAGTATCTCTGGAACCGGGACATGAAAAATATGTGGCAAAAGTCTGCTATGAGATCGGAAACCGCCATGCACCGCTTTTCTGGGGAGACCAGGAAAACACATTTATTACAATCTATAATGAACCGATGATGGTTATGCTGGAAAAGATTCATGGTGTAAAAGCAGAGAAAAAGACTGTGAAACTGGACTTTGACCGGAGAATCTCAGCAGCTGTCCACAATCATCATCATTGAGGAATCTGTATGGATAAAAAGAAAGAAATCCGCCGTTTTTTTCTTCTGCAGGTAAATGATGCTCTTTTTCCAATCGGAGGTTATTCCCATTCCCAGGGACTGGAGACGTATATTCAGCAGGGAAGGGTCCATGATGAAAAAACGGCGGCAGAATATATCAGCAAAAAACTGAAACTGAATCTGGCCTGCACAGATCTTCTGGGTGTAAGACTGGCTTATGAATATGCACTGAAAGAAGATGTGGATGCGCTGGATATACTGGAAGAAATCCTGGGTGCATCCAGAATTCCCATGGAACAGAGAGAGGCATCCAGAAAAATGGGTTCCCGCTTTACGAAAACGGTCTGCAAACTTCCACAGGAAAAAATTCCTATGGAAAAGAGAGAAGTTTTTGAAAAATATCTGGAAACCCGAAAGGGAAAACCGGTAAGCCACTGCTGTGCATATGGGGTATTTTGTGCCGCTCTTGGTATTGAAGAGGAAGAGACTCTTTATCACTATCTTTATGCCCAGACATCTGCAATGGTGACCAACTGTGTAAAGACTATCCCGCTGAGTCAGAGTGCGGGACAGACACTTCTCTGCGGGTGCTATGAGGAATTCGAAGAAATACTGTCCTATATTATGGACTGTACGGAGGACGATCTCTGCCTGTCCGCACCTGGATTTGATATTCGCGGAATTCAGCATGAGAAGCTTTACTCCAGACTTTATATGTCGTAAACAGAGAGGAGATTTTTTTATGTCATATGTAAAAATCGGTGTTGCCGGACCGGTTGGTTCCGGAAAAACAGCGTTGATTGAAGCCTTATCCAGAAAAATGGCAAAGGACTACAGCATTGGTGTTATTACAAACGATATCTACACCAAGGAGGATGCCCAGTTTCTTGCAAAAAACAGTGTACTTCCGGTAGAACGTATCATCGGTGTTGAAACCGGAGGATGCCCTCATACTGCCATCCGTGAGGATGCATCCATGAATCTTGAGGCTGTGGATGAAATGATGGAACGCTTTCCTGACATTCAGCTGCTCTTTATTGAGAGTGGTGGAGACAATCTTTCTGCAACGTTCAGCCCGGAGCTTGTCGATGCGACGATTTTTGTTATTGATGTGGCAGAAGGAGATAAGATTCCGAGAAAAGGAGGACCGGGTATTACCAGATCAGATCTTCTGGTGATTAACAAGATTGATCTTGCACCTTATGTTGGTGCAAGTCTTGAAGTTATGGAACGGGATTCCAGAAAAATGAGAGGGGAAAGACCTTTTGTGTTTACCAATATCCGCGGAGATGAGAACGTGGATACAGTTGTGGAATGGATCAAAAAGAATGTATTGCTGGAAGGTCTGTAAGAAAGGCGGGATAATTTTTGTCTGAGAATAAATTTGGAAAACTTTCCAGGCTTTCTCTGCGTACCGGATTAAGAAATGGAAAGACGATAATAGAAGATGTTGCTTTTACCGCACCTTATAAGATTATGAATCCCTTTCCAAAGAAAAACGGAGGAATCTCGGTAATGCCACTGTGTGCTTCTGCGGGGATTATGGAAGGAGACAGACAGGAGTTTGATTTTTCTGTGGCAGAAGGTACAGACATGGAATTTTTGTCCCAGTCTTTTGATAAGGTTCATAAGATGAAAGAAGGAGAGGCTGTCCGTCACGTAAAGGCTCAGGTGGAGAAAAACGCTGTTTTTTATTATTATCCACAGCCTGTGATTCCTTATGCCCAGTCTGCCTTTGACAGTACCATGGAAATTGATCTGGCAGACGAAAGTGCCAGGTTGTTTCTGCTGGAAATTATTTCCTGCGGAAGAAAGGCATCTGATGAGCAGTTCCGGTATCGGAAATTTGCGTCCAGAGTGAATATCCGACGGGAAAACCGGCTGGTTTACCGGGATAACACGCGTTATATTCCGGAAATAATGGACATGAAGTGCCTGGGAATGTATGAGGGGTGTACGCATATGGCAAACATATTCTTAAGTGGTCCGGCAGGCGATATGCAGGAGAAAATCTGGGAAATTCTGGAAGCTGAGAAGGAGTGTGACGGTGGCGTGACACAGCTGGTCCACGGAGATCTGGCTGTCCGTATTCTGGGACACCGTGCTCAGAAACTTCAGGAAGTGGCAGAGGAAATCAAGGCAGTTTTTGAAGAAAAAGAGAATCCCTTTTGAGGGGATTCTTTTTTTATGGGAATTTTTTCATAACAGGAAAATGGAAAACAGGATGTACATGCCGCCGGTGGGAAATTATAATACAGGTAGGAATGCTTTACTACAGGAGGAAAAATTTTGAAGCAGATTGCAGATTTACACATCCATTCCAGATTTTCCATGGCAACAAGTAAAGACGGGACGATGGAGATGTTGGATCTCTGGGCCAGAAAAAAGGGAATTACACTGATTGGAACAGGAGATATGACACATCCGCTCTGGAGGCAGGAATTAAAAGAAAAGCTGATTCCGGCGGAGCAGGGCCTCTTTCGGCTGAAAGAGGAGTATGTTCTCCCCGAAGCCTTGCAGTATCCGGGAAACGTCCCCAGATTTGTGTTGTCAGGAGAAATCAGTTCTATCTATAAAAAAGACGGAAAAACCAGAAAGGTACACAGCCTGATCCTGCTTCCCGGATTCCATGAAGCAGATGCTTTTGCCGCAAGGCTTGAAAAAATCGGAAATATCCATTCCGATGGCCGGCCTATTCTGGGGCTGCCCTGCCACGATCTTCTGGAAATCATGCTGGAAGTCAGTGAGGAAGGCATGTATATTCCGGCGCATATCTGGACGCCACATTTTTCTCTGTTCGGGGCAAAATCCGGTTTTGATACCATAGAAGAGTGCTTCGGGGATCTGACACCGTATATTCATGCGCTGGAGACGGGATTATCTTCAGATCCGGTGATGAACTGGCAGATTTCGGCACTGGACGGTTATCAGCTGGTATCTCATTCAGATGCCCATTCACCATCCAAACTGGGAAGAGAGGCAGATCTTCTGGATATGGAACTTTCTTACGAAGGTCTGTGGAATGCTGTCCAGAAGGGGGAAGGGCTTGAGGGAACTATTGAGTTTTTTCCGGAGGAAGGAAAGTATCATTACGACGGACACAGAAAATGTGGTGTCTGTTTAAGTCCACGGGAAGCCGAAAAATATAATGGAATCTGTCCGGTCTGTGGAAAGAAACTGACCATGGGAGTGGATCACAGAATTCTGCAGCTTTCGGACAGAGATGAAGGTGCGGCTGCCATGCCGGAAAGTGGACGACCCTATGAAAGCCTTGTGCCTTTACCGGAGGTGATTTCCGCCTGTGTGGGATTTTCCACAGCAAGCAAAAAAGTTCAGGGACAGTATGAAATGCTTCTTGGAAAACTGGGTGCCGAATTTGAAATTCTGCGTAAGGTACCCTGTGAAGATATCCGGACTGTGGGCGGGGCTTCCCTGGCGGAGGGAATTCGTCGCCTTCGTGCCGGAGAAGTTATACGGAAACCAGGATTTGACGGAGAGTATGGAAAGATAGAATTATTCTGACGGAGGAAGATATGAAAGAAAAAATTGGGATTATCTCAGATACCCATGGCCTTCTGCGCCCGGAGGTGCTGGAAATTTTGAAAGACTGTAAATACATTCTTCATGCGGGAGATGTGAATAAGGATGAGATTCTGGACGTGCTGCGTTCTATGGGAAACCTTTATGTGGTTCGTGGAAATAATGACAAAGACTGGGCAGAAAACCTGCGTACCAGTTTAAGCTTTACCATCGCCGGAGTGAAATTTTTTATGGTTCATAACAAAAAAGATGTGGCATGGGATCTGGGAGACACGCAGGTTGTAATTTTCGGGCACACCCATAAGTACTTTGAAAAGTACGTAGATGGCCGTCTGTGGCTGAATCCGGGAAGCTGTGGAAGAAGTCGTTTTGGAGGAGAGGTCACTATGGCGGTAATGACCGTGGAGGACGGACAGTATCAGATAGAAAAGATTATACTGTAGCTTTTTTGTACTTTATGGGAAACAATCCTTGTAATTTAAGATTTGGAGCGTATAATAAGAAAACGTTTAAAACAAAAAGTGGTAAGACCACTTTTGCAATGTCCGTTTGAAATGAATCAGGAGGGATGTAACATGAAGTACGTGCAGCAGTTCAGCATCATCCTGCTGATTTCCGTCATTGGAGAATTACTGAAAACTTTTCTCCCACTTCCGGTACCGGCCAGTGTTTATGGTCTGGTGATTATGCTGGTGGCACTGCTCACAGGTATTCTGAAACTGGATCAGGTAAAAGGTGCGGCAGATTTTCTGGTTGAGATTATGCCGGTGATGTTTGTGCCGGCAGGTGCGGGGCTGATTACAGCCTGGAGTTCTCTGAAACCGATCTGTGTACCGGTTCTCATCATGACGTTTATCAGCACGGTGGTTGTAATGGTCGTAACAGGAAAAGTGACACAGGGAGTAATCCGAAAAGGAAAGAGAGGAACTGAAAAATGATGGAATTCATAAAAAACTCCGCATTTTTCGGAGCGATGATAAGTCTGATTGCCTATGAGATTGGTCTTATCCTGAAAAAGAAATTTAAAATGGCGATTTTCAATCCCCTTTTGATTTCAATCATCTGTGTCATTGGTGTTCTTCTGATATTCCACATTGATTACAATGATTATAACGAAGGTGGAAAATACATCAGTTATCTTCTGACACCGGCAACCGTATGCCTGGCAGTACCTCTTTATGAGCAGATCCATCTGCTGAAAAAGAATCTCAAGGCAGTAGCAGCTGGAATTATTTCCGGAACCCTGGCAGGACTTTGCAGTATTCTGCTTATCTCCAAACTGTTTGGTTTCAACCATCAGGAATATGTCACTATGCTCCCGAAGTCCATCACAACAGCTATCGGAATGGGTGTTTCCGAGGAACTTGGCGGCATTGTGACGATCACAGTTGCCGTGATCATTATCACAGGAGTTCTTGGAAATATGATCGCAGAGGTTGTGTATAAGATTGCAAAGATCGAGGAGCCGATCGCAAGAGGACTTGGACTTGGGACTTCCGCCCATGCCATCGGAACAGCCAAAGCCATGGAGCTTGGTCCTGTGGAAGGTGCTATGAGCAGTCTTGCTATTGCAGTGGCCGGTTTGCTTACTGTTGTAGGCGCATCGGTATTTGCCGGAATGATGTAATCCTGTTTCCATAGAAAAGAAATGTGTATGAAAGGTCTGCTGTTATTGGCAGACTTTTTTCTTGCTGTAAAATCGAACATATTTTTGTGCAAAATAAACAAATGTTCGGAAAAACCATGTTTATACCGTTTTATCGGACTTATAATGCGCTATAATACCAACATACAGAAAATATGTTTGGAAAATATGTTCGATAAATCGTGAATGAACATATAACAGGGAGGATGGATCTTATGTGGAATACAGAGAACAGCAGGAAGGTTGCACTGGCAGAGGGAAGATACGTGGAGACAGAGCACAGACACACCGGGAAGCAGAAGCTTTCTTCCGGAATGGCTATGATTCTGGGAGCACTTCTGACAATAGAGATCATGATCGGTGGCGCGATGATCCTTAATTTTGATTTTAAGGGAGCGGATATCATTGCTGTTGTGCTCGCATTCATGGTATTATACTTTGCAGTGGTTGCCTCACTGACAGATAAATAGAACGGAGGAGTCGGAATGCCCAGGGTTTTTAACCAGAAAATAAAAATTTTATATCTGATGCGTGTTTTTCTGGAACGGACAGATGAAGAACATCCGATGTCTGTGAAGGAACTGATCATTTATCTGAACAGCCTGGGAATCAGCGCAGAGCGCAAAACCGTATACGATGACATTGAAACATTACGGAATTTTGGAATGGACATTCTCAACCGCAGAGAACAGCCGGCAGGTTTTTATCTGGCCAGCCGGAAATTTGAGCTTCCGGAACTGAAACTTCTGGTAGATGCGGTACAGTCGTCCAGATTTATTACCAGTGGGAAGTCCCGCCAGCTGATCGGGAAGCTGGAGAGCCTTGCGAGTGTCCATGAGGCCAGACAGCTGCGTCGCCAGGTTTTTGTGCAGAACCGTGTGCGGACTATGAATGAGAGTGTGTATTACAGTATTGATGAGATTCAGAGAGCACTTACCGAGGATCAGCAGATTTCGTTTCAGTACTGCGAATGGACAGTGGAGAAGGAGCTGCGGCTGAAGAAGAATGGAGAACGGTACCGTGTCAGTCCCTGGGGACTTGTGTGGCAGAATGAGAATTATTATCTGGTCGCCTGTGATGAGAAGTGTGGCAGAGTGAAGCACTACCGGGTAGACAAGATCATGCAGATCCGCCTTGAGGAGGCAGCCCGCAGCGGCAGGGAGCTTTTTGAGAATTATGATGCGGGAGAGCTGACATCCAGAACCTTTGGGATGTTTGGCGGTAAAGAAGAAACCATATGTCTGGAAGCGCATAACCGTCTGGTCGGAGTTGTACTGGACCGGTTTGGCAGGGACATTATGATCCAGAGGAAGGATCATGAACATTTCAAAACGCTGGTCCGTGTAAACGTCAGTGATCAGTTTTTTGGCTGGATAGCCAGTCTTGGCCCGGATGCGGTAATCGCGTCACCAGATGATGTACGCGGCAGGTACCGGGAATTTCTTGAGAAAAGTCTTTCTAATTACAAATGATAAATCTATACCAAAGAAAATCTGCGTATACTACAGATTCAGGAAGATTTATTCCTGAATCTGTACGTTTTCTGCAGAAATAATTCCCAAAAAAATTAATGAAAACAGACAAAAATGAGAAAAATTATATAATAAACATATCTGAAATATAAAAATAATATAGACAGCATATGTAAAAAAGATAATAGACATCGCGATGTTTAAGTGCTATAATGCTTTCGTCTCTTGGAAGGGAACAAATTTTGCCATTTCAGGCAGATTATGGACGGTGAAGATATGACTGTAAAAGCAAGAATGCTGAAGCTTCTGGAGCAGCACGAGAATGAACTGATATCCGGAGAAGCGGCAGCAGCAGAACTGAACTGCACAAGGGCAGCCATCTGGAAAGCTGTGAAATCCCTTCGGGAAGAGGGATATACCATAGAAGCGGGACCAAACAAAGGCTATGTACTTCGAGGCGGCAGCCGTTTATCAGAAGAAGGAATACGGCTTTACCTCGATCATCCGGATGTCCCTGTAAAAATATACAGAGAACTGGATTCTACAAACCGGGCAGCCAAGGAGGCTGCATTTTCAGGAGAAGCAGGCCATGGCGCACTGATACTGGCGCGCAGGCAGAAAAGCGGAAGAGGCCGCAGAGGCAGAAGTTTTTATTCCCCTGAAAATGCAGGACTTTATATGAGTATCGTTCTAAGACCAGACCGGACTCTGAAGGAAGGCCTTTTGATCACGACAGCGGCAGCAACTGCAGTGTGCCGTGCTGTGAAGAAAATCTGCGGGATTGACCTTGGGATCAAGTGGGTCAATGACCTGTATCTTCACGACAGGAAAGTGTGTGGAATACTGACTGAGGCTGTTACAGACTTTGAAAGTGGAAACATCGAGTTTGCGGTTGTTGGAATCGGATTGAATCTGTATGTACCGGAAGACGGATTTCCGGAAGAGATACAGGAAACGGCAGGTGCACTGTTTGGAAGCAGGGAGGCTGCAGAACATGTGAACTGCAGTATTCTTGTGGCGGAGATTGCCAATCAGCTTCTTATGGAAGTAGAAACTCCGGGACTTTCCAGAGAATATACAGAAAATAATATCATTCCTGGAAATATGATCGTGATCACAGACGGAGCGCGTACAAGGGAGGCTTATGCCGAGGCTATAGCACCGGATGGAAGGCTTGTTGTAAGAGAACAGGATGGTTCAGAAACCCTGCTTTCCTATGGAGAAGTTTCCGTACGCAGGAAGCCGGATGAGGATCAGTCAAAATGAATTGTCTATTTTGCACAAAAAATAGATACATTTTTATGCAAAACAGGCAAAAATAATATTGACATTCTGGAAATGCGGAGTAAAATAAAGTCAACTACAAGGCGTGGTCATACCAATTATAAAAAGATGCGATCAGCGCCAAGAGAAAAGGAGGGAGAAAAACGGGAGATTTATCAAGTACACTGGCAGAAGAGCTAAACAGCAAGACAGCCTTTACCATTCCGGTGTTTGGTGGAATACCAATTGCAGAATGTGTGGTAGTCACATGGGTCATCATGGCGGTTCTTGTGATTCTGTCTCTGATCTTAGTTCGGAATCTCAGTGTTGAAAATCCGGGTAAGAAGCAGTTGCTTCTGGAATCCGGGGTAAGTTTTCTTCAGGATTTCTTCATGGGTATCCTTGGAGAAGAAGGCAAACAGTATGTGCCTTATTTGATGTCAACCGTAATTTACATCGGAATAGCCAATATCGCAGGCGTGTTTGGTTTTACACCACCAACGAAGGACATGAACGTGACCATTGCGCTGGCGCTGATGAGCATTATTCTGATCGAATATGCAGGCTTTCACAAAAAGGGACTGAAAGGTTTCCTGAAAAGCTTTGCGGAGCCGGTTCCGATCATGCTTCCAATCAATATTCTGGAAATCGCGATCAGACCTACATCTCTCTGCATGCGGTTGTTTGGTAATGTTCTGGGAAGTTTCGTAGTTATGAAACTGCTGGAGTTTGTTTGTCCGGCTATTCTTCCCATACCATTCAGTCTGTATTTTGATTTCTTCGACGGATTCATACAGGCATATGTATTTGTATTCTTAACATCCTTGTTTATCAAGGAAGCAATTGAGTAGTGAAGCGGAACATCCGCTTGATTCAAAAATGAAAAAAATTGTATTTTACAGGAGGAAAAAACTATGTTAATCGCAATTGGTGCAGCTATCGCAGTTCTTACAGGTATCGGAGCAGGTATTGGTATCGGTCTCGCAACATCCAAAGCAGTAGAAGCTATCGCAAGACAGCCTGAGGCAGAGAGCAAGATCAGTAAAGCACTTCTTCTTGGATGTGCTCTTGCAGAGGCAACAGCTATTTACGGTTTCGTAATTGGTCTTCTGATCATCATCATGCTTGGCTAATAGGTAAAGACGAGACAATAAATTCAGGATTAAGAGAGGCAGGTGGACCAGGTGATTAAAATTGATATCAACCTTGTCTTTACTATTATAAACCTGATCGTTCTTTATCTTTTAATGAAAAAGTTCCTTTTCGGACCGATCATTGCTGTCATGGAAAAGAGAAAAGCCATGATCGACGAACAGTTTGCTTCAGCTGAGAAGACAACCGCTGAAGCAAACCAGCTGAAAGGACAGTATGAGGATGCACTGAAATCTGCGAAGGAAGAATCCTTCAGTATTGTAGAGCAGGCTAAGGACGAGGCAAAAGTACAGGCAGACAGCATCGTGAAGAGAGCCAATGATCAGGCTGGTCAGATTCTTGAGAAAGCAAGAAGAGATATCAGCACTGAGCAGGAGGCTGCTATGAAAGCGATGGAAGGCAAGGTTGCCGAGCTGGCTATGGATGCAGCATCCAGAATCATGGGAAAAAAGAACGACGAAGCACAGGATATGTCCCTATATGACCAGTTTTTAGAAGGAGCAGGTGATCCTCATGACAGAGACGTCCATTAATTATGCAAAAGCATTATACGGTCTTTCTGTCCCGGGGGAGGCAATCTGCGAAACAGGAAGGATTTTTAAGAATACACCTGAGATAGGTAAGATGCTTGAAAATCCACTTGTTTCCCTCAAAGAAAAAGAACAGGTAATAGAGCGGGTTTTTCCGCAGGAAATGAAGAGTTTTCTTAAAGTAACGTGTAAGTATCAGAAGATTGACAGAATCGGAGAGATCCTTGAAGCTTATGATGCTTACAGCCGGGAACAGAAAGGAATTCTCAAGGCAGAGCTTCTTTATGTAACACGTCCTGCCGAAGAGCAGGAAAATAAGATGAAGGAGTTTCTCCGTAGCCAGTTTTCTGCCAGAGAAGTGGAACTTACCCTTACAGAGGATAAAAGCCTTGTAGGTGGATTTGTTCTCAGGGCAGGAGATCGTGAGTACGACTGGAGCCTCATCGGACGTTATAAGAAACTGAAACAGAAATTAACCCGGAGGTGAAATTGAATTGGGTGCAATAAATCCAGATGAAATCATTTCGATTCTCAAGGAAGAAATAAAGAACTATGACGAAATCAGCAAGGACCAGGAAGTAGGCACTGTCATCTCCGTGGGAGATGGTATCGCAACTGTTTATGGCATCGATCATGCCATGTACGGTGAGGTCGTGACCTTCGAGAATGGTCTGAAAGGTATGGTACAAGATGTCCGTGCCAACAGCATGGGATGTATTCTTTTCGGAAAGGATACAGGAATCAAGGAAGGCACCAAGGTTGCCAGAACTGGCAAGCAGGCAGGTATTCCGGTAGGGGATAAATTTATCGGAAGAATCGTGAACGCACTTGGTGAGCCTATTGATGGAAAGGGAGAGATCCAGGCAGAGGAATACCGCCCGATCGAGAATCCGGCTCCTGGAATCATCGACCGTAAGTCTGTAACTGTACCTCTGGAAACGGGAATCCTTTCTATTGATTCCATGTTCCCGATCGGCCGTGGACAGCGAGAGCTGATCATCGGCGACAGACAGACAGGTAAAACATCCATCGCAACCGATACGATCATCAACCAGAAAGGTAAGAATGTGATCTGTATCTATGTTGCCATCGGACAGAAAGCTTCTACCGTTGCAAAGGTAGTTTCCAATCTTGAAAAATACGGTGCAATGGAGTATACAACCGTATTCTCCGCAACAGCCAGCGACTGTGCACCGCTTCAGTATATTGCTCCTTATGCTGGTACTGCTCTTGCAGAGTATTTCATGTATCAGGGTAAAGATGTACTGATCGTATATGATGATCTTTCCAAGCATGCAGTGGCATACCGTGCGCTGTCACTTCTGCTTGAGCGTTCTCCGGGACGTGAAGCTTATCCTGGTGACGTATTCTACCTCCATTCCAGACTTCTGGAGCGTTCCAGCCGTCTGAGTGAAGAGGCAGGTGGCGGATCCATCACAGCACTTCCGATCATTGAGACTCAGGCCGGTGATGTATCTGCATATATTCCTACAAACGTAATTTCCATCACAGATGGTCAGATTTTCCTGGAAAGTGATCTGTTCTTCTCAGGTATGCGTCCGGCAGTCAATGTTGGTCTTTCTGTATCCCGTGTTGGTGGTGCGGCACAGACCAAGGCTATGAAGAAAGCTTCCGGTAGCGTACGTATCGATCTGGCACAGTACAGAGAAATGGAAGTATTTACCCAGTTCAGTTCTGATCTGGATGAGGCTACAACTGCACAGCTGAAATACGGAAGCTGTCTGATGGAACTTCTGAAACAGCCTCTTTGCAGTCCGTTAAGTCTTCATCAGCAGGTAATTACTCTCTGTGTTGCAACTCACAAGCTGATGGTCGACGTAGAAAAGAAAGAGATCAAGAAATACCAGAAAGACCTTCTGGAGTATTTTGATAATGTATATCCAGAGATCGGCAAAGAGATCGAAACTACAAAACAGCTCTCTGATGAGCTTGTAGAGAAAATCATAAAGGCGGCAGAAGAATTCAGAGATAAGAGCAGGTAGGTGTTGATATGGCAAATGCAAAAGAAATACAGACTCGTATGAAAAGCATTCAGGACACCATGAAGATCACCAATGCGATGTACATGATTTCTTCTTCCAAGATGCAGAAGGCGAAGAAGATTCTGCAGGATACAGAACCATATTTCTATAATATGCAGGCTGCCATTGCCAGAATCCTCCGTCATATGCCGGATATCCAGCATCCTTTCTTCAGTGAGCGTCATCTTGTTCCAAAGGAAGAGAGAAAGGTAGGTACCATTGTCATTACAGGTGATAAAGGTATGGCTGGTGCATACAATCATAATGTACAGAAAATGACAGAAGATTTCATGGAAGAGGTACCGGGACATCATAAACTGTATGTTCTGGGTATGGTAGGACGTCAGTATTTCGGCAAGAGAGATGTGGATATGGACGGCAGTTTTCAGTATACAGTACAGAAGCCGACCATGCACAGAGCGCGTCTTATCACAGAAGAGATCGTACGGGCATTTCTGGAAAGAGAGCTGGATGAAATTCACATTGTCTATACACAGATGCAGAATGCAATGGCGATGGAGAATGTGAATATGCAGCTTTTACCGCTGAAAAAAGCTGATTTTAAAGTTGGTCAGGTTCCGGCAGACATTTACCAGGAGGAGATCGTGTTATCTCCATCTGCGGATGTACTTCTGGATACCATGATCCCGAACTACCTTACAGGTGTGATCTATGGATGTCTTGTAGAGGCATATGCCAGTGAGAACAATGCGAGAATGACAGCAATGCAGTCCTCTACAGATAATGCGAAGGCGATGCTGAAGGATCTTTCCATTCAGTACAACCGTGCACGTCAGGCTGCGATCACGCAGGAGATCACAGAGGTTATCAGCGGTGCTAAAGCACAAAAAAGGAAGTGATGACTATGAATAAAGGTAAGATTGTACAGGTTATGGGACCTGTTGTAGACGTTGTTTTTGAAGACGGACAGCTTCCGAATATCAAGGATGCGCTTGAAGTTGAGAACAACGGTAAGAGATGCGTTATGGAGGTGTCCCAGCACCTTGGAAATAATATCGTACGCTGCATCATGCTGGGAGCCAGTGAGGGCCTGCAGCGGGACAGAGAAGTAACAGCTACCGGAAGCGGTATCAAGGTTCCGGTTGGAGATAAAACACTTGGTCGTCTGTTCAACGTTCTTGGAGATACCGTAGATGGTGGTGAATCTCTGGAGGGCGAAGAGCATTGGGTCATCCATCGTGATCCGCCTTCATTTGAAGAACAGAAACCGGCAGTTGAGATCCTGGAGACAGGTATCAAAGTTATCGACCTTCTTGCACCATATGCCAAAGGTGGTAAGATTGGTCTGTTCGGTGGTGCCGGTGTTGGTAAGACAGTCCTTATCCAGGAGCTGATCCAGAATATCGCTACCGAGCATGGTGGATATTCTATTTTCACCGGTGTCGGTGAGCGTTCCCGTGAAGGTAATGACCTTTGGACCGAGATGAAGGAATCAGGTGTTCTTGAGAAGACAGCCTTAGTGTTCGGACAGATGAACGAGCCGCCCGGAGCACGTATGCGTGTTGCTGAGACAGGACTTACCATGGCAGAGTATTTCCGTGATCAGGAACACAGAGACGTACTTCTTTTCATTGATAATATCTTCCGTTTTGTACAGGCAGGATCTGAGGTTTCCGCTCTGCTTGGACGTATGCCATCCGCAGTAGGATATCAGCCTACACTGGCAACTGAGATGGGTGAACTGCAGGAACGAATCGCATCTACCAAGGAAGGATCTGTTACATCTGTACAGGCAGTATATGTACCGGCCGATGACTTAACTGACCCGGCTCCGGCAACAACATTTGCCCATCTGGATGCAACAACAGTTCTTTCCCGTAAGATCGTTGAGCAGGGTATTTATCCGGCTGTAGATCCTCTGGAATCTACTTCCCGTATCCTGGAGGCAGATATTGTCGGTGAAGAACACTATGAAGTAGCACGTAGAGTACAGGAGATTCTTCAGAAGTATAAAGAACTGCAGGATATCATTGCTATCCTCGGTATGGAAGAGCTTTCAGAGGAAGATAAGCAGACTGTATTCCGTGCAAGAAAGATCCAGAAGTTCCTTTCCCAGCCATTCCATGTAGCTGAGAACTTCACCGGTATCAAAGGTAAATACGTACCACTGAAAGAGACCATCCGTGGATTTAAGGCAATCATCGATGGCGAGATGGATGATTATCCTGAGAATGCATTCTTTAATGTTGGAACTATTGATGACGTAATTGCAAAAGCAAAAGCCGAGGAGAACCGGCAGTAAGGAGCGGCTATGAGTGAGACATTTGGCCTGGAAATTTACGCCAGCAATAAACTGGCTTATGCAGGACGTGCTCAGAAGCTCATTATTCCGGCAGTGGATGGTGAGCGGGGATTTCTTGCTCATCATGCGAATGTCGTAGAAGCTATCATTCCCGGTGAGATGCGTTTTGCGGATGCAGAGGGCAATGAGCATATTTTTGCGGTGAGCAGCGGATTTGTTGAGATGATCAACAACCGTGCCAAGCTGTTCTGCCTCAGCGTAGAGAGCCCGGAGGAGATTGATATCCGCCGTGCACAGGAAGCCAAGGAGCGTGCAGAAGAGCAGCTTCGTCAGAAGCAGAGCATTCAGGAGTATCATATGAACCAGATGGCTCTTGCGAGAGCGATGACACGTCTTAAAGTAACACATAAGCAGTAAAAAATATATTACAGAAAGCACCTGTTGAATAGTAAAATAAACGTAGATCATAAGTTGGTTACGTTTATGACCATGTGACAGAGCGGAATGAGAACAGCCGCTTTGTACAGAGAATATTCAAAAGGTGCTTTTTTATTATACTGATATAAAAAAGCCAGAGTATGCAAAGAAAAAGGAGGAGAAAAAATGAAGAAAGGAAGAGCAAAAAAATTACTGGGTATCTGTATATTTCTTATGGGTCTCATGATCTTTTCCGTACTGCCAGTGCAGGCGGCAGCACCCAGGATGTATACAATTCAGCCGGGAAAAACCTGGACAAGGTATGATATTACCGGCGATGGAAAGAAAGACAGGATTAAGGTTGTCCGGAAAAAAAGTCAGTATGATGGGTGCTGGAACGGTGCAGATATTTATGTAAATAATACAAAAGCCTGTGCAATAAATAAAGCTTTTATGGATATGTCCATTCGTATTATTACATTATCTAATGGAAAACCTTTCCTGTGTCTGAGAGGTGGTACGGATAATGATATCAGTGTATTCCACGGACTTTATCAGTACCGTAACGGAAAAATCGTTCAGGTTGTAAATTTCATTAATGAAACATATGGACGACCGGTAAATGAAGCGAAAATTTACCTGAGTGGTAATACAGTTCGTGTAAGAACGGAGGCTATGTCATATTCTCTTGGATATTGTACAACAGAATTTACATACAAATATCAGAAAGGAACATTACTTCGTACATCCAATTACGGAAAATATATAAAACTTAATGCTGCTAACAAGAGAACAGGACTTTTTGCAGCGGCAAAGAACATACAGGCGTACACAACTCCCACTTCCGGAAGTAAAGCATTTGTGATCCGCAAGAATACGGGCGTGAAAATTCTGAATTTCTGGATCGCTGGGAATAAGATGTATATTCGTGTAAAAAATGGTTCCAAAACAGGCTGGATCAAAGCAGTAACATTTAAGGAATCACAGGGCCATGCAGGGTCACCGCAGTTTTCCAGGGTTATGTATACAGGCTGATGAAAATAAAAAGATCCGTTGTCGGAAGACTTCGGATCTTTTTTTGAAGTTACTGATTATTCAGAGGAAGAGGTATCTTTCTTATTTTCGGAAAGGACAGCATTTTCAGAAGGAATACTATTTTCAGAAGAAATATTGTCCTGAGAAGAAAATGTCTCAGGATTTTTTTCAGCAGCTTCTGAATTATCATCAGGGGAAGCTATTTGCTGATATGGACGGTACGGTTCCCAATAATGCTCATCTTTATTTTTTTCTTCCTCCAGTTTCTTTTTTTGTTGAGTGAGCAGATAAATACCTGCAGCAATGATACCGATAGCAATGGCAATCTGAGGAAGACTATTGCAGATATTGTATACATAGTCTTCCAGATCATACGGTACAATGAGGTACAGAAGACTTGTGAAACGACTCCACAGGATACAGATACCAAACAGGATCAGGATCCAGGCAGTTGTATTTCGATGCTTCTGTAAGAATTTTCCGATATCACCGGAAAACTGATCCATGTGAAGAATGTAATTATCATCTACAGAATAAAATTCTTCTTTTGACAGTGACTTCAGATTATGGACATTGAAAAAACTGTAGAACCATATCACAGGGAGAAACATGGCCAGCCATCCAAGGCCGGTAATGGAAGCCAGCGCAATTGTTCCCCAGAACAGCAGCATAATACTGATTCCCTGTTTTTTGAATCCCATATACATTTCTCCGGCACCGGGGATCAGGGAAAAGATAAATACCCAGAAACCATGTTTTTGTTTTTTCATATATTTACTTGCCTCCGTTTATAATTTTATTCGTAAGATCACTCAGATTATCACTGATATTCTGAGAATTTTCACTGAGCTGGGAACCTACCTTCCTGGAAAGCTGGCTCAGATTGAAACCAATGTCAAGGGATGAAGATATCTTAGCTTTTGTTTCCGGTGAAGTATGAAGAGCTGTAAAATCTGTCTGCGATACAGAAAAAAGCATGATCAGCGCAACACCCATACCCACTGCAGTACGTAAGCCTGTGCAGAGAAGCTTCATCCAGTAAGCAGTTTCATGTATTTTTCTGGAAGTTTGTACTTCAGGAGAAGCTGCTTTTTTCAGAATTTTATCCTGAAGATAGGCAGGAGCATGTTCAGAAGAAGTTTCCTCATCCTGAAGCAGCTGTTCCAGGCAGAAATCACATTGATCTATATGTTCCAGAAAATAGATCATTTCGCCTGTATTCATAGTCCCGTCTTGAAATTTCTGTAATTCATCCTGTGGTATATGCATCTAATCACTCCTTTCCAACAGTGCCTTCAGTATAGATCTTGCACGGTAGATCTGAGTCTGGACTGTCTTTGTATTTTTATTTTGTGAAGCTGCAATCTCGGCTGCAGTTTTTTCTTCACAGAAATGAGCGGTGGCCACTTCTCTGTAGGGACTTTTCAGATCGGAACAAAGCTGTCGGATCCGATTCTGGAAATCTTTGTCCAGGCAGGCCTCTTCTGGGGAGAATTCTTTATCACGGAGCTGTTCAAAATAAGTATCCTCTGTGGGAATGGTACGTCTGCCGGCAGCCTTCAGGTGATCCAGGCATTTTCGGATTGCAATCTTGCTGAGCCAGGCTTTTTCGTAGGTACCGTCAAAACGGGAGAGATTTTTGTAGGCGGAAAGAAAAACATCCTGTGTCAGATCCTCGGCGTCAAAAGGATTGCCCACCGATTTCAGACAAATGGAAAATATTAAATTTTGGTATGTATGTATCAGATATTCCAGATATTCTTCCCGTGTGATGTGATCAGCTCCTTTCTCAGCCCGTTCACTTATTATAACGCGTAAGACAGAGATAAAACTTCAGTTTTAAAAGCAATTTTTTGAAAAAAATAGAATTCTTATAGCAGGGAACCCCAAATTGGTCTATACTATAAAACGTCAAAGCAGAGATGCAGAAAGGATGAGACAGATGACAGAGACAAAACGCTTATATTATGAAGATGTATATAAAAAAGAATTTACAGCCAAAGTCCTGGAGTGCAGAGAAGCGAAAAAAGGCTTTCATATTATTCTGAATGAGAGTGCTTTTTACCCGGAAGGTGGCGGACAGCCAAGTGATATCGGATATCTGGGCGATGTGAAAGTAAAGGAAGTTCACGAAAAAGACGGAGAACTTCTTCATTATACAGATAAACCGCTGGAAGCCGGAACCGAAGTACAGGGGCGTATCAACTGGGCAAGAAGATTTGATCTGATGCAGCAGCATTCCGGTGAGCATATGGTGAGCGGACTGATCCATGAGGCTTACGGATACGATAATGTAGGGTTCCATATGGGAAGCGATACTATTACGGTAGATCTGAATGGTCCACTGGATGAGGCACAGCTTGCCGAGATCGAGCGGAAAACAAACGAAAAGATCTGGGAAGATACGGAGGTTAAGATTTTATATCCTACAGCAGAAGAATTGGAAAAAATTGATTACCGAAGTAAAAAAGAACTTACCGGCCAGGTGCGTATTGTGGAATTTCCGGGCGTGGATATCTGTGCATGTTGCGGAACCCATGTGACACATACCGGAGAGATCGGTATGGTGAAGCTTCTTTCTGTGGAAAAATTCCGTGAAGGTGTCCGTATTGAGATGATCTGTGGAAAACGTGTTCTGGATTATCTGAATATGGTCAACGATCAGAACCATCAGATTTCTGTAAAACTTTCCGCAAAGATGGACAAGACCGCGCAGGCAGTGGAACGTCTTCAGGAAGAGAATTTCCGCCTGAAGGGACAGGTTGGCCAGATGGTAGATGACATGTGCCGTAAAGAGGCAGAGCGCTATGCAGGAAGCGGAAGTGTTCTTATCTTTATGGACGGAATGGATGCGGACAGTGTGAGGAAACTTGCGGATGCCGTAACACAGACCTGTCAGGGCTGCTGTGCGGTATTTTCCAAAAATGCAGATGGAAGTTACAAATATGCAATGGGTGAAAAAGATGGCGATTTCCGCCAGTTTACAAAAGAGATGAATGCAAAATTAAACGGACGGGGAGGCGGAAAGCCATTCTTTGTGCAGGGATCTGTACAGGCAACTGAGGAAGAGATCAGAAGATTTTTTGAGCAGTGATGAAAATGTTTGGAGAATGTCATGCACATATATTTCTCAATGGCTATGATTACCGGAAAGCCGTTGAGACACAGAAAAACGGGCCACAGGATGTACTGATCCGAAGCCATCTTGAGGAATACCAGAAAAGAGGAATCCGTTTTGTAAGAGATGGAGGAGATCATTATGGTGTTTCCAGAAGAACCGCGCAGCTGGCCGCAGAATATGGAATTGATTACCGTACGCCGGTTTTTGCTATTTATAAAGAAGGGCATTACGGAAAAATTGTCGGAAAAAGTTTTTCGGATATGAAGGAATATCACCGCAGAGTTCTGGAAGCCGCTGAGGAAGGGGCTGATTTTATCAAGATCATGACTACCGGCCTTCTGGATTTTGAGGATCACGGAAAGATCACGGGAACTCCGCTTTCTGCGGCCGAAGTGAAAGAAATGGTACATATTGCACATGAAGAAGGTTTTGCAGTGATGAGCCATACCAATGGAAATTATGGGGTGCAGGCGGCAGTTGAGGCCGGTGTTGACAGCATCGAGCATGCCAATTACATGGATGAAGAAACCCTCTCCATGCTGGCAGACAGCAAAAGTGTGTGGGTACCTACTCTTGTGACAGTTCGGAATCTGATGGACTGTGGGAGATTCGAAAATGAGATCCTGTCCTCCATTATCCGGACAGGAGAAGAAAATCTGAAAAAAGCTTTCCGAAAAAAAGTGCATGTGGCAGTTGGCAGTGATGCCGGTGCATTTAAGGTTCTTCACGGAAAAGGTGTGGAAGATGAATGCAGAGCTTTTTTTGACATCTTAGGTGAGACACCGGAGGTGTGCGCCTGGATGGAAGAGGGGGAAGAAAGAATCCGAACGCTCTTCCGTCACGGGTCTTCGAATTTAATACAGGTATAAATATTGGAGGTGCGTGATTTCGCAGGGTTAAAGGTAACCCGGATGTCCGCACCTTCTTCCATTCCACTGGTGGAAAGATCCTGTACATTTTCACGGCTGCAGAGAATTTTTACACCATCATAAGTCTGGATCAGTACGGTATTGGCGGTTGTGGCCAGGATTGTACCGGTTACAGTGGATGAGATATTGCGGACAGAAAGTGTATCCGGATCTTCACCGGTAATTCCGCGGATTTTCATGCCGCTGGTGGATTCTCCATTGAATTTACCGGTATAGATAATATTTACATAAGAACCAGGTGCCATGCCACCTTTAAAGTATACAGGAACAGAAGTGATTGGAACAGTCAGTTCCGAACCTGTGGTCTGAGGGATAACGGTCATGGTACTGGTGCTGACACTTACAATTTTTGCCCGGAGATGCTGTTCTATTTTCTTTGGTGCTGGGGAAGGGGTTGGGGTTGCGGCAGGTACTTTCAGAGGATCGGTGTCAGAAACACTGATCACTTTTGTGAAACTGCCATTGTACTGTTTGTCTCCGACTATGGTTTCGTTGATGAATTTGCCACGAAAATGGACATAGACCCACCTGCCGGCTTTGATTCCTTTTTTATAGTATTGTCTGACACCGGTGACAGGAAAAGTTACGGTATTGCCTTTTTCTGTAACAATAACGAGTGCGTTGGAAGTAAGTTTTTTTACTTTTCCTTTCAGGGTGCGGTTTTCCAGAGGGGTTTCGTTATGATATTTGTCAGTTACCTTGATTGGAGAAATGGTGCTGATATCGGTTCCGGAAAGCTGTCCCTGATAGATGATGCTGACCTGGTCGCTGAACACAACGCCGTATTTACATTCCAGCCGTGTGTTGGAAACGTCAAAGACATAGGTTTCTCCGTCACTGGAAATAGTCAGATTTGTGCCGTCAAAATTCTGCAGTGTGCCGGTAATTTCATCCATATAAACACGTTCTTCCTGGGAAGAATCCAATGTTTCCTGGGAAGCGGAATCTGAAGATGTGGCATTTGAAATTTTATCCTGAAGGGAAATAATGTGATCATCGATCTGATCATTGCTGCAGCCACCCACAAACAGGGAAAGGCCCAGAATCATACATGCAGCAGACAGTTTTTTCATTTGTGTCCTCCGACCTGGGATAACGGTCAGTCCTGTTTATCTGTAAGGTCCTGAGATTCCGGTACCGGCACAAAATCGAAGATCTGGCGGAAGGATTCCCATTGCTCACGGCTGTCTATTCCATGGTTGATCAGACCCGTGCATTCAGTACAGGCATTGGTATCCAGATAATTTTTGTAATTAATGTGATAGGGATTTTTTTTGTTTTTTTCCTGCGGATCGTTCATGGGATCAGTCTCCTTATTGATTGATAAGGATCAGTATATGAAAGCAGGAAAGATTCTATACATGTTAAAAGTATTATAGCAAAAAGATTTTTTGATTTCTACAGGGATTTTGTGAAAATCCCTGTATTTACTGAAAGCGTGTTCCGACAGGCTGTACGCGGAACCAGTAAGTATAAAAATACTGGAAACCAAGAGAGCTGTAAAGCTTTTCTGCGGAATCATTATTTTTTACCACCTGAAGATAAGCGTGACGTGCACCTCTTTTTTTACCTTCATTGAGAAGACCGGTGCAGATCTGACGGGCATATCCTCTGCGGCGGTAATCTTCACGTACATGGATTGCATAGATACCGATATAGTCACGGTCCAGAATTCCAAGCCCAGTGGCAATGATCTGGCCGTTTTTTGTGATGGAAGCGCAGACCGTCTCTTTAAGAATGGCCCGGTACATGGAAGGAACCACACTTCTGTGGATTGGATTGGTGGTTTTTTTCAGGTCAAAAAGACTGTGGATCCAGAAATCAGGGATCTCATTGGTAAAAAGAACATCTGTGACAGGGGCATCCAGAACAGCCTTATCCAGATCTACAGTCATGACATTGGTTACATGCTGAATGGAATAGCCACGGTTTTCCAGCATGTAGTCAAAATCCTGGGATACAAGTGGACTGATCTTAAAGATTGCAGGAGTTCCCAGACGCTTATAGACCTGCTCGCAGTAGGGGATTTTTTCCCGCCATGGGAGGGTGGAAGTTCCAAACTGTTCCACACTGTTGGTTCTGTGAGTGTAAAAGTAAGAAAAACGGAGAATCCATCCGTCATAAAGTTCCATTTTATGGGATGGCCAGGCGTTCAGTGACATATCTTCAATTTTTTTGATTGCTTTTTCCATAATATTACCTTTCTGATGTGATCAATGTATAAAGTTTTTCAGCCAGAATCCGGTGTCCCTGCCGGGTAAGATGAATGCCGTCTTCCGTTATGGCTGACATTCCATGCAGAGAAGCTTCCTGATTCAGATCGTTTTGCAGCGGGACAAAAACGGCACCGTATTTTTGACTGATTGTTCGGATATGTGAGGACATCTGCGAAAGAAGGGGAAACCAGGAAGCATAACAGCGTGGCCATGGAAAAACAAACGGTTCCAGGAAAAAGAGTTCCCGTTTCCGGGAGTCTGTGCCGGAGAGCTTCCGGGCAAGCTGTTCGTACCGGGCAGCGAATATTTCCATTAAATCCTGCTGTTGTGTGGATGAACGTCGGGTGTTCATCATGATTCCAATATCGTTGATTCCGATCAGCACAGTAACAATATCCGGATCAGAGGCTTTAAGCCAGAAATCCGTGTTCTGAAGAAGCCGTTCCAGGGTAAAACCATCAATTCCTTTGTTTTCCACGGAAAAATCATGGCCGGCATTATGAAGGAGGCCGGAGAGAATCTTCACATATCCATTTCCCAAAGGATCTGTGGAAAAAAGCCGGCCACAGTCTGTGATGCTGTCGCCAAGACACAGGAGACGGGGCATAAAAAATCCTTCTTTCTGTAACATTTAGTGCTTTGATAGTAGCACTTACACCCACAGTGGTCAAGCGCATGAAATACCGGAAAATGGGTAAAAAACGAATAAACATGAAAAACATGAATTTTTTTAAAAAAAATTAAAAAAAGTACTTGCATTTTGAAAGAAAGTGTTATATACTAACGAAGTCGGTTGAGGGAAACAACTTAAACGACAGAAACAAATGAATATGGCCAGTTGGTCAAGGGGCTAAGACGCCGCCCTCTCACGGCGGAAACACGGGTTCGATTCCCGTACTGGCTATCAGATGAAGCAGTTAGAAATCTTATTCTAACTGTTTTTTCGTTATATTCAGATAATGCAGCAATGAGATTGCGAACAGCTTCTTGAATGTCAGAATTTGTCGAACGAAAATGCTGGACAAAAGCTTTATAGAATCCTATAATAAATTTCACCAGAGATCTTCTGGTATCGATCACCGCCAGGTCAGGCGGGAAATTCCACATTTATCTAATTGAATAAACATATATTTGTAATAAGAAAGGGGTGTGTATGTCTTTTGGTATATTTTTACCTGTAGTGATTTCAGCAGTGGCCGTATGGATGGATCTGAGAGATGCATCTGTAGATAATGGCTGGATTTTGTTTTCATTTATTATGGGACTTGTGATCCAGGTTATGGAAAAAGGGCCGAAGGGAGGAATTATATTTCTGACAGGGGCTGCAGTTCCGGTCATTCTTCTGGGAATTCTTTTTGTACTTCGGATGCTTGGGGCCGGAGACATTAAACTTCTGTGTGCTCTGGGTGGAATTATGGGACCCCGGACAATTGTGGAATGTATTGTTTATTCTCTGCTTGCAGGTGCGTTCATCTCTCTGGCAATTCTTCTTTCTACAGGCGGTATCCGCCAGCGAATCCTCTATTTATGTCAGTATATGAATGAATTTTACTGTACAGGCGAGATACGGCCTTATTACCGAAAAGGAATGGAATTTCCGGAGAATTTTCATTTTACAGTGCCAGTATTTTTAAGTGTGTTGCTTTATGTAGGAGGTGTGTATTGAAGAAAAACATATTTGCAGTCTGTGATCTGGAAGTGGAATACGCTTTTAATTTCATGGACTATCTGAACCAGAAAAGAAATCTTCCCTTTGAAATCCAGGTATTTACCACGGCGGAAAGTCTTGTTGCCTATGGAAAAGAAAATCATATTGAGTTGCTGCTGATTTCGGATAAGGCAATGCAGAGAGAGGTACGTGAGCTTGGAATCGGAAAGATTATCATTCTTTCGGAAGGAGTACATCCGCCGGAACTGGATCAGTATTCAAGTGTGTATAAATACCAGTCCTCATCCGATGTAATACGCGAAGTAATGGCCTGCTATGGAGAGGAAAAGTCATTAAACCCTGTGGATTTTCCGGCAATGAAAAAGAATATGGACATTATCGGTGTTTTTTCACCACTTGGCAGATGCCTGAAAACATCCTTTGCGCTTGCGTTGGGGCAGATTCTGGCAAAAGAACGGGCGGTTCTTTATCTGAATCTTGAAGAATATTCCGGATTTGAGGAGCTTTTTGGAAAAAAGTTTTCTGCAAACTTAAGTGATCTTTTTTATTATGTACGGCAGGGAAATGAGAATCTGATTCGCAGAATGAACGGAATGATTCAGTCCGTGAATAATCTGGATTTTGTACCGCCGGTACGGACACCTTCGGATATTCAGACCGTGTGCTGGGAAGACTGGGAACGGCTTTTGCAGGCGATAACTCTGCAAAGTTCCTATGAAGTTCTGATTCTGGATATCGGAGGAGGTGCGGATGAAAATTTTCAGCTTTTGGAGTTGTGTAACAGAATTTATATGCCGGTTTTGAATGATACCATGTCTGCCTGTAAGATTACACAGTTTGAAAATCTTCTGCGTATCTGGAATAAAGAAAAAATTCTGGAAAAAACAGAAAAACTGCATTTACCCTTTCATGCAGATAACATATCTCCGGAATCTTACGTGGAACAGCTGGTCTGGAGCCAGCTGGGAGACTATATACGCAAACTGTTAAGAAAGGAGCGGACATGAACAGAGAACGTTTCCGGGAAATTCATGATCTCCTCATGGAACAGCTGGATGTTTCCCGTGAGCTGTCTGATGAAGAAATCCTGGAGGTGATCGATGATCTGATACTGAATCAGTCGGGCAAGACAGTTTTTTCACTGAAAGAAAAAGTGGAACTTCGTCAGGAGCTGTTCTGTTCGGTGAGAAAGCTGGATGTACTACAGGAACTGATTGAAGATGAAAGTGTAACAGAAATTATGGTCAATGGACCGGATGCTATTTTTGTGGAGCGGGCGGGAAAACTGACCAGATGGAATAAAACTTTTACATCAAAAGAAAAACTGGAAGATGTGATTCAGCAGATTGTAGGGCGATGCAACCGTGTAGTAAATGAATCCATGCCAATTGTGGATGCGAGACTGGAAAACGGAGCGAGGGTTAATGCGGTAGTTTATCCGGTAGCCCTCAATGGGCCAATTTTGACAATTCGTCGATTTCCGGATGATCCGATTACCATGGAGAAACTGATTTCCCTGGACAGTATTACGGAAGAATGTGCTGAATTTCTGAAGAAACTTGTGCAGGCAAGGTATTCGATGGTAATTGGCGGTGGTACGGGCAGCGGAAAAACAACATTTCTTGGTGCTGTTGCGGAGTATATTCCGAAGGATGAACGTCTGATTACGATTGAAGATAATGCTGAGCTGAAGATCCGTGGCATTGAAAATCTGGTATGTCTTGAGGCAAAGATGGCAAATATGGCAGGTGCGGCTTCTGTGACAATCCGTGATCTGATACGGTCTGCACTCAGAATGAGGCCGGACAGAATAATTGTAGGCGAAGTTCGAGGAGGAGAAGCGGTAGATATGCTGCAAAGCCTTATATGTACTATATAATAATTATATATATAACGTATATAAGGATGGAAAATATAGATTAGAGGGAGAGACATAGGAACGATATGAACATTAAGTATAGGTTATTGTGTAAAAGGTTAATAGAGGAAAGGAAGAGAGTAGGTGTCATTCAATATTATAATGTACTGTTCATAATGGAGTTAGTGTCAGATAAAGACATATGGTCTTTAGAACAGTGGGTGAATGGTATAAATAACATATATATGAAAGATATACATAATTGGTGTAGAATACATTTTGTTAAATATCACACTGTATTTGTTTACAGGAAAGAGTATCCGGTAAAAGCAAATATTTGGAATGGGTATTCATATATAAGGTGGCGGATGGAGCGGATGATGAATTTGGGATAAGATAAAATAGTGATTCTCTTATACGTTTGCCTATAAGTGCATAATTTATTTCCATGTCCTCACCTCCTTTCCAACACAACTTGACTTTTTTGTGTTGTAGATAGGAAAAATGGTGAGCTATACAACAGCAATTGGTTGTATAAAGAGAAGTATATCATATGTATATAGCAAAAAGAAGATTGTCGATTGATGGGAGAAAAAGGCGATAAGTGTAATTGAACAACAGCGAAAAAAGGGTTATCACTTATGTATTAAAAATTATGTTTGGGAGGAAAATACATGGCAGATAAAGAGGAAATCAAAACACTGGAGGAATTAGAGGAAAAAGGAAGAATACTGCGGGAGTACAAAGAAAAATTCCGGCAGATGTGCCAAGGAAATAAAATGATAAAGGGTTCGACAGTGCTGAAATTATATGATAAAATTGAAGAAATACAAAGAGAATATGAGCATTTAGATAATAAGCTGACATTAATGGAATACAACTTTATATAGTTCTATTTTTTTTGTTTTAATACTACTGTTTCCCTTAGTAAATACTTGTAAGATACATCTCTAATATTTTTGTGGATTTCTAGTTACAATTAAGGTAACTACTATCGGAAAGAGGTGTATTTACTTGCGTACAGAGGATTATATTGCGGACAATATTATAGCTTTATGTAAAAAACGTGATATGAGTAAATATCGGCTGTCACAATTGACTGGTATATCTCAATCTTCGATTGGAAAAATTATTGCTAAAGAAAGTTTACCAACTATGCCTACTGTAGAAAAGATATGTGATGCACTGGGAGTAACAATGGCACAATTCTTTGCCGGAATGGATGTTCCAGTAAGCTTATCAGAATCACAACAAGAGGTTCTGAATATTTGGAATAATCTTGATGAAAAAGAACAGAATGTAGTGATACAAATGCTCCGGGGACTTCAAAAATAAAGGAAACAGTTGTAACGAAAATGTTGACTGTTTCTTTTTTTATGGAGTTGGGAGATTATGGTGATTGAAAAGAAATATTATGATATTGCACAGCGTGAATTGGAAGAAATGCAAAGAGAAATTAATGAAGAAAAAGCGCAAATGTCAGAAGAAGAGATACTAGAGGATAAAAAATGGCATGATGAACAATTGGAAACAATTATTAAAAAGGCAGAAGCTCATATGCGTCGTTTTAAGAAAGTTCCAGATTCTCAAAAAGTAGTGAAATTCACTTTTTTACAAAAAGATGCATTGGAAATTGCACGAAATATGCAGATGAATATAAAAACTGAGCGTAAAGAAGATGATTTATGGGGGACGATAGAAATGTCATTTAATAATATGTGGTTTTTAGATTCGGCTCCTAGTGAATGGAAAGATATTTGGAATAACTTGATGAAGGAAGCTCAGAGAGTGTATATAGAAGCAAAAGATAACATGATCATGTATCAATATTATTATGATTTGGCGGTAGAAGTTCCTTGTGTGCAGACACAATACAAATAATGATATATGAATGCTGTTCTGTAATAATTTTATGATATACTGTGGATATGATATGTAAAAATAGTCGGAGAAAGATTTGTGAATGCACGATTATTTAGGAGGAAAAAAGCATGACAGATGCAGAACAAAGAGAGGCTGCCCGTCAATTTGTAAACCGATGGATGGGAAAAGGGAAAGAAGATGAAGATGGACGTTCTTATTGGATTGATTTATTGACGAACGTTTTGGGAATAGATAATGTGACAGAACATTTGAACTTTGAAAGCAAGTGGTATTCAATATAATATTAAATGGAATTATATTGATTCGAATACCAGCACTGAAACAACTGTTACAGAAAAAACTGATTCTGAAGAATAAAAGAAATCTTTAAACAAGAAGACATCAGCATTATGCTGGTGCCTTTTTTTTTGATTTTTCAATTTGGGGTAGGGAACCCAAATTGGCAGTTTTGCGGAAGTGTATCCACACTTCCTGTCCTTGCTGTTTTTATAATCACACAGTGATTTCACAGGGATATAGGGATATTTAGCCTATTTTATATCCCTGTGTTGTGACCGGAAAAATTCGGGGAACCAAGTGTATATTTATGCTGAATGTGAGGAACTGGGGAGCACAATCCTCAGCAAGATTCCTACGTCCGGAAAATACTATATTGCTAAAATAGCGATATGGTATTACCGGGGTGGATCTTGCTCTAGTGTGTACTGAGACCTCGGCATAAATAGAAAAATGGGTTTGGGGAATCCCCAGCAAGATGAAAACCTGATGAGAGAATATTGTGATGAAAGACAATATTGTTAAACACAGGTGGATCTTGCTCTGGGGTAAGAAAGAAGTATCTTTATATTATCAAAATGATATTTGGAGTTTATGTTGTTGGAAAGTCGTAAGCAGGAAGATAACTTCAAGTTGTTGGTGCAAATATAATGAATAGAAGTGTCCAGTACATTTTTGGTGATGGGTATTTTGGTGGAATCCATTTTTATTTATTTTTGAATAATAAAATTTTGAATCTGCAGCCGATTCTGCCTGCCGGACAATGTTTTTAGATATCTGTAAACGTCACGGACCGGAACTTGATGAAGAACCATCGGATGATGGAAGAAAGTATTTGGAAACACGATAGAAGCAAACGCTGTACTTATCGTCTTGTCTGGCAGGGAAGATTATTAGGCATTAACCAGAGAGATATCGGCAGAGAAAACAGAAGTGATAGACAATGATATTTGTTAGATATGCTTCTTGTCGTTGGCTGCATCATATTAAAACGCTTTTTACGTTAAAAAAGTGCTGTGATCACAAGGCTTTTTGCAAGCAAAAATGAAAAGGCTATATATAGGTAGCCTGTGAAACTGGAAGTGCCCATTTTGGGCCTGATTTAAAGAATAATGTTCTGACAGAGACCAATGGAATGACTCTCTGCTGGGGCTCCAAAAGAAAGGAGAAATGATTATGAAAAAAATGATGAATACAAAAACAGAGGGTAACACATTTACAAAGAAAATCGGGCAGACAGTCTATGTTGTCCGTTATCATTTCAATGAAAATGCAAAGGAAACAATGCAGGAGAAGATTAACCGGATGCTGGTTACAGAAGCAAGTCGACAGGCAGTGTATTAAAATTAGGTGGATGTAATTGAAGAAAAAATATGATATCATGTGAGTAACAAATCGGTATTTGGAGGTAATTTAAATGGAAAACAAAATTGTAGGTGCTATTTTCTGTTTCATGTCAGCAGTTTTAATTTCTGCACGATATATTTCTGCTGCGATATTTATGAGTGGAGTAGTTTCGTGGAATGCCACTTTATTTGCAGCCGGTCTTGAATGTGTAGGTCCTTTTTTAGCAATAGCGGCTGGTATTGCGTTTATTATTGGAATCCTTTTTCTGGGATATGGGCTGTATCTGGATATTAAAAAGATGAAGAAGTAGAACAATTCCCATTTATTGGGAAGTCGCTGAGAACGAAAAATCGGAATTTGTGTGTGGAGGTGATGGTTGTGAAGAAAAAAGTAACAATAGCGTTTGTCATCACTGGCATTCTTGCTATAAGTACAATGATTATATTTTCAACATATAAGTCTTCGGAAGCCTATCGAAAAGCAAAAGCAAAGACACAGTGGGAGTGTTCTGTGGTCTGTGCGGAAAAGTCAACGCCTGATTCCTATGTAATTACATATTCTGACGCAAAAATTTTGTCTAATACAGGCGTGTTGACAGTCCAGAACAGAAACGATTTTGACATTACTGTACATCTGCTCTGTGAAGGAAAACAGGAACTTGTATCTGACAGTATTCCTGCTGGCGGTTGCTATTCTTTTCAGAATGTTACAGATAAAGAATACACGGTAGGTATTCATGCTGAGGTTGATGAAAATACGGATATAAAAGCATTTGTATATGATGGAAAAGACACTGAACCATATACAAGATAAATGGTTTCTAATTGCAAGATAAATTCAAGTTTGTAGAATTCAAAAATTTAATATGAAATGTGAGATAGAGCGTATGGAAATAATCTATACGTTCTATTTTTTTGCCTTTTTTGAAAAAGTGATTAAAAAACTATTGACATTTTGTTACTGGTAGAAGCAGATGGTTATAAAAAGCTTTTGATAACTATGAGTGCAAAAACAGATAGCTGCGAAAATTTATTATGAGCTAATAGCAAAATTTGATATTTTGTGATATTGAGGGTATGGGGAATCGTAATCTCCATTAAGTTCGTCAGAGAATCATAATCCAGAAATGGGATTTTGAGTTACTCTAGGCGATACTTGCTTTAGAAAATGATTTGCCATAATGAGTTAGAACATGGGAGGAGGAAGCGTTAAAAAAAGAGAGAGCCATAAGCAACTCTCTCTGTGATAAAACCAAAAAGTTATAGTATCAGTGATTCGGTAAGATTACAAAAATCCTTAACAGGAATATTTTCTTTAAGTGGTAAAGCTGTCTCTAAAAAGGTTTCGTCTGCAAATCTTTCGAGTTCAGAATCAAAATGTATAATAGAAGCATTTGTATTTAATTGGTATGGCGGAATTGTAATAAAATAATCATAATCTTCGTAAGAAGGAGTGGCGCAAGAAACTTTGATTTTTCCGCCCAATTTCAATTTTGCAAATTCTCCATAAATGGCAGTTAAGGCTTTTTTCCTTTCTTCATCAGAAGCAATTCTATCTACATATCTAATATACCAATAATCTATATTTCCCTCTTTTAATTCAATTAAATAATCGTATGATCTGGGCGTTCCAGATTTTATTGTCCATTCAACTTTATGAAGACTTGTCATCATGGAAAGTCCACGCATTAAGGTAGAAAAAAACTTTTCATGCACCTGAACAGTAGAGAGATCCAAAGAAAATCCATTGTCTGCAATTATCTTTTTTCGTTCCCGTATTTTTTTAGAAGAATATCCCGTTGCATCATATAATTCTTGGATAAGTTCTGGATCATCAATGGCTTTTGCAATTTTATCAATAGTGCTTTTATATGGTCTTCCAGATCGGACACCGTTGAGCATTCGTGAAATGGTTGCATTATTTAAGCCTGTTTGTTCAGATAATTCTTTTTGTGTTTTTTTCTGTAAAATGATTTGAAGTATATTGATGAATCTTTCCTGATCGTAAACGCTGTCAGGATTTATTAGTGTGCCTGAATTTGATATAAATTCGTTCATTCAAATCTCCTCTTGACTTCTTTGACTTTGTATAAATTGACTTCTTGTATTTTATTTTATCAATTATATCCCTAAAAATCAATTTAAAACATAAAGAAATCAAAAAATGCTTTATTGATATTCTCTTAAAAGTCAAAGAAGTCAAAAACGTAATTGACATTTTGATATCTTTGTGTATAATGTAAATCAAGAAGTCAAAGAAGTCAAACGAATCGAAAAGAAAGGAAGGAGGGCTGTGGATTGAAATATAGGGTTGTTTCGGTTTTGAAAGATAATAGACCACGTTTTTTGATTATTTCTGATATTGAAGAAATTGAAATCCTTCCATCAAAGTATTTGAAGCATCTGGATCAGATTAATGCTTCTCCGAATACTGTAAAATCCGTAGCCTTCGCACTTTCATATTATTACAATTATCTGCAGGAGCAAACGATAGGATTGGATGAGATTACATTGCTATCCTATTCAGAGCAGAATAAACATTTTATTGATTTCTTGTATTGGGTTAAGAGTGGAAAGCATACTGAGCATAATACACAGACGAGCAATAAGACCTGCAATATGTATCTTGGTGCAGTCTTCAGATACTACCAGTTTTTGGCACTGGAAGATGTTTTGCCAATGCTTAAAGTCTTACGAGTAAAAAAAGTATCGTATTTTGACAGTATGGGAGTAAATCATCAAAATGCAGTGAATTCGTTTAAAGGTTTCTTCAAAGAAGAAGAACCTAATCTGGAAGAAATAACATCCGAAGAAATACAGGAGCTGATAAATGCCTGTTCGAATGATAGAGATCGATTGCTGATAGCAATGATGGCAGAAACCGGTCTTAGATTAGGGGAAATTCTGGGAATCCATTATACCGAAGATATTGATTTTGAAAGAAGGACGGTTCGGGTAAGGTATCGTGAATCCAATACCAACTTGGCAAGAGCAAAAAATGCAGAATATAGAATGGCTTTGTTAAGTAATACAACTTTTGAGTTCTTGGTTAAGTACATTTCTGATAACCGAAAAAGTCTGATGAACTCGGAGTATCTATTTACAAAATTAACTGGAAAAAACAAAGGAGAGCCATTAGATGCGGATTCTGTGTATAGCATGTTGAAAAGGCTATCCAAAAAAACGGATATCAATTCCCATCCGCATCAGCTCCGACACTATTTTGCGGAGGAAAGAAGAAAAGAAGGATGGGATTTGAATGACATTCGTTTTGCCCTGGGGCATAAGAAAGTTGAAACTACCATTAAATACTTGGGTGAAAATAATGAACGATTGATAGAAGCGACAGATCAATACTACTCAAATAATGAAGATTTATACCAAATTGCAGATTTTCTGTAAAAGGAAGGAGGGATTACCTTGGCAGTATTAAAAATTGTTCCGAAGTTATATCAGGAAAAAATATCCGAGAAATTAAAGGAAGAAATATCTTTAGTTACGAATGGAGAAGCAAAATACTATAACCGGTTATACAAATTTTTCCAGTATACAGATATACAGTGTACTGCAGATATTAACTATGAAACGAGAAAAATGTATATGGATTCTCTTGAAAAAGAGGATATTTCAGAAAAATATAAAGCGGAATTACTGAGCTTATTTGATCGTTTAAAAATAGAAAATATGCCGGATGTCTATTCACAAGGAAATCCCTTCTCTGTAGAACAGGAGTTTTTTAAGCAAGACAAATTGTTTTTGCTGTATGTCCCCAATAAGAAGAAAGCACAATCTTTTCGTCAGGTGGTCGATAAGAATGATTTGTTATGGGACTTAACGAGGATCCATTCATCACAGTTGGTGCGACAGACAAAAATATTGCTGTGTGAAATTCTGAATATGGATAAGGTACAAAGACATCGAAGATATTTTTTAGAACCATTAAAAGCACTTATACGGTTTTGCGATAAGTACGGAATAGATGATATTGAAGAAATGGAACAGGCAGATGAAAACAGATTTTATCTGTATTTAAACAAAGAGTCGGAAATTATAAAAAAACAGGCTTCTAAGATTGTTGAGTTTGCGAGAAGAACGTTATTTCTAACAGATTCAGAGACAAATTGGCAAGCGTGTATCTGGTATATGGATAGGTTTCAGTTTGATAAATCGAGAATCAATGCCAGTTCACCTGTTAAAAGCCTTTCATTTATTAATATTTACGAAAAAGAAAATCGTTGGTATTTACAATTATACGCAAAATATTTGGTCGGGATATCTGATCTGTCTTTATCAAATATCCGAAATACAATAAGTTTTATTTCACAATTTTTAAAATATCTGGATGGACAGAGTAAGAAAGTAACTGAACTGGAGATGCAAGATATAGCGGATTATGTGTCTGTTTTGGATGAGTCCGATATTAAGTATTCCACTTTTAACCGATATATCACACATATGCATACATTTCTACAGTTTTTGAAAATGAAAAATATTGAAGTGGTGAAGTTTTATCCTGAACGATTTTTAAAAAAAGGTTTTTCGGAACACAATGAAAGAAGTGTTCCAGAAAAAACAATTGCTCATCTAATTAAGGAGCTGCCGGCATTCCCAGAGCATTTACAGTTGATGTATTTGATTTTGTTTTGCACAGGAATTAGGAAAAGCGAGGTTTGTACAATAAAATCGGGAGCCTTTTATTCACAAGGCAATGAGAATTGGATGCGCATATATCAAAGCAAAATGCGGAGAGAAAAAGTCATTCCTGTTCCTAGTTTATTGGTTGGACTGGTGAATGATTATGAAAAAAAGTACGGAATAAAAAATGGGGAGTATTTATTCAAAAATAAAAAGGGTGGTGCATTTAATGGACAGACATTTTCAAATCAGATGATTCGGGAGTGTAAGGTTCGTGGGATTGCCTGCGGAGATTATATCTTTAGAGCACACGATTATAGACATAACCTTGCAACTTCAATGTACGGAAATGGGGTTTCTATACAAGGGGTACGAGATTATCTAGGACATTCAAGTGAGAATATGACAAAACAGTACATTGATTTCATGCCGGAACGTATTGTATCGGCTGAAGATAAATATTTCTCTAAAAATCAGTCATTTAAATTGAAAGGAGCAGAAGATGATGAAAGGTAATATTAATTTGATTTCGTATGACTGTTATCAACAAGCTACAGAAAAACAGTTGGCAGGACTGAAATGGAAGGAAAACAGGGTGTACTACATATCAGAGATTCATAATGAAAAGATGCAGGATGAGATTTATGGGTATATCGATGATAGATGTAGACGTTTGTCATTATCAACAGTAGTAAATGATATTTACAGATTTGATCTGTTGAAAGAATTTCTGAATGAGAAGTGTACAAGTTGTAGCAGCATCACTGATAAAAAATGGGAAGAACTGGAGAGAAGTTATAAAGCATTTTTATATAAAAAAGGATTGGCGCTGTATGTTAGAAGAAATAGACCGGATAGGCGGAATGTTGAGCAACAAAGTAGCGCTCAGATTTCTTTTCTGAAAATGTATTATGAGTATGTTGTGAAGTGTAAAACAGCAGATATTCCAGAAAATGAAAAAGATGTATGGGATATGAGAAAGTTGGATATTGTGCCAAGGAGTAATCCGATTCGTGGAAGATATAGATTAGATTTTCGTGAGATCAGGCAGAAAGAATTTAAAGAGATAATAAAGAAAATATTGTATAGCCACTGCCAGACAAAAGCAATGGGTAGTATAAAAGGTGAATTGCGTGGATTCCGTCGGTTTGCTAGTTTCATGTATGATCGATTCCCAGGAGTAAAGCACTTTACAGAAATTAGCAGGGATATGATAGAAGATTATCTGGTTTATATAAAAACGGATACCGGTCTTACATCAGTCAGTTACACGACAGAGCTGTCGGTTTTGGATAATCTGTTGGATGAAATAGGGCGTGAACTGGAAATAGGAAATATATGCAACCTTTTTCTGTCCAGTGATTGCAGAGCACATGACAACGCTTTACCAGAAGCGTATTCAGATGCAGAAATCAGAAGATTTAATTGTGCATTAACAAAATTAAAGCCCCAGTTAGGCAGATGTTTAATAATACATCAGATGCTCGGTACAAGAATAGAGGATACGTTGACTTTGCGAAGGGATTGCTTATCTGAGAAATCTGGACATTATTTTATAACTATTATCCAGCAGAAAACAAGGAAATACAAAAGACCAGTTAGCGATCAGCTGGCAGAATTGATTGGAAAAGCAATAGAAGTTTCAGAAAAGGAGCATCCAGATTCAGAATATATTTTTCTGCAAGATAATGGAAAATTGTATACAGATTCAATGCTGAAATATCATGTAAATATCATGATTTATGAAAATGATATCAGGGATGATAATGGAAATTATTTTGAGTTTCGTACACATCGTTTTAGACATACTTTTGGAGTAAAACTTACAGAAATGAAATTAGATGATGATAGCATTGCAAGGCTGTTGGGGCATAAGGATACACGAACCATACCACATTATCGGCGGTTAAGAAACGAAGCATTAGCGGAGGATACAAAGGCTGTACGAGATGAAATGAATGAATTATTAGCACAATACAGGAGGGAAAAGGAAAATGCAGAAACACGATAAAATGGTAGCACTGGCAAAAGAAAAAAGTGCGGAAATGACGGAAACAGCAATAACAGCTATTGAAACAATGTATAGAAAAAATATAAAAATTTCAGTTGCTGAACTTACAAAACTAACAGGACTTTCTAGAGGTTTTTTCTATAATAATCCGAATGTGAAACAGGTCATGATGGAATTGAAGGAAAAACAACAGGGAATGATATTGCGAAATCCTAAAAGTGATGCTATTGCAAAAGCACAGGAAGCACGGATTAAGAGTTTAGAACAGAAATTATCCGATAGTGTTCCGAAAAACGAATATGAAAGTCTTCAGAAAAAATATGAAGAATTACAGGTGAAATATAGTCAAATGAAAAAGGGAACACTGTTGAAGATGTACGACCAATTATAGGAAGAAAAGGAGAATATTTTATGCAGAACGAAATTTATGATGAGAAAAATGGACTTACTTATATGTTATGTGGTGATTATTATTTGCCAGAATTGGCACTTATAGATATCGAACCAACTTATGGGAAATATGGGATGCTTCGTAAAAGCTATTTACAGGAACACAGAAAGGCAAAATATCAAATATTGTTGTTACAAGGAAAACTTGTCGAGCATTTGAATCAGATTGATGCAGAAGCAAGGGATAGAGAAGAACAATTAGTAAAACAGATGATGGAGAAAGAAGGAATTACAGAGGAATTAAAAAGGCAAGACAACATGGAATGGACAAGGAGGATGAATACCCTTTGTCATGATGCAGAAGAGATGATTTTGACGGAAATGATATACACGAAAGGATAATGAACTGTATTGGATAGCAAGAATTTTGTAGCCCGGATAGCAAAAAAGTGGAAGTCCGGATAGCAAAAAAATAGAAGTCCGGATGGCAAGATTCTTGCTGTCCGGAAAGATAAAAAAGGGAGGGATTAAAAATGTTGGTTAAGTACATAATAAAAGTGTTTTTATATTTAATTCTTGCAGTAATGACCTTGATTCACTGGTTATTAAAAATTCCGATGATATTGGGAAATATTTTGCTTTACTTTTTATCAATTATATTTATTCTGACAGGTGTTTTGAGTTATGGATTTGCATTGGAATCTGTAAGAGAATGTGGTCGAATGATAATAATTGGGATGGCATTTGGTGCAATACCAGACTTTGTCCCATTTTTTGGAAAAAGTTTAGAGACATTGGTTGCAAAACTGTTGAGTATGACAAATGAATGAGAAAGTCGATATGAAAGAGGGCTGTGAAAGGCGCTCTTTTCTTTTTGCAACTGTGGAATGGCAAGATAATAACGTTATATACAGTGTATATTAAGTAAAGATATTGTATTTCTGCATGATGGAAACATAGGGAGTCCATATAAAGGCACTGAATACAGGACATGATGGGAGTCTGTCTACTCTTCATGCAAACAGCAGCAGAGATATGCTGTCCAGAATAGAAACTATGACGCTTATGGGAATTGATCTTCCCCTGGAAGCGATACGCAGGCAGATTGCCTCTGGCGTAGATGTTCTGGTACACCTTGGGCGAATGCGGGACAAAAGCAGAAAACTGCTTGAGATTACGGAGGTGTGTGGTTTTGAGAATGGAGAGATTCAGACACGGCCGCTGTATCGCAGGGAAGAAGGAAAAGGACTTGTAAAAGTAAATACACTTTTACGCTGTGAAAAAATGGAACGGGCGGGAATTAAATTATGAAAGAACGGAAAGGAAAGAAATGGGAATTTACGAGGAAAGATTACAGGACATATCATTTTACGGCGAAGGAGACAGCAAAGTATCTTCTGGAGGGAGTTGCCGTATGCGCTGCAGCCGATTATCTGTTTTATCAGAGCCTACCAGTACTGCTGTTTATGTTGCCGGTACCGGTGATTTTTCTGAAAATCCAGAAGAAAAAATGCATTGCAAGACAACAGCGGAATCTGAATTATCAGTTCCGGGATGCGCTGACATCCATGAATGTAGCCGTACAGGCCGGGTATTCTGCGGAAAATGCTGTGCGGGCCAGTGTGAAGGATCTGGGAAGACTCTACGAAAAGGGAAGTGATATTCTGGAAGAATTTCGTTATATCGAGAGTCAGCTGCGTTTAAGTGTTCCTGTGGAAGAACTGTTTCTGGATTTTGGAAAACGAAGCGGCGTGGAAGATATTGAGAATTTTGCGGCGGTATTTTATACAGCGAAACGGACTGGCGGAGATATGACGCAGATGATTCAGAAGGTTGCCAGGATGCTGGGAGATAAGATTGAAGTAAAAAAAGAAATAGAGGCAACGCTGGCTGCAAAAAAATCTGAACAGATGGTTATGAGCGTTATGCCGGCCGGCATTATCTGTTATCTGAAGCTGACTTCTCCGGGATTTCTGGATGTACTTTACGGAAATCCCTTTGGAATCTGTGCCATGACAGTTTGTATGGTAATTTATGGATTGTCTTACTGGCTGGGAGTGAAAATTGTAGATATAGAAGTGTAGGTGTGTGTGATGTGGATACATATTGTGATATTTATGGTGATTCTTGGAGCTTTTCTTGCCGGAAAGCTGGGGCGTCTGCCGCCGTGGGCAGGGAATGCAGAAGGACAGAAACTTTTTATCCTGGTAGCGCTTGCCGGAAATATCATCGGAATGCTTCTGACCGTTCAAAGTGGCGGAGGTACGGTGTATTCATCCGGATACCGTATGGAAAAAGAGGAGACAGGTGCTTACGAAGAGAAATTCATAGTATCTGTAGACGGAAAAAAAGCCGGCTCCCTGTATGTGCAGGTGCCGGAAAAGGAAACGGAAAAGTCCGGGGAAGAGCCGGAAACTGAGAAAGAACTGAGCGAAGAACAGCAGCGCGAGAAAGAACTGCAGGATATGATCGTACAGTATAACCAGAAAAAGAATGATCCCAGGTACTATTATCTTCCGGAAGAATGGAATGGAAAACACCTGGAATGGGAGCAGCCGAAGGATACAACCGGAAATCTGATTTCCGCATTGGGACTGGTTGCGGCAGCAGCAGTGGTAATCGCAAAAAGAAGAGAAGAAGAATCTGTTCAGATAAAGAGAAGAGAACAGATGCTGATGGATTATCCGGGGCTGGTTATGAAATTCACTCTTCTGGTACAGGCAGGTTTAACTGCGAGAAAGGCATTTCAGAAAATTGCCATGGATTATGGAAAAAGAGAAGAGGGAAATAAACGCGCAGCATATGAGGAAATCCGTACAGCATGTTATGAGATGGACAGCGGCGTTTCGGAAGCAGAGGCTTATCGTAGATTTGGAGAGCGGTGTGGACAGGTAAAATATAAAACGCTGTCAACACTTCTGATTCAGAATCTTCAGAAAGGAAGCCGGTATCTGTCTGATTTACTGGAAAAAGAATCTGTGGAAGCCTGGGAGGAAAGAAAAAGAAAGGCAAGAGTACTGGGCGAGGCGGCAGCAACGAAACTGCTTCTTCCGATGGTACTGATGCTTCTGGTTGTGATGGCAGTAATTATGCTGCCGGCCTGTCTTTCCTTTTACGGCGGATAGAAGAACCGTGTGAAAACACAGAAATGAGAGGTGACAAATGAAAAATATCTGGAAATATATGAAAGAATTTGTGGCGGAAGAAGATGCAGTGGGAGTTGTGGAGATTATTCTGATTCTGGTGGTTCTGATCAGTCTGGTTGTCATCTTTAAGCAACAGCTCACTTCGCTTGTTAAAAATATCCTTTCAAAAATCACCAAACAAAGTAATTCAATCTGAGAAGGATAAAAAACGGTAAGCGATGATTTACCGTTTTGGAAAGGAGAGGTACCCTTTGGCAAAGACAGTGAAAAAAGGCAGTATTACGATTTTTCTGGCGCTGATTCTGAGTGTTGTTCTGTCACTTGTATGTGCCAGTATCGAATCTGTACGTATGTCAGCTGCCAGGACGCAGATACTGAACAGTATGGATATCGGACTTTATTCCCTGTTCGGGCAGTACGACAGGACACTGCTTGAAAATTATGATCTGTTCGCATTCTATGCAGGTGGAAAAGATGAGGTAGATATGGCCTCTGTGTATGATAATTTTGAGTCCTATATGAAACCTGTATTAAAACAGAACAGTCAGAAACTGGAACTTTTGCAGGGAGGATTTAATGGATACCGTCTGCTGACTGACGGAGACGGAGAAGTTTTTTATCAGCAGGCTGCCGGTTATATGCGGGAAACACTCGGAAGTCAGGGGGTACAGATCCTTCTCGAAAAACTGAAAGACCAGGAAGAAAAAACAGACGAAGCGCAGAGAAAAGGAGAACAGTCTGAAAACGGTGGAAGTCTGGATTCCTATGATTCTGAGATTTCAAATGCGGCGCAGAAAAGTGAAGAAGCAAAGAATAACCAGGAGAATCAGAAGGAACAGGGAGATTTCGGAGATGGAGGAAGTGGAGATGATTTTACCGGTGGAGCAGATACAACCGTAGAAAATCCGATTCCGGTTATCAGAAGAGTCCGAAAAATGGGACTTCTCGATCTGGTAGTTCCGGCAGAACGTGGAATTTCAGATGCTTCCACAGACAGGAGAACATTGGCGTCAGGAAGAAAACTTCAGACGGGAATGGTAATGAATTCGGATATTCAGTCAGATACTTCCTATACTTCAGGAATTCTGTTTGGCCAGTATCTGCTGAAAAAACTGGGAAATTATCGAAAGCCTGCGTCTTCGGGACTGAACTACCAGGTGGAGTATATTCTGGGAGGAAAAAACAGTGACCGCGAGAATCTGAAATCTGTAGCAACAAAACTGCTTCTGATCCGTCAGGGCGTGAATATGGCATATTTAATTTCTGACGGAGGAAAACGTATCCAGGTAGAAACACTGGCTCTGGCAATTGCATCGGGTTTTTTGATTCCGCCGGCAGCAGTAGTAATTGAAGCTGCACTGATATTCTGCTGGGCGTTTGCGGAAAGTATTCTGGATGTGAGGGAACTGTTTGCAGGCGGGCATGTTCCGCTTGTAAAAACAGCAGCAGACTGGCAGCTATCTCTGGAAAATCTGGCGCATATTCTGGACAGGCTGGATTCTTCCAGAAAAGATTCCAGTGGAGGGATGTCTTATGAGGATTATCTCCGGGTTCTTCTTATGGCAAAAGGAAAACAGGAAAAAGTTACGAGAGGAATGGATATGATTGAATGTGCGATCCGTGAAAAAGGAAAAAGACCGGGATTTCAGATGGATCATTGTGTTGTTGCACTGGAAGCATCCGCAGATGTAAAAGCAAACAAAAAGAAAATATTTACGGTTACAAGGCAGTATGCCTATGAATAGAAAAGGAGGTGCACAGGGATGCTTTTTCAGAAAGAAAAAGAAGATAAAAATCAGATAAACAGACTGGATCAAAAAAGAGAAAGGCGCTCTCAAGGAAGGTTATTTCTGTTTTCCCCGATAAGCAGAAAACCGCTTTCTGAAAAAGTATCCCCGTGCACCTTTTTAAAGAAAGCAAGTCTTACACTGGAGACTGCACTGGTTTTGCCAATGTTCTTTTTTGGAGTGATTGCACTGATTTCATTTATGGATATTTACAGAGTCCAGACAGAGCATCTGACTGGTTTATGCCAGAAAACAAAAGAGGCAGGAATGTATGCTTATGGAACTGGCAGTTCCGGAGCAGAAACTGTTACATTGCCGGATGTATATTCCTATCAGCCTATCGGTGGTCTGATTCCGCTTCCAAAAATATGGTTCCACAACACGGTAAAGGTTCATGCATGGACAGGAGTGCTCTATGAAGAAGGAAATGATGCAGTGGAAAGCCAGCCAATGGTCTATGTGACAGAGTCTGGAACCGTGTATCACAGAACACTTGGATGCAGTTATCTGAATCTGTCTGTGCAGCAGTTATCCGGATCTTCGGTAAAAAATCTCAAAAATACATATGGGGAAAAATATCAGGCATGTGAACTTTGCAGTCGCGGGCAGGAACCGGCGGGAACTGTGTATATTACAAAAAAGAGCAATCGTTTTCACAACAGGGAAAGCTGCAGTGCACTGAAACGGTCTGTGCGAATGGTAAAAGAAGCAGAAGTATCCGGTGAAATGAGTGCCTGCGGGCGCTGTGGTTAAAAGGAGGAAGACTATGGACAGGCTGGAAATCTGTATGACTGTATTCCTGGGAATTAATACATGGACAGACATTCGGAAAAAAGAAATTTGTGTTCCGGTATTAAGTGTTTTTCTTGCAGGGGGAATTCTGTGGAGAATATGGGAAGGAACGTTTTGGGCAGATGGGCTGATTTCTATGGGAGCAGGTACAATTGCGGCGGTGATATCGGTGCTGACCAGGGGGGAAATCGGATTTGGAGACGGACTTCTGATTCTGGCAATGGGATCTGTACTGAAAAGTGGAGAATTACTGGGAGTACTCTGCGCTGCGCTTTTGCTGTGTGGAATCTATTCAGGCCTGCAGCTTCTGGTGTTTAAAAAGAAGCGTGATACGGAAATACCTTTTGCACCGTTTCTGCTGGTCGGATATCTGGGAGGAATACTTTTATGAAAAAACTGAAAAAAGGAAGTTTTACAATAGAAGCGGCATTATTGATGCCGTTGATCCTCATGGTGTTGATGGGGCTTCTGTATCTGGATTTTTTTGTACATAACCGGGCATGGCTGACGTCAGCGGCATATGAGGCGGCAGTCAGTGGAAGTATGGAAGGTTATAAAAAAGACGGAGACATATATGAAAAAGCAGATATTCAGGGTAGAATGCTTGGGAGTACCGGACTTCCGGGTGGTGAAAACCTAAGTATGCAGACCAGTGCAGGGAAAACCGTACAGGTAACCTATCAGATGGATGTACCGGCTGGTTTTCTGTCACAGAAATGGAAGATTGAAGTTTGCGGAAAGGCAGCTGTTTTGCGTCCGACAGGATGGATACGTAAAGTGAAGGGAACGGTGGATGTTTTGGAAGAGGTGAAAAAATAAAATGAAATCAGAATATAAGAGAGACATGAATCATAATTATCTGATTCTGACAGGAGAAGAGGCAATTGATACCAATTCCTATCAGGTTCGAATGATTGTGGCAAATGCAGTACCGGATCTTCTTCAGTGCCGGATTCAGGGGATAGATGGAAAATTCATGGTGTATTACGATGTGACTTCCAGGCATTCAATGACTGCTCTTTTTGAAGAAAAAAAGATTGGGATGGAAGAACTTCAGGTAATTCTGGGAGGATTTGTCCAGGTTATGGAAGCAATGTCCGAGTATCTTCTGAATCCCTGCCAGTTGATTCTGGAACCGGAATATATTTATCTGGATGCGGAAAAACAGAATGTCCGGTTCTGTTATCTTCCAGGATTTCACAGCGAGATACAGAAACAGTTTCAGAATCTGGCTGAATATATTCTTCCAAAGCTGAATCATGAAGACGGAAAAGCGGTTATGCTGGGATATGGCGTATACAGACGTGCACTGGAAGATAGTTTTCACCTGGAGTATATCAAAGAAGAACTTTATAAAGTGAAAAATGGAAAGGCATCAGATTTTGCCGCATACGAAAAAAAGAAGCCATTTAAGCAGGCAGAGAAAAGCCAGGAAGAGCATAAAGAACAGGAAGAACTCTGGCAGATGGAAAACTGGAACAGAGAAGACCTGGACGGGGTGGAAAAAAAGAAAAAGGACAGTAAGCCAAATAACAGAGAGGTGAAAAAAGAGAACAGGGACAGACTGTGGAAAACGGCAGGGTTTCTTTTGGCACTTCTGATTCTTCTGGGAATTACTGCGGGAATGGCGGCAGGATATCTTCCAAGAGTAAGCACCGGCGTATTTCTGTCTGTGATTCTGGGGTTGATGGTCCTTGGAATGCTGAGTTATATTCTGATGAAAAAGATTCCTGAGAAGAAACAGAATCCTCATGAGGAAACAGACAGGATCAGAGATTTTCAGGAAAAGAATATTTATGAGATTCCGCAGGAAAAAGAAAAACAGCCGGAAATAAAAGAGCACGAAGTATCAGAAGAAAATACGGAGTGTTTTGGAGAGACCGTAGTTCTTTCGGCAGGAATAACAAAGGGACCGGCTACTCTGGTCAGCCATGAGCCAGGAGAGCTGGCAACCATATATCTGGACCGGGATATTACAGTAATCGGAAAGCTGGAGACTGCAGCGGATGCAGTGATCAATATGCCTACCGTAAGCCGTATCCATGCAAAGATTCGAAAAAGAGATGGGGAGTATTATCTGACAGATCTGAATTCCAGAAATGGAACATCTGTTAATGGCCAGATCCTGAAAAACGGAGAAGACCGCCTTCTGGAAGACGAAGATGAAGTGGATTTTGCACAGGCTCGTTATATTTTTTTGAAATAACAGAGCGAAAATATCAGGTTTATGTCGTATTATATAATGGACCACAGGTTGTCTGTATAATGGAAATCTGTTAAAATAGTCCAATAGATTTGAATTTTCAGATTATAACGGCGCAGTTTTTGAGACTATCATGAAAAACTGCAGAAAAGAGGACTAAAGTGGAAGAAATAAAGAGAGAACCTGTGACTGCACTACTGATTTTGTTGAATACTCTTATTTTTCTTATTGTGGAATTCACCGGTGGTTCAGAGAATGGACAGCATATGCTGGAATGTGGTGCTGTTTATGCACCACTTATCATAGAGCAGGGACAATGGTATCGCATGATTACCAGTATGTTTCTGCATTTCGGTGCGCCACATCTGATTAATAACATGCTGGTACTGTTTGTTCTGGGACAGCGCCTGGAACCAGTTAACGGAAAAATGAAATTTCTGCTGATTTATATTCTTGGAGGACTGGGCGGGAATCTGATTTCTCTGATCTGGGATATGCGGACAGGAAATTATTCACTGTCAGCAGGAGCTTCCGGAGCTGTTTTTGCAGTGATGGGTGGAATGATTTATGTGATCATACGTCACAGAGGAAGAGTCGCAGATTTGAATATGAAGCAGATGCTGCTTATGGCTGCATTTTCTCTTTATTTCGGCTTTGCAAGTGGTGGAGTAGATAATGCAGCCCATGCAGGCGGTCTGTTGTGTGGCTTTATTGCTGCTGTAATCGTTTATCATCCAAGAAAAATATGGAAAACGGTTCCCTGACCAGGAGTACTCTCTATGGAGATACTGCCGTGATGAGCTTCAATAATCTGTCTGGAAATGGCAAGTCCGAGGCCGGTGCCAGATTCTTTTGTTGTGAAAAACGGCTGAAAAATATTGTCCAGCAGTTCTTTTGAAACCCCGCATCCATTGTCTTTAATATCGATACAGATACCGGATTTTTTGGAAAAAGCAGATACGGAAATTTTTCCGCCGGGAACAGGAACGGCTTCCCATGCATTTTTCAGAAGGTTCAGCAGCATTTCCCGGATTCGAATTTTGTCAAGCATTAAAACTGGAAGAGATTCCGGGATATGGGATTCAAAAGTAATACCCAGATAATCAAGAGTAGGTTTGATGGAAGAAATTACTGTTTTCAGATAATCGCAGGTATCTGTGGCTTCCAGCCGGATACGTCCTGCATTATTAAAAACAGAAAGATCATCAAGAAGATCTGTTACATAAGCGAGATTATCCATGACATCGTTCCAGTGGTCGTAATCTTCAACTTCTGGATGAGCGGAAGAAATCATCTGGAGTTCACTGCTGATCAGTGTTAGAGGATTTCGGATTTCATGAGAAAATTTGGAAAGTGTGTAATGAAAATCGTTTTTTAATTTACTGACTGTGTCATCGTTGCACATATTATCACCTCGGAGAAATATTAACATCAGAAATTTCAAATATCAACAAGAACAGTATTGAAAAAATCGACAAAATACGACACAATAAGAATAAGTGAAAATATTTTCTGAAACAGGAGGGCAATAAAATGGGAGATTGTATATTTTGTAAAATTGCAAATGGAGAAATTCCGGCAGCAACACTTTATGAGGACGAAGATTTTCGGGTAATTCTTGATCTGGGTCCTGCCAGCAAGGGGCATTCACTGATTCTTCCAAAGAAACATGCAGCCAATATTTATGAGCTTCCGGATGAAACTGCAGGAAAAGCTATGATCCTTGCAAAAAAAATGGCTGGCAAGCTTAGCGACGCACTGAATTGCGATGGCTTTAATATTGTGCAGAACAATGGAGAAATTGCGGGACAGACTGTATTTCATTTTCATATGCATCTGATTCCGAGATATAAAGGAGACGGAGTTGGACTGACCTGGACTCCGGGAGAACTCAGTGATGAGGTGAGAGACGAAATTCTAAAAAAGGTCAGAGACTAATCAATACCTACTAAAGAGGAAAAATGAAAAATCAGACATATGAAGAGTTTTACCTTAAGTATCGAAAAATATCCAGAGCATATGCATACGGAGTTTTGCATGACTGGAACATATCCGACGATGTCAGTCAGGATGTACTCTACAAAATGTATACCAAGCGGAAACATCTGAATATTGATAATGAAAAAATGATGTATTCTCTGATACGGAGAGCATCGGTGAATAAGGCGATGGATTACAAAAAGAAATCCAGTTTCCGGCATGAAGTTATCTGCACAGCCGACGTTACAGAAGTTCTGAATGTATATAAGACGGTTGATGCGGAAGAAGAACTTCTGCGTAAAGAGAAGAATAAATTTATGTATATGGTACTGGAAAGATTTCGTGAGTAGCAGCCTGTTAATTATGACATTCTGATTCAGGTTAAATATCTGGATGTTCCCGTTGAAGTAGTTGCAGAAGAGTACGGACTGACCAAAAGTGGCGTTAATAACAGGATATATAAGGCAAAGCGCTGGCTGAAAGAAGAATTTCGGAAAGTATACGAATAAAAAAAGAAAACCCTGCCGTATCTGAAAAAGAAATGGCAGAGTTTTCTGTATGAGAGCGGTGTGTCAGGAACGGGCACACTCTTCAATAAGATCGGTAATCTTGCTGATAGAATCCACACGGCCGTTTCCTGCCATGGCATCTGTATATTTCTGGCGGTCAGTATAAAGCTGGCGGATTGTATCCAGAAGTTTGGCTTCTGTGATTTCTTCTTCCTCCAGTACCATGCTGAAGCCCTGACGTTCGAAAGAACGGGCATTGAGAATCTGATCACCACGGCTGGCTTTTGCTGAGAGTGGAATCAGAAGATTAGGCTTATGAAGCTCGCGGATTTCGCAGATTGCGTTGGCACCTGCACGTGAAATTACGATATCAGCCATGGCGAACAGATCTGGAAGCTCATCCTGAATATATTCATACTGAACATATCCGGCAGTACCGTTAAGGCTTTCATCTGTTTTACCTTTTCCGCAAAGATGGACAACCTGGAATTCTTTCAGAAGTTCAGGGAGAATTTTGCGTACATTATCATTGACGGAGGCTGCACCAAGGCTGCCACCGATGACCATAAGTACCGGTTTGTCCGCTGTGAAACCACAGAATTTGCGTCCGGCTTCGGCACTTCCGGAAAGAAGTTCCTGGCGGATTGGAGTTCCTGTAAGAACTGCTTTTTCGGCAGGAAGATTTGCAACTGTCTCAGGAAAATTACAGCAGATTTTAGATGCTGAAGAGAGACAGAGTTTATTGGCAAGACCCGGGGTCATATCGGATTCATGGATAAGAGCCGGAATTTTTAAGCGTTTTGCAGCAATTACAACTGGAACGGTAACGAATCCACCTTTGGAGAAAACAACGTCCGGTTTCAGCTCTTTGAGAATTTTTCTGGCCTGGCTGAAGCCCTTCAGGACACGAAACGGGTCAGAAAAGTTTTTGAGATCGAAGTAACGTCTCAGCTTTCCGGATGAGATTCCATAGTAGGGAATTCCCAGTTCTTCGATCAGTTTTTTTTCGATTCCATTATAGGAACCGATATAGGAAATTTGATAACCAAGCTCCTTGAGCCTTGGAATCAGGGCAATATTTGGAGTTACATGGCCGGCAGTACCACCGCCGGTAAGTACGATGTGTTTCATTTGGATTCCTCCTGAATAGTCATATATACTATCATTAAATATGAACTCTAACGGAGGAATTGTCAAGGAAAGATACGATTGCAGGAGAAAAATAATGGTAGATTTCAGGGATGATGAACTGAAAAAATGGTTGGCAGAAGAATACGAACGAGAAATCGACGAAATGGAAAAAGTGCTGTTTCCGGATGGAGTCCTTCCAGATGACGGGGAAACAGAAGAAGAGGCAAAAGCTGCTTATCAGAAACTTGTAGCGAGGCTGAAAGCAGATGGGGTTTATGAAGAAGATGAAGAAAATGGCAGCAAAGAGGCTGATGACCATAAAGCAGATACAAAGGAAAAAATTGTCTATCTTCCTGAAAAAAGGCATCATAAACTGGCCCGTGTGGCGGCTGTGGTGCTTGTATGTGCAGCAGGCGTATTCGCCGCAGGAATGACCAGCCAGGCGAATCGGAGTTATTTTATTGATTCTGTGAAGATATGGACGGGAAATGATACGAGCATTAGTATAGATAATGATGCGACCAGTGATGAAGTTGAGAGAGATGAGCAAGGTGCGATTGATGATATAAAAAATCAAATGGGATTTGATAAAATTCCTAAATTTATGTATCGTCCCGAAAATTTTAAGTATAAAGATTATTTAATCCATTCCAATACAGGTATTGCATTAATGGAATACTGTTATGGAAAATCTGTTATAACGGTTTATATCAGTGATTATAGAAATAACAGTAAGACAACGGATTATGTTCTTGATGGGCAGATAATAGAATCATTAAAAATAAAAGATGAAAAATTTGAAATTGAAATACGAAAAGTAAAAGATAAGCAGGATAAGAAAGAAAATTATGTTGCATATTGGAAAACAGATAGAGCATTTTATCAAATCAGCGGAAATATGGAAGAAAAAGAATTTATAAAATTAATAGAAAATATACATTTTTAAGAGAGCATTTTATTTTAATATCGTATAAGTTTATGTAATGGAAGTTACAGGAGTGAAGGGAGCAAGTATGATAGGAAAAATGAAAAGAGTGCTCGGAATCTTATTTTTAGTATTATGTCTTGGTAGTATAGGTGTAGTTACTGCTTCAGCCGGAGAAATAGCCGATAGTGATCTGGAAACAGATGAAGATTTTGCTGAAGATACAACGTATAGCATGTTACGTGGAAATAATCTGAACTTTGGAACTACAGCTATCAATAAATTGGCCAGCAATAAAGTTGCCATCTCAGGAATTACACAGTGCCATCATGTCTGCAGTACAGTTTATTTGACTTTAACACTGGAGCGAAAAGTGAAGGGAACATATTCTACATATAAGAGTTGGGAATTTACAGCCTCTAATGCTACCAATCTTGATAAAAACTTAACAGTACTTGTACCAAGCGGCTACTACTACCGTGTACGTGGCTATCATGCAGCAAAAGACGGAAGTAAAGAATCTGTCTCAACCTTAACCAAAGGCGTTCTGGTAAAATAACAATCATCAAATAAAAAAATCCAAAATTCAATCCCCGGTGATGTTCACCCCCTTTTAAAAAAAACAAAAATCCAGTAAACTTACATTACCTTCGCCGGGGAGAATTCAAAAATTCTGAAATATTCTGAAAAATAAAAACAATTCTCCAAAAATCAATTCTAAAAATTCGATATATTCCACAAAAAGACTGTCAAAAATAAAACATTTCGTGTATAATAAATACAATAACAAGCCGTTTCTAAACAGAATGTCCGTTAATTCTGTTTGAACACGTTATTTTATAAATTGCGGTGTTTCAGGAAATTCTCTGTATGATTGCCAGATTCAGCGCTTTCTGTGATACAGAAATTTTTAAAACACCGGACGGAAAAGGGGGCTTATGCATGAAGATAACATTTATCGGCGCAACGCATGAGGTGACCGGAAGCTGTTATTATCTGGAAGCGGCGGGCCGGAAGTTCCTGGTAGATTATGGAATGGAACAGGGACCGGACTACTACGAAAATAAGGAATTGCCAGTAGCTCCAGGTGATCTGGATTTTGTGCTTCTGACGCATGCACATATGGATCATTCAGGAAATCTTCCCGCTTTGTATGCCAAGGGTTATCAGGGACCGATCTATGCAACAGAGGCGACCTGCAATCTCTGTGATATTATGCTTCGTGACAGTGCACACATCCAGATGTTTGAGGCAGAATGGAGAAACCGTAAGGGCCGCAGAGAAGGCAAGCCGGAATTTGTACCTGCTTATACTATGGAAGATGCCATGGGAGTGCTTCGGAATTTTGTCAGATGTCCGTACGATAAGATTATTAAACCTGCAGAAGGAATAGAGGTACGTTTTGTAGATGCAGGACATCTTCTTGGTTCCAGCAGCATTGAGATCTGGCTCACCGAGGATGATAAAAAGGAAAAAATCGTATTTTCCGGTGATATCGGTAATCTTAATCAGCCGCTGATTAAGGATCCGGTATATATTAAAGAGGCAGATTATGTTGTTATGGAATCTACCTATGGAGACAGAAGTCACGGAGAGAGGCCGGACTATCCGGCTATGCTGGCTGAGATTATCCAGAGAACCTTTGACAGAGGAGGTAATCTGGTAATTCCGTCCTTTGCAGTAGGCCGTACCCAGGAGATGTTGTATTTTATTCGTCAGATCAAGGAGATGGGTCTGGTCCATGGACACGATGGATTTACCGTATATGTAGACAGTCCTCTTGCCAATGAGGCAACTACGATTTTCAGTGAGAATGCCTACACCTGCTATGATGAAGAAGCGATGGATCTTTTAAAGAAGGGGATTAATCCACTGTCTTTCCAGGGTCTGAAGACGTCAGTTACTACAGATGATTCCAGAGCCATCAATTTTGACGAAAACTGCAAGGTGATTATTTCCGCCAGCGGTATGTGCGATGCAGGACGTATCAAGCATCATCTGAAACACAATCTGTGGGACCCGAGAAATACAGTACTTTTTGTAGGATACCAGGCAATTGGAACACCTGGCCGGGCTTTGCTGGAAGGTGCCACAGAGATGAAACTGTTTGGTGAGACTGTGCAGGTAGCAGCGGAAATCTGTAGGATGCCCGGAATCAGCGGCCATGCAGATGTAAACGGGCTTCTGGACTGGGCGAAGGCATTTGAGACGAAACCGAAGCATGTGTTTGTCACACATGGAGACGATACGGTAACAGAGGTTTTTGCACAGAGACTGAGAGAAGAACTGGGATATGATGCCACAGCGCCGTTCAGCGGAACCGAATATGACCTTCTGGAGAATAAATGTATCCATGAAGCTGTGGGAGTCCGTATTGTAAAGGCAACCGCTTCACCGAAGACAACCAAAGCTGCACGTGCATACGAGAAACTTCTGGCTATGGGACGCCGCCTGATGACCATAATCCGGAAGAATGAAGGCTGCCCGAACAAAGATCTGGATCGTTTTGCAAGAGATATTCAGTCACTGTGTGATAAATGGGACAGAACGGATATCTGACAGAAAAAAATCACCCTGCGGAAAATCTTCGCAGGGTGATGATTTAACAGAATCTCTGATTGGCAGATCAGCCTTCGTTCAGTGCCTGACGGATAGCTTTTGCCAGCTGATCCGGACATGAAGTAGGCTTGAATCCACAGCGTATTCCTTCCAGACGGCTGATTACTTCATCTGCATCCATTCCTTCTGCAAGATGGGCAACGCCCTGAGTATTTCCGGAACATCCACCTGTGAATTTGATGTTGTGAACTTTCTTATTATCGTCGATCTCGAACTCAATTCCCTGAGCACAGACACCTTTTGTCTTATAAACCATGAATGGTACCTCCTTATATTTATTTGCTGTTCACAAAGTGAGCAGTGACTTTCTGTATCTTCCGATTATATCATCTCTCAAAAAAAGTTTCCATAAAAAATAAAATTTGTTATAATGAACGTTGTAGAAAAAGAAAAAGCACTTCTGGGCAGAAAAAAACAGAAACTCAGAGGGATACTATATTGAAAGAGAGGATTTACAGATCATGAAATGTGTTGGAATTATAGGTGCAATGGAGCAGGAAGTTGCAAGACTGAAAGAAGTTATGGAGAATGTTTCCATTACAACAAGAGCTGGCATGGATTTCTATGAAGGAATTCTGGAAGGAAAGAAAGTAGTAGTAGTACAGTCCGGAATCGGTAAGGTAAACGCGGGAATGTGTACCCAGATTCTGGTGGATCTTTTTCAGGTAGAGGCTGTAATCAATACCGGTATTGCAGGCAGTCTGAATAATGATATCAACATCGGAGATATCGTACTTTCCACAGATGTTCTTCATCATGATATGGATGCAACAGGATTTGGATATCCGAAGGGACAGATTCCGCAGATGAAGGAATTTTCCTTCCAGGCAGATGAGTGCCTGCGTAAAATTGCTCACAATGTATGTGAGGAAGTAAATCCGGAAATTCAGGTTTTTGAGGGAAGAATTGCTTCCGGAGACCAGTTTGTATGTGATCAGGGCGTGAAGGATGCCATTGTAAAAGAATTTGGTGCATATGCAGTTGAGATGGAGGGTGCGGCAATTGGACAGGCAGCAGCCCTTAACGGGGTACCGTTTCTGATTATCCGTGCAATTTCCGATAAGGCAGACAACAGTGCAAATATGGATTATCCTGCATTTGAGAAACTTGCCATTGAGCATAGTGTCCGCCTGACACAGGGAATGCTGAAACAGATGGCATAATAGGGATATCCGCTTTACAGGCAGAACGGGAACCGTCGTATTTCTGCTGCATATACTGGAAGAGATAGCAGAGAGAGGACATAAGGACTGTTATGCTTTATCGAGATTTTTATCCGTTTTATGCTGCACAGGGGAATCCTGTTTTTTATAATGAAGAGCGGGAGCAGGAGAGAGAATTTGATCTGATGAGATCCTACTATCCGGATACAGCCAGAAAGATTCAGGAGAAGGCGGAAGCACAGTGTCAGCTTCTGGATTATGAAGGCAGCCGTCTTTATGATGAATATCCGGATCGTTTCATGCTTTATCATATATGCAGCCAGATAAAAGAGGAAATGGCAGCAGATACCAGTGCACAGGAAATGCCGGGAGGTTTTCTGGATGATCTGATTGAAGTACTGGTATATCAGGAGATTTCCAGAAGAAGATGCAGAAGACGGAGATGCAGGTCGTATTTTCCACGTTGAAAATACGCTTACCCCTGGATGAGGACAGAATCAATGACAGGTTCGTCCAACATCTGTCCATATACAATAAAACAAAAAATGAATATAATGGAAGTATGATGAAAACAATAAGGGAATTTTTAGAAGAACAGATTAATGAACAGCTGATTCAGGCTGTTGTCAGCGGCCGCAGGACCGGCGAGGGACCTTCCAAGGTGAAGCTTCGTCCTGTGGAGCTGAAAGGAAAGATTTTTTACCAGGCGTCCATGACTGAGGGGCCGAAGGTTTATCATAAGAATTATTCAAGAGAAGAGATGATTGATTATCTGGAACATGCCATGGAGGAATTCCGACAGCTTCAGGCAACCGGACGCAGTCAGGATGGAAGCATTCTTATCAGCAAAAAAGGAAAGGCAACCATCAAAACCAAACATCATGAAACCACACAGAATGAGAAGGTAAAGATTGCGCCCCACAACCGGGTAAAACAGTATATTCTCAAGGAGGGAACGGCAGCCCCGTTTCTGGTAGACCTGGGTGTGATGACAAAAGACGGGAAAATTGTTGCTTCCCGATATGATAAGTTTAGACAGATTAACCGTTTTCTGGAGTTTATCCGGGATATTCTTCCGAAACTTCCAAAAGACAGAGAGATTACGATTCTGGATTTTGGATGCGGAAAGTCCTATCTGACATTTGCGATGTACTACTATCTGCGGGAGCTGGAGGGATTCGATGTAAATGTCATAGGTCTGGATCTGAAAGAAGATGTGATCCGTCACTGCAGTGAACTTGCCAGATCTTACGGTTACGACAAGCTGCATTTTTATCAGGGAGATATCGCCGGATATGAGGGCGTTTCTTCTGTAGATATGGTGGTGACGCTTCATGCCTGCGACACAGCTACAGATTTTGCCCTTGCGAAGGCGGTGGAATGGGGGGCACAGGTAATTCTCTCGGTTCCGTGCTGCCAGCATGAACTGAACCGTCAGATCAGAAATGAAACTTTACAGCCGATTATGCGATATGGGATTCTGAAAGAGCGTATGGCGGCACTGATTACAGACGGTCTGCGTGCCGAATTGCTGGAAAGTAAGGGATATGATACGCAGCTGCTTGAATTTATTGATATGGAACACACACCGAAGAACATTCTGATCCGTGCAGTAAAAACCGGAAAGAAAAAGAGCAGGGACAGTTTTGCGGACTCCATGAAAGCTCTTCACGTGAATCCTACACTGGACAGGCTCCTCTATCCGGATGAGTCAGCCTCACAGAAGGGAGAGTGACATGAAAAAAATCCTACGCAAGGGAGCAATACTGCTGGTGATTTTTGTGGCAGTTGTGGCAGGTACGTCACTTCTGATGAACAGTCAGTCTACGGATAACCGTTCTGATATGAATGATGCCACGCTTCCGGAAGTAATGGTAAAAATTGGAAGCACGCAGGCGAATAAAATGTATGGCTATAAGCAGCAGATGCAGACAGATTTTATGCGTGGCAGTATTACACCGTTGGATACAACCAAAAAGGTGACTTTTGAAATCAATCCATATTCAGATACAGTAACAGGACTTGCTTATGAAGTACGGACTTCAGATGGAAGCAAGGTTATGGAGAACCGTAAGATCAAGAATCTTACAAAAGAAGAAAATGGATATCTGAGTACGGAGATCGAAATAGGAAGCGATCTTCGCATGAACCAGGAATATTCCATGCAGATTACACTGGATACCAATGAGGGAGAAGTTTATTACTATACCAGGGTGGTTTCCAGAACGCAGTTGAACACAGAGGAGTATCTTCAGTTTGTAAAAGATTTTTCTGTTAAATGTCTTGATAAGGAACAGGCAGATACCCTGGCCGGTTACCTGGAAGCGGAAGATACATCCAGTGGAACGAATTTTAATAATATTACGATTAACTCAGGACTGTCCAACATCAGCTGGGGTTCACTTTCCCCAAAACTTTATATGGAAGGCGTTCCGCTGATTGATGATATCAATGAGACGACCGCAAGTATTACACTGAATTATCAGATTTCCGCACAGAATGATGAGGATAAAACCGAAATTTATGATGTTACGGAATTTTACCGTATGCGTTACACAGAAACAAGAATCATGCTTCTTGATTTCAAACGGTCTGCAACAAAAGTTTTTGATCCATCTCAGACAGTTGTTTCGGATGCAGGCCTTCTTCTTGGAATCCGGGACAAAAATGTCACCTATGCAGTAAACGGCGATGGAAAAATTGCTGTTTTTGAACAGGATGGAGATCTCTGGTCTTATGCACCGTCAAGTGGTAAGATTACAAGAATCTTCAGTTTCCGCAAGGATGAAGAGAATGATTCGCGATATGTGCGAAACGAGCACGATATCAAGATCATTCGTGTGGCTGATAATGGAGATGTGGATTTTGTATTATATGGTTATATGAACCGCGGTGTTCATGAAGGATACAGCGGTGTCTGTGTCTATCATTACAACAGCGACCGGAATGTGGTAGAAGAAAAAGTTTTCATACCAAGCACGGAATCTTACGAGTTTCTGAAAGAAGATCTTGGTACGCTTACTTATGTAAACAAAAATAATCAGCTGTTTCTGCTTTTTGCCCAGAAACTTTATCAGGTAGATATTGAGACGGGAACTTCAGAGGTTCTGGAAGAAGGTATCAAACAGAATCATTTTGTGGTTTCCGATACCAAGGCACATGCCGCATGGCTGATTACCTCCGGAGATGACCAGGGGAAAATCAGGGAGATTGAATTTGATTCACTGAAAACAAGAGATCTTTCCCCGGAGAATGGGCAGAAACTGCGGGTTCTGGGATTTATGAATGAAGATCTTGTATATGGAATTCTTTCGGATGCGGACATCCTTACCGATGCCAACGGACATGAGACAGAAGGTCTCAGTACTTTCCGCATTGAAAGTTTTAAAGGCAAGGTAAAGAAAGAATACCATCAGGACGGACTTTATATCACAAATGTAACTGTCGGCAGTACCATGATGGAGTTTGAGCTTTCTGCCAAATCCGGAAATGCCTATGCTGTTCAGAAAAAAGATAATATCATGAATAACAAAAAAGCATCCGGAAGTCAGGTGGATGTAGCTCTGATTACTACAAACCGTGCCGGAACCATGATTCGTTTGACCATGAATCAGAAACCGGAAACCGATAATCCGCTGCTTGTTTATTCAAAAATTGAAAGTACAGAGGATTCACCGGTAACACTGGACACTACAGTTCCACAGGGAGAACTCTACTATGTCTATGCATATGGTACGCTTGACCGGATCTATACAGATCCTGCGGCTGCTGTAAAACGTGCAGATGACCAGACAGGAGTTGTTCTTAACCGTGCCCAGCAGTACGTATGGGAACGTGGAAATAAGAAGACAAAGATGCAGCTGAATATAGAGGATGTACCGGAAATCATACGTACAGCCAACTGGAAAAAGAAAGAGCTTCAGGATGGCCTGGGAGATGCCGGAACCGTGATTGACCTGACTGGCTGCAGTCTTGACAGTGTTCTTTATGAGGTAAGTGCCCAGAGACCTGTAATTGCCAAAACAGGAGAAAATTCCAGTGTGGTGATTGTAGGGTATGATGAATACAATACGTATCTTTATGATCCGTCTACAGGACAGACAGCGCCATATGGACTGAATGACAGTACAGCACTGTTTGAAAGTGCGGGAAATGTATTTCTTACTTATATAGAAAATATTACCGAGTAATATAAAAAATGGCCGGACAGAGGCCCTGGGGTTACAGCAGAATGGCATACGGGAAATCCCGTTTGGCATAAATCGGAAAACGTGGTGAAACATACACCCGTTTTCCGGAAAAAGCGCGACAGGAAAGGGGAAAATGCAATGTTAAGTGAAAGTATCAAAAAACTGGTGCAATATGGAGTGGAGAGTGGTATTACACCGGAATGTGAAAGAATCTATGCAACAAATCTTCTTCTGGATGCCTTCGGTGAAAGCGAATATACAGAACCGGAGACAGAATATGCTAAAATTGACCTTGAGGAAACTCTGAATGAGCTTCTTGATGAAGCTGTAAAGAGGGGCATTATTGAGGACAGTGTCGTATACAGAGATCTCTTTGATACAAAACTTATGAACTGTCTGATGCCACGTCCGGCGCAGGTGCAGAAAGAGTTCTGGGATGCTTATAAAGAAGATCCGGAAAAAGCTACGGATTTCTTTTATAAACTGAGCCAGGACAGCAACTACATCAGACGTTACCGTGTGAAAAAAGATCAGAAGTGGACAGTAGACAGCAAATATGGTAAGATCGATATCACCATCAATCTGTCCAAACCGGAAAAAGATCCAAAGGCAATTGCAGCTGCCAAACTGGTGAAGTCCAGCAGTTATCCGAAATGCCTGCTTTGTCCGGAGAATGAAGGATATGCAGGAAGGGTGAACCATCCGGCGAGAGAGAATCACAGAATTATTCCAATTACGATTAATGACAGTCCATGGGGCTTCCAGTATTCCCCATATGTTTACTACAATGAACATTGCATCGTATTTAACAGCAAACATACTCCGATGAAGATTGAGAGAAATACATTTATCAAGCTGTTTGATTTTGTGAAGCTGTTCCCGCATTATTTCCTTGGTTCCAATGCAGATCTTCCGATTGTTGGTGGTTCTATCCTGAGCCATGATCACTTCCAGGGCGGACATTATACGTTTGCCATGGCGAAGGCTGAGATTGAGAAACATGTGACGATTCCGGGATATGAAGATGTGGAAGCCGGTATTGTTAAGTGGCCGCTTTCTGTTTTACGTATTCGCAGTAAAGATGAGAAACGACTGATTGATCTGGCAACACATGTGCTGGCGAACTGGAGAGGTTATACAGATGAAGCGGCATTTGTTTTTGCAGAGACAGATGGGGAGCCTCACAATACGATTACACCAATTGCACGTAAAGTGGGAGATACTTTTGAACTGGATCTGACACTTCGAAACAACATTACAACAGACGAGAATCCCCTTGGTGTTTATCATCCTCATGCACAGTATCATCACATCAAGAAAGAAAATATCGGTCTCATTGAGGTTATGGGACTGGCAGTTCTTCCGGCTCGCCTGAAAGAGGAACTGGAACTTCTGGAAGAGTATATTTTAAGCGGCAAAGATATTGCTTCCAACGAGAAGATTGAGAAACATGCCGCATGGGTTGCAGAATTTCTGCCGAAATATGAGAAACTTGACAAAGATAATATTCAGGAAGTTCTCCGCAAAGAAGTGGGCAATGTATTTGTTCACGTGCTGGAGGATGCCGGTGTTTATAAATGCACACCAGAGGGCAGAGAGGCATTTATGAGATTTATCAACACTCTGTAGTATACGGAGGCGCACCGGTGATGGGTATGTATTTCAGGAGGAGTTTATTTATATGAAAAAAACACAGAGAACCGGAAAAGCCTTTCGAATAAAATGGCTTGTACTGGCACTTGCTGCGATGGCACTGATTCTTATGCCAGCTGCTTCGCAGAAGGTATCAGCAAGTAAACTTGTTTATACTGTGAAGTTTAATAACAATTCCGGTACCAGTAAAAGCAAAACCTATACATCATTGACACGGAATGTCACACTGAACACAACGATTAAGCTTCCGTCCGTTCCGAAAGCAGTCGGTTATCAGAACCTTGGCTGGACCACACAGAAAGGAAGCACCAAGGTTGTATATAAGGCCGGCGCAAGTGTAAAAGTCAAAAAAGATATGACACTGTATGCGGTTCGCAGAAAGAGCAAGTACTATACAGTAAGTTTTTATCTCGGAAACGGAAGCACCAATGCTGCCTACAAGAAACTTACCAAGAGTGTGGAAGAGGGCACTTATTATACATTGCCTTCCGTACCGTCCAGAACTGGTTATGTAAACCTGGGATGGTCCACAACCAAGAATGGCAAGTCTTCCACCGCAAAAAAAGCAGGAACAAAGATCAAGATAGCAGGCAACATCAAATACTATGCAGTGCAGATGCAGTCAGTCAGTGTAAATCTCTGCAAGGCAAACGGAACCGTATGGAAGACGGTAACGCTTGGAAAAGGCGGATACCTGAAGCTTCCTTCCGCATCCAATGCATCAGGATATACGTTTATGGGATGGTCGAAGACTAAACGCTCCGGCTCAGCGGCAGCTCCGGATTATGAAGCAGGCGAACTTTTGAAAGTCAGCAAAAACACCGGCCTGTATGCTACAGTATTTAACCGCTCTAAAGAGAGAGATATTACAGCAGATGAGATGGCACGCCCGGCTGTCGGAATGAAATACAGCAAAGTGATTTTTGTAGGAGATTCCCGTACAGTTGGAATGTATGCAACACTGAATAAGCAGATCGGCAGTTCATCGTCCAGTGGAGTTTCCTTTGTGGCAAGTGCAGGCCAGGGCCTGAGCTGGTTCCAGAGTGAAGGCTATGCAAAATTGCTTAAAGAGGTTGAGAAAGCCGAAGGATCTCTTCCGGTGGCGGTAGTCTTTAATCTTGGTGTAAATGATATGGCGAATGCAAGCAATTATGTAAGCTATATGACCAATATTGCATCTACACTGAAAAATAAAAACTGTAAACTGTTTTACATGTCTGTAAATCCGCTTAACAGTACCATGATTACGAAAGCAGGAAAAGGAAGCCGAACAGAGGCACAGGTCAGAGAGTTTAACAGCAAGATCCGCTCGGGACTTTCTGCAAATTACAAGTATATTGATACCTACAGTGTACTGATGAAAACCGGATACGGAACCAACGCTTCTTATAATGGGGAAGACAGTGTCAGTGACGACGGACTTCATTATACAACCAAAACATTCAAGAGAATCTATTATTACTGCGTGATTTATCTGAATACAGGAAGCATTGATTCATTCTATTATTAACGGTTTGACAGCAAAGCTGATCCCGCATACCGGAATCTGTCCGGTATGCGGGATTTTTTATCCCTGTGAGAATTACTCCTTGCACGAACCATAAGAATAGTCTATACTTAATTCGATACGGACATTTGGAAGTCCGCAGGGACGTGTAATCCTGAATATGAGGAATGAGGTATAGATTATGAAACTGACAACAGTGAAAGAAATTTACAGAAACCGTGAACAGTATCTCGATAAAGAGATCACCGTAGGCGGCTGGGTACGAAGCGTTCGTGATTCCAAGGCTTTTGGCTTTATCGTACTTCATGATGGAAGTTTTTTTGAGACTCTTCAGATTGTATATCATGACAATATGGAGAATTTTGCAGAAGTTTCCAAACTGAATGTTGGAGCAGCCATCATTGTAAAAGGTACACTGGTAGCTACCCCGCAGGCGAAGCAGCCATTCGAGATCCAGGCAACAGAGGTATCCGTAGAGGGAACTTCCGCACCGGATTATCCGCTGCAGAAGAAGCGTCACAGCCTTGAATATTTAAGAACTATGACCCATTTAAGACCGAGAACCAACACTTTCCAGGCTGTATTCCGTGTACGTTCTCTCTGTGCATATGCCATCCATAAATTTTTCCAGGAGAGAGGCTTTGTTTATGTGCATACACCGCTGATCACAGGAAGTGACTGTGAAGGTGCCGGAGAGATGTTCCAGGTAACAACACTTGATCCTGCGAACATGCCGATGACAGAAGATGGAAAGGTAGATTATTCACAGGATTTCTTTGGAAAAGAGACCAACCTTACTGTAAGCGGCCAGCTGAATGGTGAGACTTATGCACAGGCATTCCGTAACATCTACACATTCGGACCGACTTTCCGTGCAGAGAATTCCAACACAACCCGTCATGCAGCTGAGTTCTGGATGATCGAGCCGGAGTGTGCATTTGCAGATCTTCAGGATGATATGGAGCTTGCGGAAGCTATGCTGAAATATGTGATCCGTTATGTCCTTGAGAACGCACCGGAAGAGATGAATTTCTTCAATTCTTTCATAGATAAGGGACTTCTTGACAGACTGAACCATGTGCTTAATTCTGAGTTTGCACATGTAACTTACACAGAGGCTGTTGAGATTCTTGAGAAAAACAATGACAAATTTGACTATAAGGTATTCTGGGGATGCGATCTTCAGACAGAGCATGAGCGCTATCTGACAGAACAGATTTACAAGAGACCGGTATTTGTTACTGATTATCCAAAGGAAATCAAAGCATTCTATATGAAGCTGAATGAGGATGGCAAGACAGTTGCAGCTATGGACTGCCTTGTACCGGGAATCGGAGAAATCATCGGAGGAAGCCAGAGAGAGGATGATTACGGTAAACTGAAAGCACGTATGGACGAGCTTGGACTGAAACCGGAAGATTATGACTTCTATCTGGATCTTCGTAAATACGGTTCTACCCGTCATTCCGGATTTGGCCTTGGATTTGAGAGATGCGTTATGTATCTCACAGGTATGGGTAACATCCGTGATGTGATTCCGTTCCCGAGAACTGTAAAGAACTGCGATCTTTAATGATTGCGTGTAAGGAATACACAAGGGAGACACTATTATGAGATTTATTCATCTTGCAGACGTGCATCTGGGCGCTGTTCCTGACAGGGGCTGCCCATGGAGCAAAGAGCGGGAGGAAGAAATCTGGAGCACTTTCCGCCGGGTTATTGCGGGCATCCGCGAAGATCCGGTGGATTTGCTATTTATATCCGGAGATCTGTTCCACCGCCAGCCGCTTATGAGAGAGCTTAAGGAAGTGAATTATCTGTTTTCCACCATTCCGGACACCAGAGTGTATCTGATGGCGGGAAACCATGATTTTATCAGCAGGGATTCTTTTTACAATACATTTGAGTGGAATTCCAATGTGACTTTTTTCAAAAGCAGAGAACTGACCTGTGTCAAAGATCCAAGGCTGGATGTTTATGTGTACGGACTCAGTTATTATGACAGAGAAATCAAAGAAGGGCTTTATGATAAAGCTGTGCCGATTCAGGAAGAGGGAATTCATATTCTTCTTGCCCATGGCGGAGATGAGAAACACATTCCGTTAAGTGCGGCTTCCCTGGCTGCGGCAGGATTCGATTATGTGGCACTGGGACATATCCATAAACCACAGATTCTGATTCGTGACCAGGCCGCTTTTTCAGGTGCGCTGGAGCCCATCGACAGGAATGATACCGGAGAACATGGCTATATGGAAGGACGTCTGGTGGATGGGAGAATCCGCACGGAATTTGTTCCGTTTGCCTGCCGTTCCTATCAGCAACTGGTGATGCCTCTTCATGAAGAAACAACGCAGATTTCCTTGGAAGAAGCTGTGAAATCTCAGATTTTCCGCAGAGGCGGCAGGAATATCTACCGGATTATCCTTCAGGGAATGCGGTCGCCGGATATTCTTCTGATTCCGGAAAAACTGAAAAGTCTGGGAAATATCACAGAGGTGGTAGATGAATCCTGGCCTGCCTATGATCTGGAAGATCTTTATAAACGGTACAGCGGTACGCTGATTGGCGATTATATCGGTTATTTTCTTGCCAAGGGAAGGATGGATACTGTGGAAAAAAAGGCACTGTATTATGGACTTCAGGCACTGCTTGAGACAAGCAGCAGGCGATAACCAGAAAGCGCAGGAGGATAGTGGAAGATGGTTATCAGACGTTTGAAAATAAAAAATTTCGGTAAAATACGGGATAAGGATATGGAACTTTCTCCGGGGATCAATGTACTTTACGGAGAGAATGAGAGCGGGAAAACAACAACACATACCTTTATCCGTTCCATGTTTTACGGGGTTCGCAGACTTCGTGGAAAAGCCTCTCAGAATGATACATATACGAAATATGAACCCTGGGAAAATCCGGCGGAATATGGCGGAATTCTTTGGTTTACAAGTAAGGGAAAGAATTATCGTCTTACCAGAAATTTTTACAAAGAAAAAAAACTGGGGGAGCTTCTCTGCGAGGATGATGGAAGTCTTGTGGATGCGGAACAGGGAGCTCTAGGTACGATTCTCGGAAATGTGAGTGAGGCAGTTTATGATAACACGGTTTCCGTGGCGCAGCTGAAAAGCGTTACCGGAAAAGATCTCGTCCGCGAACTGCAGAACTACATGGCAAGCTATCAGGGAACCGGCGACAGTTCCGTGGATATGGGACGTGCCATGCAGATGCTGAAAATGTCCAGAAAAGGATATCTGACAGAATCTGCACGCAGAAAAAAAGACCTGGAAAAAGAAAAGGAAAAAATTTCCGCAAATATGGAATATATCCGTCGGGAAATCAGAGAACTGGATGAAAAGCGGGACAGAATTACACAGCAGCAGAATGGCATGAATATGGGAACCCGGGATAAAAGCACGGAAGATCTTCTGGAACTTCGAATTGACCGTGTGAAAAGAAGACGGGAGCTCAACGGGGCATTCCTGGCGGTTGTTTTTCTGTGCGGTATTGCCGGAACCGGCTGCCTGGCAGCTTTTTCCGGACAGATTATTTTAAGTCTCCTTGCCGGTGTGGCAACAGCGGGAGTTACAGTGGCAGCTTTGTTTTTCCATGTACGGCTGAGCCGGGAACTGAATAAAAGAGAACGTCAGAGAGAGCGCTGGCTTTCCAGACATGATGAACTGACCTGGAACCGCAACAGCCTGGACAGTGACTATGAAGAAAAATATACGGCACTTTCCAATCTTCAGTCAGAACTTCAGGAATGTGAGGAAAATACAGAGGTATTAACTCCGGAAGAAATGGAAATCCAGGCACTGAATATGGCTATGGATACGATTGAAGCACTTTCAGGAAACATCACCGATCAGGTAGGAATCCGCCTGAAACGCCGTACCTCAGAAATTTTAAGTGAGATTACCGGTGGAAAATACCGGGAAGTTCTGATGGATGAGGAACTTCACATGTCTGTGAATACCGGTGACAGAACCGTTTCCATTGAACGACTGAGCCGGGGGACTCTGGAGCAGATTTATTTTGCACTCCGTATGGCGGCAGGAGAGCTTTTTTGTAAAGAAGAACCGTTTCCTGTAATCCTGGATGATGTATTTGGAATGTATGACGAAGACCGGCTTGCGGCAGCTCTCCGGTGGCTTCATAAAGAAAACAGACAGGTGATTATAAGCACCTGCCACAAGAGAGAAATGGAAATTCTGGATAAAGAAGGAATTCCATATCAGAAACTTTTTCTGTGAGGATGAATAAAAAACAGCGGTTACACTTTCTGACAATCAGGATACTGATTACAGAAAGCGTAACCGCTGTTTCTTTTTTGGGATTATTTATTTCTCATACTGGCTCATGTAGTTTGTTACACAGCGTTTGATTCTGTCTACCGGATTCAGAAGGTGGCTGACAGAAGTATCATGATTCAAAGTATCAATAATCAGTGCGATGTACTTGCTCATATCACAGCTGATGTAGTATGGCTTCTCAAGAAGCTCCGGTGCCTGGTAAACCAGGTTGGTAGTAAGGAGTTTGTCGAAGTAGCCTTTCTTGTAAGCATCGTCAAATTTCTCAAGCCCGTCTGTGAAGAAACCGAATGTAGAGCAGATATAAACCTTGCCTGCTCCTTTCTCTTTCAGGAGAGAAGCGATTTTCAGGATTGTATCACCGGAAGAAATCATATCATCGATCAGGATCATATCCTTGCCTTCAATCTTCGGTCCGAGGAACTCATATGCAGCAATCGGATGACGGCCATTTACATATCTTGAGTAATCCAGACGTTTGTAGTACATACCCATATCAACACCAAGAACGTTGGCGAGATAGATTGCACGGCTCATGCTTCCCTCGTCCGGGCTGATGGTCATGAAATGATCTTTGTCAATGTGGAGTCCTTCTTCATTTTTAAGAAGAGCCTTGATAAACTGGTAAGATGGCTGTACAGTCTCAAAGCCGTGAAGAGGAGTTGCGTTCTGTACACGGGAATCATGTGCGTCAAAGGTGATGATATTCTCAACACCCATGTCGATCAGCTCATGAAGTGCATTGGCACAGTCAAGAGACTCTCTTCCGACACGTTTGTCCTGGCGGCTCTCATAGAGATATGGCATGATTACGTTGACTCTGCGGGCCTTTCCGCCTACAGCAGCGATAACACGCTTCATATCCTGGAAGTGATCATCCGGGGACATAAGATTTGTGTAAGGTCCGATCGGATAGGATAAACTGTAGTTAGTTACGTCTACCATGACGTAAATATCATCGCCACGGACAGATTCATTGATGGTACATTTACCCTCGCCGGAACCGAAACGTGGAGTCTTGGCATCGATGATGTAAGAGTCACGCTTGTATCCCTCGAATGCGAAGGAATCCATTCCAGGATACTGTCTTTCGGCACGCCATTTAACCAGCCAGTCGTTCACTTTCGCACCTAATGAGCTGCAGCTCTGAAGGGGAATCAGTCCAAGTCTTCCTACCGGGAGTGTGGAAAAATCTTTTGTAGTTACCTGTGCCATTTTAATTTCCTCCTAAAAATATTTTCTGTATACGGATGTCTTTCCCGATCAGCGATATCATCTGATAATTGCTGGCAATACGGGAAAAGGTTCTCTCGGAATAGGTATCCGAGAAATTCTTGAGCGTCAGATTCGTGGAAATGATCGTAGATTTTCTACGCATGATCCGTTCATTGAGACAGAGAAAAAGCTGTGAGGATACGAAACTGTTGGTAAGTTCCGTTCCCAGGTCATCAATGATCAGAAGATCACAGTCATAGATCAGTTCCTCATCAGTGCCGGTATCTTTTCTGGAAAAAGAATTCGCAGCCATCATATCAAAAAGATCGTAGGCTGAAAAGTACAGGACACAGTGGGTGGATCTGAGAAGCTCCCGTGCGATGCAGTGTGAAAGAAATGTTTTTCCCACACCGGTATCGCCATACAAAAACAGGTTTTCAAATTTATGGTCGAAGTCCTGCACAAAGCGCTGTGCAGTATCGTAGGCCCGTCTGGCTGTTTCCAGTGCAGACAGTCCCGTGGCTTCGTTTTTTATTGTAGCAGAATAATAGTCAAATGAAAAGCTGTCAAAATTTTCTTTTTCCAGAATTTCGTTCAGATTGGACTGTGCATAGAGCAGTTCGATCTCAGCTTTTTTAAAACAGGTGCATTTTTTGCTGCCAATGTAGCCGGTGTCCTGACAGGCAGGACAGGTATAAGGCATTTCCAGATAATCTCCGGGGAAGCCGTTGGCAACAAGAAGAGTGATACGCTCATCGGAAAGTTCCTGAATGGCAGCTCTCAGATCAGCAGTGCCCTTCTCTTCCTTGTTTAGGAGACGCCGTACTTTGGCTGCGCTTAAGGTTGCCACCTCATCGTCAATTTCTTTCAGACGGGGGATTTTTCCGTAAGCCTCGGCAGTATGTTCTTCCAGAATCCGGTGGTTCTGTGCCTGACGGCGGCTGTATTCTCTCATTATAGTATCATACTGAAAATTCTGTAAAGGCATAAAAAGCTCCTTCCAGTTTCTGTTACTGGTTGTTTAAAAGACGTTTTTCGTATTCTGCAAAATCATAATCACGCTGGTGGAAATTGTTGAAACGGTTATTATTCTGGGGCTGTGTGGCTTGCTGCTTTTTGGGGGCAACAGATTTCTCAAGCTGACGTTTCTTGTGTTCGGCGTCCAGAATACGGATATCCTCCAACGTATGTACATTTTTCTTTTTCCAGCCCGAGAGTATTTTATCTGCATACTGGAAACTTGGCTGTCCGGTAGCGAGAACTGTCCGGCTGCAGGCTTCCTGGATCAGGTCCAGGTCAAAACCGTAAGTCTTGCGCCAGGTATCAATATAAGTGATTTCGTTATCAACCGGATTACGGCCGCTGATTCCCATTGCTTTCAGAATGGTATAATAATCTTTTGAAAAACGGGAGCTGGCATCGCGGGCCATTTCAACGGTGGTGACGCCGTCTTTCGCCCAGGCGAGGGCAACAGTTTCAATATAACGCATACTCTTGCGGCCTCTGGAAACACAGTATTCCACAAGATATTCAATCAGATCCGCGGACATGTGCAGTTCATCATAGAAGAAAAGAATCTTCTGCATTTCCGTAGGAGTCAGTGTCTTGGCAAGGTACTGCTCGGCGATGTAGAGAAGCTGGCTGATCTCTTCTTTCTGTTTCAGCTCCTTAATCCGGTCCGGAGTAAGGCTGCGGATATAATCAGAAGATTCCGGAATGGTGGTATCTGTATTACCGGAAACGGCAGCAGGTGTTGTCTGAGCAGCAGTTGTACCTGCTTCCATGGAAGCGCTGCTCTCCATATGACCGGCGTCCGCAAATGGTTCCAGAAGAGTAATTCCGGAAAGCTGCTGGTTGGCTGTATAGGTCAGTGAAACTAGTTTCTCAGATTCCCAGTATTTCAGTGCACGGGAGATATCTCTTTCAGTGCAGAAGAGGCAGTCAGCCATACGCTCCAGACTGAAAGAAGAAGGAGCGGCAGATACCATCCGCAGAAGATAGATATATACCTTCACGAACTCTCCGTTGGCACGCGGCATAAAATTGTCAATAAAACGATTGGAAAGAATCGTCACCTCCTGTTCGGAGGAATTCTGAAGCGAAACCAGACTCATGATCAGCAGCTCCCTTTCTTTATCTTTTTCTTTAAGCGGTGCAAAAGCCCGCTTTTGCTAAACAGGATTATAGCACAACCACTTTTAGTTGAGAATAGTTTATTTTCACAGGGGGTGTGCATCAATCCACATGTGGAAAATGTGGATAATGTGGAAAACTTTGAGGATAACATTATCAGCAACTTGCAAAAACCTCGATTTTATAAGAAAAATGCGGTATTTGTTGAAATTGGCTGTTGAATTATGTCAAGTGGGTTATACACAAAAAAATCCACATGCCAGGCACGTCTGGAATGTGCATAAGCATGTGGATAATGTGGATAACTATTTTCCGAGGAGGTGTTCTCCAATATTTACAACGTCTCCGGCGCCCATAGTTATCAACAGATCACCATGTGCACAACTTTTTAAGAGGAAGCTCTCGATTTCATCAAAAGTCGGGAAATATTCGCAGGGGGTTCCAAGTTCCTGGATCTGTTTCTGGAGATCCTGGGAAGAAATACCAAGATCGTCTGTTTCACGTGCGGCATAAATATCAGCCAGCACAACATGGTCAGCCAGAGTCAGGGCTTTTGCAAATTCAGGAAGAAGAGCCTTGGTACGTGTGTAGGTATGAGGCTGGAATACACACCATACTTTCTGATGCGGATAATTCTTCGCCGCGTGAAGGGTAGCTTCGATTTCTGTTGGATGATGTGCGTAATCATCAATGATGGTAACGCCGCCGATTTCTCCCTTGTACTGGAAACGGCGGTCTGTGCCTGTAAAGCTTCCGAGGCCTTTGACAATCACATCATCCGGAAGATCCAGAAGGCGTCCTACGGCAATGGCGGCCAATGCGTTGGAGACATTGTGGATGCCCGGTACACGAAGGTAATAGCTGCCGATTTTTTTGCCCTGGAAAAGAACAGAGAAGGAAGGATGTCCGTATTTATCCCAGGTGATATCTGCAGCTGTATAATCTGCGTCATGCTCAAGACCGTAAGTAAGAACATGACATGGAAGATCACGGGTAATAGTTTCATATTCCGGTGTGTCAGCATTGATGATCAGGGTGCCGTCAGCAGGAAGAAGTTCTGCAAACTTCCGGAAGGAATGGCGGATATCGTCAATATCCTTGAAGAAATCCAGATGGTCCGCATCCATGTTCAGGATGACACTGATTTTCGGGAAGAAGCTTAAGAAGCTGTTGGTATACTCGCATGCCTCTGTAACAAAAGTTTCAGAATTTCCGACGCGGATATTTCCGTGGATAGCAGGAAGGATTCCTCCTACACTGATGGTAGGATCACATTCGCCCTCAAGAAGGATGTGGGAAACCATGGAAGTTGTGGTGGTTTTTCCGTGGGTACCGGAAATTGCGATCGGTGTATCGTAGTTACGCATGATCTGACCGAGAAGTTCCGCACGTGTGAGCATTGGAAGCCCTTTTTCTTTTGCACAGGCGAATTCCGGGTTGTCCGGATGGATTGCTGCTGTATAAACAACCACGTCCACATCATCTTTGATGTTGGCTGCACGCTGTCCGTAGTAGATTACGGCACCGCGCTCTTCCAGGGTACGGGTCAGCGGACTGGCCTTGGCATCGGAACCGGAGATCTTAAAATCTTCTTCCAGAAGGATCTCTGCGAGGCCGCTCATGCTGATGCCGCCGATGCCGATAAAATGAATATGGAGTGGTTTATGAAAGTCTATCTGATACATAATAATCTCCTTATATATGTTATTTTCGGGGTTCTTTAGTCTGTTTTATTATAACGCCAACAGAAACAATTGAAAAGTGGTACTTTTGGATAAAAAATGGTTTTCTACGGAGTGTAAAAGTAACTAGAAAATATTGTTGAAAAATGTTGAAATTTACCAGAAGAATGAAAAGAATGACAAGTCTTACCAATTTATAGTATACAATAGCGATAAAAAAAGTAAAACGCAATCAAAATAATTGTAAAAAATGTTCACTAATACAGTAAAGTATGTTATAATTAAATAATCATAACATACAAGAGGTGATCGCATGATTAAGAAAGAGATGATTGCCATGCTCTTGGCCGGTGGGCAAGGTAGCAGGTTAGGAGTTTTGACAGAAAAGGTTGCAAAGCCGGCAGTCGCTTTTGGTGGTAAATATCGTATTATCGATTTTCCACTGAGCAATTGTATTAACTCGGGAATTGATACGGTGGGTGTGCTGACACAGTATCAGCCGCTTCGCCTGAATACACATATTGGGATTGGTATTCCGTGGGATCTGGACCGTAATGAAGGCGGTGTTACAGTTCTTCCGCCATATGAGAAGAGCACAAGCAGCGAATGGTACACAGGAACTGCAAATGCGATTTATCAGAACCTGGCTTATATGGAACAGTATAACCCGGATTATGTACTGATTCTTTCCGGTGACCATATTTATAAGATGGATTACGAAGTGATGCTGGATTTCCACAAGGTGAACAAGGCAGATATTACCATTGCATGTATGCCTGTTCCGATCGAGGAAGCCAGCCGTTTTGGTATTATGGTCACTGATGAGAGTAACCGTATCACTGAATTTGAGGAGAAACCGGAACATCCAAGCAGCAATCTTGCTTCTATGGGTATTTATATTTTCTCATGGCCGGTTCTGAAGGAAGCGTTGATTGCGCTGAAAGATCAGAACGGATGTGATTTCGGTAAACATATTCTTCCGTACTGCAAGGAGAAGGGACAGCGCCTTTTTGCCTATGAGTACAATGGTTACTGGAAAGATGTCGGAACACTGGGTTCTTACTGGGAAGCAAATATGGAGCTGATCGATATCATTCCGGAGTTTAATCTCTATGAAGAATTCTGGAGAATTTACACCAAGGGTGATGTGATTCCTCCGCAGTATATTTCCGAAGATGCGGTTGTGGACAAATGTATCATTGGTGAGGGAACCGAAATCTACGGTGAAGTACATAATTCAGTAATCGGTCCGAATGTTGTTATTGGCAAGGGCAGTGTGATCCGTGATTCTATCATCATGAAGAACACATCTGTTGGTGAGAATGTTGTTATGGATAAAGCCATTGTGGCAGAGGATGTTGTTGTGGGAAATAACGTTGTAATCGGATGTGGTGAGGAAGCACCTAATGTTCTGAAACCTGCCGTATATTCCTTCGGCCTTGCGGCAATCGGAGAAAACAGCGTGATTCCGGACAATGTTAAGATCGGTAAGAATACCGCCATCTCAGGCGTTACAACGAAAGAAGACTACCCTGACGGAGAGCTGGCAGCTGGCCAGGTAATTGCAGCAAAGGACGGTGGGAAAGAATGAGAGCGATAGGTATTATTTTGGCAGGCGGTAACAATAACCGTATGAGAGAATTATCAAACAAAAGAGCGATTGCGGCGATGCCTATTGCAGGAAGCTACCGTGCAATCGATTTTGCCCTCAGTAACATGGCGAATTCACATATCCAGAAGGTTGCTGTGCTGACACAGTATAATGCCCGTTCCCTCAATGAGCATTTAAGCTCATCCAAATGGTGGGATTTCGGAAGAAAGCAGGGAGGGCTTTATGTTTTTACGCCAACCATTACCAGAGACAACAGTTTATGGTATCAGGGAACTGCTGATGCGATTTATCAGAATCTGACTTTCCTTAAGAACAGCCATGAACCGTATGTTGTAATTGCTTCCGGCGATGGAATCTACAAGCTGGATTACAATAAAGTTCTGGAGTATCATATTGCGAAACGTGCAGACGTTACCGTTGTATGTACCACATGCCAGGATCAGAGCCAGGTTGAGAGATTTGGTGTTCTTCGTATGAATGAAGACTGCCGGATTGAGGAATTTGAGGAGAAACCGATTGTTTCTTCTTATAACACTGTGTCTACAGGTATCTATGTCATCCGCAGAAGACAGCTGATTGAGCTGATCGAGCGTGCGGCCCAGGAGGGAAGACATGATTTTGTAAATGATATTCTCATCCGATATAAGAATCTGAAGAGAATTTATGGATATAAGATCGATACCTACTGGAATAACATCTCTACTGCAGAGGCTTATTATCAGACAAATATGGATTTCCTGAAACCAGAGATCCGTAATTATTTCTTTAAACAGGAACCTGCAATCAAGACCAAAATTGCAGACGTGCCACCGGCAAAATATAATCCTGGTGCAGCTGTAAAGAACAGCCTGATATCCAGTGGATGTATTATCAACGGAACCGTAGAGAATTCTGTTTTGTTCCGTGATGTATTTGTAGGCAATAACTGTGTAATCAAAAACTCTGTAATTCTCAATGATGTATACCTTGGAGATAATACACATATTGAGAATTGCATTGTTGAGAGCCGGGATACCATCCGGGCGAATTCATATTACTGCGGCGAAGAAGGAGAAGTGAAAATCGTCGTGGAGAAAAACGAGCGCTACGTATTGTAAATGCAGAAATTCCCGCAGATACGTTTAGCGAAATGAAAGGGGCAAGTAACAATGAATATTACAGATGTACGTGTGAGAAAGGTAGCAAAAGAAGGGAAAATGAAGGCCGTTGTGTCTGTCACTATAGATGACGAGTTTGTGGTACATGACATTAAGGTAATCGAAGGAGAGAAAGGTCTGTTTATCGCAATGCCGAGCCGCAAGGCAAGTGACGGAGAATATCGCGATATCGCACATCCCATTAACTCCGCAACAAGAGAGCGGATTCAGACCATTATCCTGGACAAGTATCAGGAAGTAATGGCTGAGGAAGCTGAAAATGAGGTTCTTATGGAGGCTGCAGAGTAAATACAGCCAAAGGGTGTATGGCAATGACAGCGGAGAAAGATCCGCATAGCTGACGACTTGGGAATTGAGACTGCATAAGATAAGGTAAATAAAAAGCTGTTGTTTTACATGGAAAATCTGTAAAGCAGCAGCTTTTTTGGTGGGCTTTTGTTGCAGAGAAATTGTAATTATTACGTATTTGTTACAGAAATAAAATAAAATTGTTGCTTTTTATGAAAAATGTGTTATACTATAACCCATGAAAGGACGAAAGGTGTTTATATGAAGAATAGAAAAGTTTTCACATTACTGCTGACAGGTATGCTCACCCTTTCCATGGGAAGCACTGTATATGCATCCAGCACAGAAGCTGCCATTGCAGATGCACAGGCGCAGAAACAGGCCGCTCAAGAGGGTCTGGCGCAGGTACAGAGCAGCATCGGAAGTCTGGAGAGCAAGAAGCAGGAGCTGGAGAGCTATCTGGCCGATTTAAACGCACAGTATGAGGATCTTACCAACAGTATTGCAGAACTGAGCATTCAGGCTGCCGAGAAGGAAGAAGAATTAAATAGAGTAAAAACCGAACTTACAAAAGCAAAAAAAGCTTCTGCAGATCAGTACGAATCCATGAAGCTTCGAATTGCATATATGTATGAGAATGCCGGAACTTCCGCATTGGAAACATTGCTTTCCTCCGAGAGCCTGGCAGAATTTCTGAACCGCGCAGAGAATGCGATCCAGATTTCCACATACGACAGAAATATGCTGGATAAATACATAAGCCTTCAGAAAAATATTCAGGAAAATGAACAGAAGGTAGAGACAGAATCAGCAGAGATTGATAATCTGATGACAGAGCGTGCGTCCAAACAGCAGGAAGTGCAGTCCATGGCCGCAAGTACAAGCAGCGATATCAACTCTTATGTGAGTCAGATCAGTGCCAGCCAGGAAGAAGCCCAGCAGCTGATGGCGGATATCAGCAATGCGGACAGCAGTATTACTGCTCTGGTACAGCAGGCAGAAGCTGAGAAAGCAGCCGAAGAGAAAAGACAGGCGGAAGCTGCAGCAGAGGCGAAGAGACAGGCAGAGGCAGAAGCAGCAGCTGAGGCGGAAGCCGCACAGGATACAGAAGAGAGCGATGCAGACAGCAGTTCCGGTTCTGAGGATACAGCAGCGGATGATTACGATTACGGATATGACCCGGATGAGGATACTACAGAATCTTCCAGCAGCTCTACAAGTTCTGAGGTTGTTGTAGAGGAAGAAGATGAGGAAGACGATGTACAGTCTGGAAGTTCTTCAGATTATTCTGATGAGAGTTCTGAGGACACATCATCCGAAGATACATCTTCAGATACAACCGATACATCTTCAGATTCCGGTTCTTCCAGTCAGGGAACTTACCTTGGAAACTTTACACTGACTGCATATTGTAACTGTGCACAGTGTTGTGGTACAGCAGGTAATCTTACAGCCAGTGGTACGGTTCCGACAGCAGGACGTACAGTTGCAATGGCAGGAGTACCTTTTGGAACCAAACTTCTGATCAATGGTAATGTATATACAGTAGAGGATCTTGGAACTCCTTACGGACATGTAGATATTTATTGTGGAAGCCATGAGGAGGCATTAAGTTTCGGACTTCAGTCTGCGGATGTATATCAGGTAGGCTGATTCTGACAGGGGGAGAAAATATATAAGATGAAGACAGCACCGCAGAATCGTGTTACGATTTTCTGTGGCGCTGTTTTTTGCGGTAACAGGGTTACAAAAATTTTCTATAAATATGGGGTACCAGGAATCTCCGGATAGGTTCCCATGCCGATAAGAAGTTCAAGTCCTGTCTGACGGCCTTCCAGTACGGCTGCTTTTACTGCACTGGCGTCACCGGAGATGGCAATGATTACCTCGTTGGAATGGCTGGTGCCGATATCCGGGGTCATGTATTTAGTAATGGAAACAGCAGCGGATTTTACGGCATTGTCAGCCATAACAAGTCCGATTGCGGCGGGGGAACCTGCCATGAATCCGAATGCTTCACCAAGTGGTGTGCCGAAAGCTTTATGGATTGCAGGGCCTGCGCTGGCAGAAAAAGCAAATTCCAGATGTCCGGATTCGCTGATGTAAACTTCACCGGCATTTTTGTTGGTCAGTTCCAAAGCCAGTGAAATGGCGTGGCGTACATCGGATACGTCATTTCCACCAAGTACAATGTAGTTTCCATGTCCGCCCCAGCCTTTTGTGTCTCGTGGAAGTTCAATGGAAAGAACTTCCGTATTGGTTGCTTTTACTGCATCATCAATGGCTGTGATCTGTCCGGCAGCACCTGTTCGGGAACTGAAAAGTCCGAGACAGTGGTATTTTGTGCCGACATTCATCTGCTGAAGAAGGGAATCGTCAACTCCGGAAATCACAAGTCCGATGGTGTCAAGGACTGCAGTTCCCACGAATTCCGTCCGGGTGCAGGTTGTGCTGATGTTGTGTATATCATGTATATCCATATGGAAAAATCCCCCTTTTTAGGCTGAAAAATCATTACTTTCAGTATAACATCGGAGAAGAAATTTTGAAAGCAGAAAAAACGTAAACTGTAAGAGAAGAAATTGGTTGACAATCTAAACGCGCTGTGTTAAATTATTAACAGCAAAAGACGGAAATCATTAGGAAAAGATGTAAGACGATTTTCCGGCAGGGAAAGCAGAAAAGGAAAGAGAGGACTTAGGTTATTATGACAACAGCGGCAGCAACCAGAAGCAAGACTTACGATCTTGTTTATATCGCGGTTTTTGCAGTAGTGATGGCAGTTTGCTCATGGATTTCCATTCCGGCACAGGTACCATTTACTTTGCAGACATTTGGTGTATTTATGGCAGTAGGTGTACTTGGAGGAAAAAGGGGAACTCTGGCAGTTCTGGTTTACGTTCTTCTTGGAGCTGTAGGCGTTCCGGTATTTGCGGGATTTTCCGGAGGAATCGGATCTCTTCTTGGAAATGCAGGTGGATATATTATCGGATTTATCTTTTCCGCACTTGTTATGTGGGCCATTGAAAGTGTTTTTGGCAGAAAGCCGGTTGTTCAGATCATTTCCATGATCATTGGACTGATCGTATGCTATGCATTTGGAACCGCATGGTTTATGTTTGCTTACACAAGAAGCACAGGTCCGGTAGGTCTGATGGCAGTTCTTGGCTGGTGCGTATTCCCGTTTATCATTCCGGATCTTATCAAGATCGCACTGGCTTATGTTTTATCAGGAAAGGTACGTAAATATGCAAGATAAAAGCATTGCTGCGGCATATGCTTCTGATGAGGGCACAGAGGAAATAATCATTCCTCTGCGCCCTCATCATGGTATGTGCCTGGCGTATTTTAAGGGGGAAGGCTACAGTAACGGTTTTACTGCACATATGTCCGAGATGCTGAAGATTTTTCTGGAGGGAAAGAAAATAAGGCTTCATGTGGATACGGATGAGATCTGCTCTGCCTGTCCGAATAATCTGGGCGGACATTGCGAAGCCGGAGATAAAGTGGCAGAGTATGACAATGCCGTGCTGGAAAAATGTGGACTGAAGGCCGGACAGACATTGCACTTCAGCGAATTTACAAAAAAAGTACAGGAAAAAATCCTTGCGATGGATAAACGTAAGGAAATCTGTGGAAACTGCCAGTGGAACAGTATCTGCGAAGAACAGAAGAGCCGCTGGGCATAAAAGAAAGCAAAAATATAGAAATATAAAAAGTATATGATCTGAGAATGCCGGAGGAAATGGCAATGGCTGTTGCATTTCCTGAAATGATGTCTTGGAATATATACTTTTTTTATTTGAAATATCAGATAATAATATAAATATTTTGAAAACAATTTCTAGTTGAGAAAAAAACAACAATAACCGTGAGGCTTTTTTGCCAGATATGTATAGACAAATAATTTAAGCATTGATAAAATGACAATATGTTAGTTTGAACAAACTAAAGCGTGCTTGACAGAGCACTTCTGCAGAAACTGACATATGTTGAATATCCTGCAGAAGAAATTTCAATTAACCAGAGCAGCTGTAAGGTCATAATCTGGTATAAAGTCGTGTAATATAAAAGACAAAGAGGAGGACAGGTATGCATAAGTGGAAGCTTTTTAAGAAGTCAGCTGCACTCGTTCTGAGTTCAGCGGTGATCGCGTCAGGAGTGCCGGTAACGGCAATGGCGTCTGAGGCGGAAGTTTTTAGTGATGTGTCAGGAGAAACACAAGGAGAGACAGCACAGGAAGAAGGAGAGAACGAGGATCAGGAGTCGGTTTCCCAGGACCAGCTGGAAGTTGGTGAAGCTGATATTCAGTCGGAAGAGCCGGAAGAAAGTGATGCAGAAGCTATTCAGGAAGAAGTAGCAGAAATTTCAACAGAAGAGATTCAACAGGAAGAGGAACCGCAGATCCAGGAGGATACAGAAGAGGCATTCGGTGATGGAGAAGCATTTATGGCAGAAGCAGGCGAGGTTCTTCAGGATGCTTCTGAGATCACTGTTGCAGGAGTGAAATATCTCTGGTCCATGCAGCCGGCAGAGGGATATACACAGATAGGAACAACAGGCGTTTATGTAAAAGTGGCAGACGGGCAGACAGCTCTGAACGGAAAGCTGTACGGAACGACAACCTTAAGTTATTCGGAATTTTATGCCGGGGATACCACTCAGGAGAGCTATGACGCTATCACTTCGGCAACAACGAGTAAAAATCAGATTTTTGCTAATGAGGACAGCACAGAGGTGACCTCTTCCGGATATCAGATCCAGGGTGTGAAGAATGTAAGTGTTGCAGTGGACGCGGAAACCTATGTAGATGCACAGGCGCTGAAAGCTGCTTCCAAGCTTCCGAGAGAGGGTGTCTATACAGAGGCAGCAGATATTACATTGAATGAAGCGCCGTCACAGGAAACAGGACAGTATAAAACACTGAATACAGACGGAACATACAGTGCAACAAAATTCGATGTAAAAGCAACAGTCACAGATGCATCTGCCCAGATCCAGGCACCATCGATCTGGGGCGATTACATGCTGGTGGTAAAAGAAGCCAGCACAAAATATCTCCGCAATTCCAGGCAGGGTGATTTTGCCGTAGGTGGAAATACACTGGGAGTGATCCTTGAAACTGCCTGTGGTAAGAAGGTAGGACTTCGTCATACCTATGAAATCTGGGTACAGCCTTATGAACTTGCATTTTCAGCAGAGTCCGGGCTTATCGGGGAAAAAATTTCAAAAGTGACTTATATTACTCCGGATGGTTCCTACGTATATGAGTTTGGAGATAAAGCACCTCTTGTGAAAAAACAGCCTGAAGAGGGAATGAAAGTACAGGCGGCTTTTGTAAAAGAGAGTACAACCCAGATTAAAGTGGACGGACTTGACAAATATGAAAATCCCAAAGTTTCTGTCTATTATACAACAGGAAGCGGACATGGAAAGCAAACAACCTATGTCGTAGACCATGCAGTGGCAGAAAACGGAATTGTAACTTTTGACAGCAGTGTTGCCAGAGCAGAAGATGAGATCTACACAGTTATGATCTCAAGCGACAATTACGTGGATATGACAAAGAATATCACGCTGACAGGAGAGCCGATCACAGTTGCCAATGTATCTTATTACTGGGTAAAAGGAGCAACAGAAGGATATACACAGATTCCGGGAAGTGATATTTATTATAAAGTGGCAAACGGTCATGAAGCGCTGACAGGAAATCTTTATGGTACAGCGACTCTGACATATGAGGAATTTTATGCAGGAGATGCAACGAGCCGCAAATATGATTCCGTTACATCTGCTACAACCAGAAAAAGCACTGCTTTCGGAAATGCAGATGTTCAGAATCTGACAGAAAATGGATATGAGATCGCAGGAGTAAAAAAGGTTAGTGTAGCTACAGATGCAAAAACGTATGTAGAGGCGCGGATCCTTTCAGAAGCGGGAGAACTTCCGGAAAGCGGAGTATATACAGAAGCAGCAGGGATCACCCTGGGGCGTACTCCGGCGGTAGAGCCTGGGCAGTATAAAAAATTGAATACAGATGGAACATACAGTGCTACAAAATTTAATGTAAAGGCAACTGTGACAGATGCGGAGGCAACACTCAATACATCTTCTCGTTGGGGAGATTATGAGATCAAAGTAAAAGAAACCAGCACAAAATATCTCCGCGACACAAAGAGTGATGCTGATTTTGCAGTTAACTCCGGGATCCAGGGAATGATCCTGGAAACAACAGATGGCGGAAAATATGGTATGCGCCATATGAGCGAGATGTGGCTGCAGGTATATGAGGTTGCGTTTGCAAAAGATGCAGGTCTTGCAGGAAAAACCGTAAACAGGATTACATATATCATGGCAGATGGAGCTTATGTATATGAGTTTGCAAATGGTATTTATATCAAACCGCAGGCAACAGAAGCAATGGCTGTTTCTCCGGAATTTACAGACAGTACCCATGTAAAACTTGCAAATCTTGATAAATATAAAAATCCGAAAGTATCTGTTTTCTATACAACAGGTGTGGGACATGCTTCAAAGACAACATATCTTGCACAGGATGTGGCTGCCGCAAATGGAGTGGTTACATTGGATTCCACTGTAGCGAGACCGGAGAATGAAACTTATACGGTAAAAGTTTCCAGTGATGATTATGCGGATGTTTCTGTTCAGCTGGTGTATGGAACAATTGCCTTTAAAGAAAAGTCGGGAATTCTTTACATTGGAAGTTCCAGACAGCTTGAAGCTACAGGTGAGAACTGCAAAGATGTAACATATTCTTCCAACAATGAAAAAGTTGCATCTGTGGACGCAAACGGAAAAGTAACTGCAAAGGCAGCGGGAACAGCCGTGATCACGGCAACATCTGCAGCAGGAAAGGCTGCACAGTACAAACTTACGGTAAAAACTCCATCCGTGAAACTGAATGTTTCAGCAAAAACACTTTATGTAAAAGGAACTCCGGCTACTGTTACACTGAAAACAACAACAGCAGGTGTTACCGGAAAAGTAACTTATACAAGCAGTAAATCTTCCGTTGCTTCTGTAGACGCAAAAGGAAAAGTAACTGCTGCGTCAGCAGGAACTGCTGTAATTACAGCAAAATGTGGTAATTATAAAGCAACCTGCAAAATTACCGTTAAAAAACCAACTGTAAAAGCTACGGCATCCGTAAACACTTTGTTTGTAGGCGGGACAAGTCAGGTTAAGGTGGACAGAACAGGGCTTACCGGAAAAGTAACTTATGGAAGCAGCAGTAAATCCGTTGCCACAGTAAGTACAAGCGGAAAGATAACAGCGAAAAAAGCCGGAACAGCTACGATCACAGTAAAATGTGGAAGTTACAAAGCAACCTGCAAGATCACTGTTAAAAAAGGCAGCCTGAAGATCACGTCTAAAACTGCGGTAACTGTAAAGACAAAGAAAACAACAACCATCAAGGCGACAGCTACTTCAAAGGCAAAGATCACTTACAGAAGCAGCAATACAAAAATTGCAACGGTAAGCAGCAAGGGTGTTGTCAAAGGTGTGAAAAAAGGAAAAGCTGTTATCTATGTAAGCAGTAACGGAGTTACAAAGAAAGTGACAGTTACAGTAAAGTAATATCCGCTGATATTCCATCTGAAATATTATAACCGAAATATAAAAAACCTTTCCAGAAACCACTTCAGGTCTGCGAAAATACAGTCCTGAAGTGGTAAAAAATAAAAAATTCGATTTTTTTGAAAAATTTTGATTTTTTCTATTGACAAAGGACAGAAACTCTAATATAATAGCTCTTGCAGTTGAACAACACACAAACAACTGAAAACAAAATAACGAAGCGTGGCTCAGTTTGGTAGAGCGCTGCGTTCGGGACGCAGAGGTCGCAGGTTCAAATCCTGTCGCTTCGACTAAAGCTTTAAGAATCCCTTGGCTGAGGGATTCTTTTTTGTTTATGAAAAATAAAAGAACGTAAGTTTGAGTTACCTCGTGTTACCACGACAGGAAAGCCGGAATGGGAATGTACGCTTTCCTGGAATGATTTCCTGCAATTTTCATATATATTAACGAAACCGAAATATCGGAGGGACGTGCGTTGGCTGGATATCAGCGTTTTGTTGCATATGTATATGAGTATCGCAAAGGAAAAAAAGACAGCAGCAGCGGCTATGTGAGAGTGGAAGCAAGAGATCGGCGGTGTCTGATTGAAGTTCATCTTCGCTGTGTTGGGCTGGAGCCGGGGAGCCGGTGCCGGGTGTACGGATTTGTGCGGCGGGAAGGCCTGATGGATGGAATCTTGATCGGAAGCTGTGTGACCGGGCGGGAACAGATTGAGTGTGTTCTGGAAACAGAGACGGAGAATATCGGGGATAGGGGAAAAAATCTCCGGGATCTTGGGGGAATGCTGCTGATTTCAGACGCAGGAGGATTCTGGGGAACAGAGTGGGATGACCAGCCCATCCGGCCGGAGAATTTCCGGGAGTGGAAGAAGGAGAAAACGGAGCCGCAGAAAAAATCGGAGAAAACAGGCATAGAAAAGGCAGGAGCGGAGGAGCAGAAAAATCAGAAGGAAGCAGACAAGATTATGACGGTGGAGGAAGTTCAGGAAGAAGAGGAAGGGATTTCCGCGAGCATGATGAATCAGGAGTCAAAGAAAGTGCCGCAAGAGGACAGAATTGTTCCGGAAGAGAATAAGCTGGAGATGTCAGAAGCAGGCCCCCCACATCCAGGCCCGGGCCCAAGGCCACCGGAACCACCGCATCCAGGTCCGCGGCCGCCCAGACCACCGCGCCCGGTTCCAGGTATCCCCTACGATCCATTTAACGATGGTCAGTTTACAGACTGCCGCAAGATCAAACCATCCGACTGCAGTACCCTGTGTAGAAAAAACGGCTGTTTCTGCAACAACCGTTTTGTCATGTACGGATATCAGAATTTCGGGCATCTTCTGCTGTGTCAGAACTACCGGGGACAGTACATACTGGGAGTCCCCGGCAGCTACAGTCAGCAGGAACGATTTATGGCAAATATGTTCGGTTTTCCCTATTTCAGAGAAAGCCCTGAAATTCATATTCCGGGAGGAAAAGGCGGATACTGGTATTGTTTTATCAATGTCTGAACAGAATAATTCTCCGGAATTACAGATCCATACCACGAATTTCAACTATCGGGATTGTCCGAGAAAGGATATCCCGGTAGTTTTTCATTTCATCCTCTGAGCAGGAAGAAAATCCGGGCATCAGAACTCCATCGGAATCCCGGTAAGCCTGAAGATAATAAGCCTTTGCATCATGTAGCCACTGACCGATTTCCAGGAAATCTTTTTCTGTATGAAGCTCCCGTACAACGGTGGTACGAAATTCATAGTCCAGATCGCCCTTCAGCAGCCACATGGCAGTTTCACGGATGGCATCCAGGTCGGCAGCTACACCGGTAAGCACATGATAATTGGAAGGACAGGCCTTGATATCCATGGCGACCTTGTCGATGAGGCCATCGGCTGCGAGATTTTTTACCACAGAAGGACGGGAACCGTTGGTATCAAGTTTTACATCGTAGCCAAGATTTTTGATTTCATGAAGAAAATCCGGAAGCTCAGCGGAGAGCGTCGGTTCTCCACCGGACACGCACACGCCGTCCAGAATTCCCTTCCTTTTTTTCAGAAAAGAGAGAATCTCTTCCCGGGAATATTCCGGCTGTGTATCCGGTTCCACAACAAGCGCGCCATTCTGGCAGAACGGGCAGCGGAAGTTGCAACCGCCAAGAAAAATGGTGCAGGCAACACGGCCCGGGTAATCCAGTAAAGTTGTTTTATTAAATCCACATATTTTCATAGGAAAATCCCCTTATTTATCTTATTTATGATACTACAAGCATACTCTCCCTCGGGAAAAGCCGCAAGAGCATGATTGCACAGGAAAGGAAAAAAACGTATAATTTATTCCAATTAATAGCCTTATATTGCAAAAGAAAGGATATAGACATGGCAGAACATACATTGTTAAGAAAACTGGAAAGCCTGTGGGGAGTTCCAATTTTTTATGCAGACGAAACAGGGGAAAATATCCAAAGTCTTGGAGTGTTTTCTGAAAAACAGAATCCGTTGACTGTATCTGAAGAATTGCGTCGGTCTCTGATCTGCCAGGCAAAAGAACAGAATGTACCGGCTATTTGCAAAATATCCGGGAAAATCTATTTTTTCTGCGTACAGAGTGGAGAAAAATATTATCTGTCAGGCCCTGTTTGTGTGGAACAGCTAAGTTATGTGGAAATTCACCAGTTTTACAAAAAATACCATATGTCTGTGAGGGAGGAGCGCCATCCGGACAGAATGACCCTGAACCGGATGCTGAATTTCGTAAGTTTTCTGTATGAGCTCCTGGAAGGAAACGATGTACAGCCAGACGATCTTATGGAGAAAAACAACCTCATCGAGGAAAAAGAGATCCGGGAGGAGAACGATACGGTTCGTATCGAACTGGATAAACCAGATGGGACAGCTTACCACCATACATACATGGAAGAACGCTATGTAATGGACTGTATCCGAGAGGGAAACGTGGAGGAAATTAATGAGCGGGCATCCGGACTCTTTGAAAAAGCAGGAATTCTTTCCAAGAAACATTTTAATAATCAGCGAAATCTGGCTATTGTAACAACAACTATGGCTACAAGAGAGGCCATAGCGGGAGGCGTAGCGCCGGCAGATGCCTACCGCCTCAGCGACTATCTGATTAACCAGATTGATCAGTGCCAGACAATGGAAGAGATGATTGAGCTGAACCGAAGATGTCTTTATAAATTTACAAAACTGGTGGCAGATACCAAAAAAACGAGAAATTTTTCCAGCTACACAGAACAGTGCAAGGATTATATCTCCCAGAATTATCACCATAAAATCTATCTGGAGGATATTGCAGAAGCCATTGGAATCAGCCAGGGGCATCTTTCCAGGATTTTCCGTCAGGATACAGGGGAAAAGATTCAGGATTATATTCTGAAATTCCGCGTAAAAAGAGCTGCCAATCTCCTGAAATATTCGGATGCGACTCTGTCGGAGATCAGCGATTATGTCTGCTTTAATTCCCAGAGTCATTTTGGCAGTGTATTTAAAGAATTTATGAAGATGACTCCCAGGCAATATCGGGAAAAATATAAGCGTAAGGAATTTTATTCCTGAATGAGTTTATAAAAATATTAGAATTATGTTGGAAAAATAACAAAAACATCAAAAATATGATAACGAAAATCGAAAATCTTTGCTTATAATATGCTTGTGGTTGAGACATACCTAATTGATCCGCCAGGAGCAGGGCGCGCAGAAAAATTTACATGTTCTGAAACGGATCGTTAAATCAACATAAAAAAGGTGGAGGAAAGAAATGCAAAAGTTAAAACACGAACCGGCATATTATGAAACGACAAAGTTTAAATGGAGACAGCGTATCGGTTTTGGTATCAGTGACTATGCTTGTAATCTTGCATACCTTCTTGCCAATACATATCTTCTCTTCTATTACACAAACTGCGCGGGACTTGCAGCTGGAGCTGTTGGATTTATGTTCGTTGTAACAAAATTCATCGATGCTTTCACAGACTACATGGTAGGTGCAATGATCGACCGTACAGATACAAAAATGGGACGTTACCGTCCGTGGATGCTTTATGGAGCACCGGTCCTTGCAGTTGGTATGGTTCTTCTGTTTTCCGTTCCGACAGGATGGAGCGCAGGCGCAAAACTTGCATGGGCATATGTAACTTACGTTATCTTCTCATTTGGTTACACTCTGGTAAACATTCCGATGGCACCGATCGTATCTTCTTTGTCACCGTCCGCAACAGAGCGTACAAAGATTTCAACAACACGTACTGTATTTTCAAACCTTGGATCACTGACCTCTTCCCTGTTTGTGCTTCCGATGGTATACTTCTTCTCCGGATCCAAAAATGCAACAGGAGCAGCACTGGCTACCGGATACCGTAACACAAACATTGTACTTGGAATCATCGTTATCATCATCATGGCAATCTGCGTATTCTCTATCGTGGAGATCAACCCGCCGACACAGTCCGCAGGAAAAAGCTCCCTTGTTAAAGATATCAGCAGCCTTGTAAAGAACAAATATTACATCATGTTCCTGGGTGAGGTATTCTTCCTCTTCCTTGGATACCTTTCCATGTACGGAGCAATGCAGTATTACTATACTTACATTGTTGGTGATGTAAGCGGAATGTCACTTGCACTTACTTTACTTACCTTACTTGCTATCCCGACCATGATCCTTGCCGCTTACCTCAATGGTAAGGGAATCGCGAAGATCAAACTGATCCAGTTTGGTGCGATTGTAGATATCATTGGTTATGCAATCCTGTTCTTCACATCTGACGGAACAATTGCAACCGCAGCACTTGGACTGATCGGACTTGGATTTGGTTTCCGTTCCAGTATGTTCTTCTCCATGATGCCTGACATCTTTGACTACACAGAGTGGCAGGTAGGAAGAAACCTTGGTGGAACACAGAACGCAATCCAGGGATTTGTAAACAAAGTTTCATCTGCAGCAGCATCTGCTATCGTATCTGCTCTTCTTGTATGGGGTAACTACGATGCATCCAAACTTGACAAAGCAATCGCAGATGGTGTAGATATCGCAACAAAATATCCGCAGACACATACAGCAATCAACTTTGCATTTGGTGGTCTTGCGCTGGTATCTACAGTGATGGCAGTTGTTGTACTTCTTCCGTATGATCTGGATAAAAAATATCCGCAGATTCGTGCAGATCTTGACAAACGCCATAAAGAGAACGCATAAAACAATACAGAAATCAAAATAAGGAGCATCGAAAGGTGCTCCTTTCAATTACAGAAAAAGAAATTTTCAGGAGGAAAAATAATATGTGGAATTATGCCTATACAGTACCGGAAAACAAAAAAGTAAGAGTGATTGTGCACACAGACTGCAAAAACGAGGCAGATGACCAGTATGCGGTAGCACATCATCTCATGACACCAAGATTCGATGTAAAAGGTCTTGTTGCAGGTCATTTCTGGAAAAACCCACAGCAGTACGGTGAGCTTGGTACTGCACAGGCAAGCTATGATGAGATCATCAAAGTTATGGATCTTATGGGCCTTAAGGACCAGTATCCGGTAAAACTTGGTGCGCCGCGTGCCCTTGAGGATGAACACACACCAATCGATTCCGAGGGTGCAAGATTCATCATTGAAGAAGCGATGAAAGAGGATAAAAGACCGTTATACATCGCATGCCAGGGCGCTATCACAGATGTTGCATCCGCACTTCTGATGAAGCCGGAAATCGCAGAGCGAATGACAGTAATCTGGATCGGTGGAGCGGATTATCCAAAGGGAGGATTTGAGTTCAACCTGATGATGGATATCAACGCCGCAAACGTAGTATTTTCCTCCAAAGTACCGGTATGGCAGGTACCGATGAGCCTTTACAAAGTGATGGCTGTTTCTCTTGCAGAGCTTCAGCTGAAGGTCCGTCCATGCGGAAAGATCGGAAAATATCTTTTCGAGCAGCTGGTAGATTTCAACCATGTAGCAGCCAAGTACGAAATGGACTGGCCGCAGGGTGAAATCTGGGGACTTGGCGATCAGGGAACCATCGCGGTTCTGATGGAAGAGCTGGAAAAAGTAAGCTACGATATGGTACCTGCTCCGAGAATCGCTGAGGATATGACTTACATTCACGGACAGAACAACCGTGAGATCCGTGTTTACAAATATCTGGACGCAAGACTGACACTGGAAGATTTCTTTGCAAAACTTGCACTGAATTTCGGTGACGAGAAATAAATTCTGAGGTAAAATGAAAATGAAAAATTATCTGGTTTTTGATGCAGGCGGAACATTTACGAAATACGCGTTAATGGACGAAAATGCAGAAATTCTTGAAAAAGATAAAGTTCCTACACCGGACTATCGAACAAAGACAAAAGAGGACTATTATGCGGTTCTGGACGGTGTTGTAGAAAAATACAGAAACCGCATCGAAGGGATTGCCATCAGCATGCCTGGTATGCTGGACAACAAGGACGGTTACTGTGTAACCGCGGGATATCTTGCATATCTTGCAGGAAGCACAGTTGGAACAGAGCTTTCCAAACGTTACGGAATCCAGGTTTCTGTAGAAAACGATGGAAAATGTGCGGCACTTGCCGAGTTCTGGAGAGGAAGCCTTAAGGGCTGTACAAACGGAGCGGTTGTTGTTCTGGGTTCCGGCGTTGCAGGCGGAATTATCCTCAACGGAAAACTTTTCCGCGGAAATCATTTCACAGCGGGTGAGTACAGCTATGTGTGCACAGATGCGAAGAAGCCGGAAGAGATGGACAGTTACTGGGGAATGAGCAGCGGTGCGGAAGGTCTTGCAAAGATTGTTGCAAAGCATACGGGTGAGGACTGGCAGACTTACGACGGGCTGAAGATATTCAGCCTGGCAAATGACGGTGATGAAAAAGTTCTCGCAGGACTTAAAGAATATACGGACAGTCTGGCTGTACAGATCTACAACCTGAATATTTATCTGGATCTGGATATTATCGCGATCGGCGGCGGTATCAGTCAGCAGCCGATTCTGCATAAATATCTGCAGAGGAGCCTGGATGAGGTACTGGAAAATATTCCGCTGAGAAAAATCTCTCCATACGTTCCGGAACCAAAGATCACAAACTGTAGATTTTACAATGATGCAAATTTGATTGGTGCTTTATATCACTTCATGAACAAATAAGCGGTGAAAACCACTTATTTATTCATGAGGAAGTAGCGAAGCGGATTCCGAATGTCCGTTTGAATATATTACATAAGGAGGACTCCAGAATGTCATTTCCAAAGAATTTTTTATGGGGCGGCGCAGTTGCTGCCAATCAGTGCGAGGGTGCATACAATGAGGACGGAAAAGGTTTATGCACACAGGATGTAACACCACACGGAATCGTAGGACCAAGAACAGAAGAGCCTACAGAAGACAACATGAAACTTATCGGAATTGATTTTTATCACCGTTACAAAGAAGACGTGAAATTATTTGCAGAGATGGGATTCAAAGTATTCCGTACCTCTATTGCGTGGAGCCGTATTTTCCCGAACGGAGATGAGGAGACACCAAACGAAAAAGGCCTTCAGTTCTATGATGATCTTTTTGACGAGTGCCATAAATACGGAATTGAGCCGTTGGTAACAATTTCCCATTATGAGACACCACTTCATCTTGCAAAGACCTACGATGGCTGGGTAAACAGAAAGATGATCGGCTTCTATGAGAGATATGTAAGAACTATTTTTGCAAGATACGGAAAAAAAGTTAAATACTGGCTGACATTCAACGAAATCAACTCCGTTCTTCATGAGCCATTCTTAAGCGGCGGCATTTACACAGAAAAGGACAAGCTTTCCCAGCAGGATCTTTATCAGGCTGTTCATCATGAACTGGTTGCAAGTGCCCTTGCTACAAAGATCGGCCATGAGATGATGCCGGATGCCAAGATCGGCTGCATGATCTTAAGCATGCCGATGTATCCGCTGACACCGTGCCCGGATGATGTGATCAAGACTATGGAGAGCGTTCACAAGAACGATTTCTTTGGCGATGTACATGTTCGTGGATACTATCCAGGATACATGAAACGCTATTTCCGTGAGAACAATATTGAGATCAAATTTGAGCCAGGCGATGAGGAGATCCTCAAAAATACCGTGGATTTTGTTTCCTTCAGCTACTACATGAGCATCTGTGAGACAGCAGATCCTGCAAAGCAGACAAAAGGAAAAGGCAATCTTATGGGCGGTGTTCCGAACCCGTATCTGGAAGCTTCCGACTGGGGATGGCAGATCGACCCGAAAGGTCTCCGCTATGTGCTGAACTACTACTGGGATCGTTACCAGAAACCGCTGTTCATTGTTGAGAACGGACTGGGCGCAGTAGACAAGCTTGTTGAGAAAGACGGCGTTATGACCGTTGAGGATGACTACCGTATCGACTACCTCCAGAAACATCTTCTCCAGGTAGAGGAGGCGCTCGAAGATGGTGTAGACGTTATGGGTTACACATCCTGGGGCTGCATCGACCTTGTCAGCGCGTCCACAGCAGAGCTGAAAAAACGCTACGGCTACATCTACGTAGACCGCAATGATGACGGAACCGGAACTCTGAACCGTTATAAGAAAAAATCTTTCTACTGGTATAAAGATGTGATTGCTACCAACGGAGAAGCACTTCATAAATAATTACTCAAAATATGAGAAAGCGCCGCAGGAACTTTTTTTCTGTTCCTGCAGCGCTTTTTTTTGTGTGCTGCGAAGAAAAGCAGCGGCTCAGACTGAAGTTCCGGCCCGGATTGACAGGGGAAGGGACGGCAGATATAATTCTAACAGAAAGCAGATGTTTGATTAAAACCACAGGAGGAAAAAAACGTGACAGACCAGGAACGTTTTATGAAAGAGGCGATCCGCCAGGCAAAAAAGGCCCGTGCGCTGGAGGAAGTTCCGATTGGCTGTGTAATTGTACACGAAGGGAAAATTATAGCCAGAGGCTACAACCGCCGCAATACAGATAAAAATACGTTATCCCACGCAGAGCTGAATGCAATCCGGAAAGCCAGCAAAAAACTGGGCGATTGGCGACTGGAAGGATGTACCATGTATGTGACACTGGAACCCTGCCAGATGTGTTCAGGAGCTCTTGTACAGTCCAGAATTGATGAGGTGGTCATCGGCTGTATGAATCCGAAAGCAGGTTGTGCAGGTTCTGTCATGAATCTTCTTCAGATCGAAGGGTTTAACCACCAGGTAAAGATTACCGAAGGAGTACTGGAAGAAGAATGTTCGGAAATGCTTTCTGCATTTTTTCGTGAGCTCCGCGAAAAAAAGAAGCAGGCAAAAATTCTGAAGAAACAGGAAGCAGAACGCCTTGCCGGGCAGCAGACACAGACGGATGGCACAGAATAAAACAGAACGGGATAAATATGGAACAAAAAGTTCTCTGCGATTTTCTCTTGACAGAATTACAGAGAAATATCAAAATAAAACCAGATAAAAATGAAAGCCGTTCCGGCAGAGGACGACAGAAAATGGAGGACCACATAATGGAACTTGAAGTTTTAAGAAAAGATATGGTAGCAGCAATGAAAGCCAAGGATAAGGTAACCAAGGAAGCAGTTTCCTCACTGATCGCAGCAGTAAAGAAAGTTGCCATTGATGAAGGATGCCGTGATGATATTAAAGGAGATCTGGTAGACAGAGTTATCCTGAAAGAGCTGAAAACAGCAAAAGAACAGATCGACACCTGCCCGGCAGACCGTACAGACCTGAAAGAAGAGTATCAGGCAAGATATGACATTATTGCAAAATATGCTCCGAAGCAGATGGATGAAGCGGAGATCAAGGCTTATATCGAGGAGAAATTTGCAGATGTTCTTGCAACCGGAAATAAGGGCCAGATCATGAAAGCAGTCATGGGAGACCTGAAAGGCAAAGCTGACGGCAAGTTGATCAATCAGGTAGTTGCCGGATATTGTAAATAATACAGAAATACAGGAAAACACCGGAAGCCGGTTAAGGACTTCCGGTGTTTTTTTTAATAAAAAATCCCGCCGGATCAGTCATAAATGACGAACCCGGCGGAAATGCTGTTTATATAGAGATCATATATTATAACCTTTTTTTACGCGCGCCGCACCTCGGAATGGTCTCACAGACGTTACCTTTACAGTTAACTCAGCCCAGGCACCCTCACGGCACACAAGAGCTTCTGCTTAGTGCTGCTGCATTCCTGCCCTGACACGGTTCACAGATTCCTGTTGCGTAAGACCCAGACGTCAACGCCACTTATAAAGGGCTGCTCCACAAGATACAAGCCTCAGATTGGCATCACCCCTGCTGTAGCGGATTGCAGGTACAGGGCACCGCTATCTCCCCGGCTGCGCGGAATTTAATTATAGACTCTTATGGCGGATTTGTCAAGAAGCACGAAAAAATTTCTGCCGGATGAAAAAGGAGCATTTCATGTTGTATACAGCCTGAAAATGCTTTATAATATTATAATGTGTAAAACTCTGTGAAAAGAGAAAACAATGGAGCTGTTTTGCAGGAAAAGATCCGCCAGAATGCCGGATTTCTGTAATGGACAGCAACAAATAAAATGTGCACATAAGAGGGCACAGAATGGAGGACGCTATGATTAAAAGAATCGGCCTGCTGACAAGCGGTGGTGACTGTCAGGCATTGAACGCGACCATGAGAGGCGTTGTAAAGGGACTGAGCAACAGCGTTGAGAACCTTGAGGTTTATGGTTTTGATGACGGATATAAGGGACTGATCTACGGGAAATACCGTATGCTCACAGCCAAGGATTTTTCCGGAATCCTGACTCAGGGCGGAACCATTCTCGGAACATCCAGACAGCCGTTTAAACTGATGCGGGTTCCGGATGAGAAGGGACTGGACAAGGTTGAGGCAATGAAGCAGACTTACTATAAACTCTGTCTTGACTGTCTTGTGATCCTCGGCGGAAACGGAACACAGAAAACAGCCAATCTTCTCCGTGAGGAAGGCCTGAATATCATCCATCTTCCGAAGACCATTGATAATGATATCTGGGGCACAGATATGACCTTTGGTTTCCAGAGTGCTCTGGAGATCGCAACCAATGCTATTGACTGTATCCATACAACAGCTGCATCCCACGGACGTGTATTTATTGTTGAGATCATGGGACATAAGGTTGGAAGCCTGACGCTGAATGCTGGTGTAGCAGGCGGAGCGGATGTAATCCTGATCCCGGAGATCCCGTATGACATCAACAAGGTAGCGGAAGCCATCCAGAAACGTAACAAGGCAGGCAAGCGTTTTACCATTCTTGCAGTAGCTGAGGGAGCCATCTCAAAAGAAGACGCAGAGCTTCCGAAGAAAAAATACAAAGAGAAACTTGCGGAAAGAGCAAAGAAATATCCGTCTGTATCCTATGAGATCGCAGACCAGATCCAGCAGGTAACCGGAAGCGAAGTACGTATCACAGTTCCGGGTCATATGCAGCGAGGCGGAGAGCCATGTGCATATGACCGCGTTCTTTCCACAAGGATCGGTGCAGGCGCAGCACAGGCGATCATGGATGAGGAATATGGCGTTATGATCGGTGTTATCAATGGCAAGATCAAACGTGTTCCTCTTGCTGAATGTGCAGGCAAGCTGAAGATGGTATCCCCGAAAGATCAGCTTGTAAAAGCAGCCAAACAGATTGGAATCAGTTTTGGCGATTAATGAATCATAAGTCATCTGGCCGCCGCGGAAGTCTTTCCGCGGCGACTGTGGCGAAGAGAAGGAGAGTTTTATGAGTTATACTGCTCTTTACCGTAAATTTCGTCCCGATAATTTTGACGACGTAAAAGGACAGGATCATATTGTGACAACACTGACCAACCAGATCAAGGCGAACCGTATCGGACACGCATACCTGTTCTGCGGAACGAGAGGTACCGGAAAGACTACGGTTGCAAAGATCCTGGCGAAGGCAGTAAACTGCGAACATCCTGTAAACGGCAGTCCCTGCAACGAATGTGCCATGTGTAAGGCTATTCAGGCAGGAACCGCCATGAATGTGATCGAGATCGATGCGGCATCCAACAACGGTGTTGACAACATCCGTGAGATCCGTGAGGAAGTTGCCTACCGCCCGACAGAGGGTAAATACAAGGTTTACATCATCGATGAGGTGCATATGCTCTCAACAGGAGCATTCAATGCTCTTCTGAAAACACTGGAAGAGCCGCCTTCCTACGTTATTTTTATCCTGGCGACCACAGAAGCCCATAAGATACCGATCACCATCCTGTCCAGATGCCAGCGTTATGACTTCCACCGGATTTCCATTGATACCATAGCAGCCAGGCTTTCCGAGCTTCTGGCAGCAGAAGGCGTGGAAGCGGAGGAAAAAGCCGTGCGCTATGTGGCAAAAAAAGGTGACGGATCCATGCGAGATGCCTTAAGTCTTCTGGATCAGTGCATTTCTTTTTATCTGGGACAGGTGCTTACCTATGATAAAGTCCTGGACGTTCTGGGAGCTGTGGATACAGAGGTATTTAGCAAGCTCCTTCGGAAAGTGCTTTCCGGTGATGTGACCGGTTCCATCCATGTGCTGGAAGACCTGATTACAGGAGGTCGGGAACTGGGGCAGTTTGTATCCGATTTTACCTGGTATATGCGAAATCTTCTCCTTGTGAAGACTTCCGAGAATCCGGAGGAGGCAATTGATGTTTCTTCCGAAAATCTGAAGCTTCTGAAGGAAGAGAGCGAGATGACAGATGTGGAAACCCTGATGCGGTATATTCGTATTTTTTCCGATCTGTCCAATCAGATCCGTTTTGCAAGCCAGAAACGTGTGTTGGTGGAAATTGCGCTGATCAAGTTGTGCAGACCGGCTATGGAGACCAATCTGGACTCAGTTCTTGACCGGCTCCGTGTTCTGGAAAAACAGATGGAAGAACGGCCGGTGCAGCAGGTGATCGTCCGGGAAGGCGATGTCGGCACATCCGGGGAACCGGGGAATGCAGTGCCAGGTGCGGTGCAGTCACAGCAGCCCAAACCACAGAAAGCAGCTCCAGAAGATCTTCAGAAGATCGTAGCAGGATGGCGAGCCATTGTGGGGCAGACGACAGGACTTTTCAAACAGTCCCTGCAGCGGGCAGTCCCCAAGTATAACGGGGAAACAGGGGATCCTATCCTTTACGTGGAATTTCAGGATTTCCTGGGAATGAATTATGTAGACAATCCGGAGGCGCAGAAAGAACTTCAGGACATTATCGCGGCCCGGACAGGCAAGAGCGTGGAGATACATATGCTGGTAGCCAACAAACATCAGCACACCAATCTCGCGCAGATCACAGTAGACGATGCACTCCGGGAGAACATCCACATGGATATCGTAGTGGAAGAAGACCCGGACGATGAGTCATAAATCTGTAAAATAAAAATAGGAGGATCATTATTATGGCAAAAAGAGGTGGATTCCCAGGCATGGGTATGCCGGGAAACATGAACAATCTTATGAAACAGGCGCAGAAAATGCAGCGTCAGATGGAAGAGAATCAGAAGGCTCTTGAGGAAAAAGAGTTCACAGCAACCGTAGGCGGCGGAGCTGTTTCCGTTACCGTTTCCGGTAAACGAGAAATAACAAAAGTCACACTTTCCGAGGAAGCAGTAGATCCGGATGATATTGAGATGCTTGAGGATATGATCGCGGCAGCAACAAATGAGGCACTCCGTCAGGTTGAGTCTGAGTCAGCAGCAGTGATGTCCAAACTGACAGGAGGCCTTGGCGGTCTTGGCGGAGGCCTTCCTTTCTGATGGAATATTACAGCAGCCATATCAATAAACTCATTGAGCAGCTTTCCCATCTTCCGGGAATTGGAGCAAAATCTGCCCAGCGTCTTGCGTTTCATATCATGAATATGCCAAAAGACCAGGTTGAGCAGCTGACAGCTTCCATTACCGATGCAAGGCAGAACGTTCAGTACTGCAAATGCTGTTATACACTGACAGACCAGGAACTCTGCCCGATCTGTGCCAATCCAAAACGAGATCACAGCACCATCATGGTCGTTGAGAATACCAGGGATCTGGCAGCATATGAGAAAACAGGCAAGTTTGACGGGGTTTACCATGTACTTCACGGCGCGATCTCTCCAATGCTTGGAATCGGACCGGATGATATCAAGCTGAAGGAACTGATGAAGCGCCTTCAGGGAGATGTAAAAGAAGTTATTGTGGCGACCAATTCCAGCCTTGAGGGTGAAACTACAGCCATGTACATCAGCAAACTGATCAAGCCCACCGGAATCAAAGTAAGCCGTATTGCCAGCGGAGTTCCGGTTGGCGGTGACCTGGAGTATATTGATGAAGTGACACTTCTACGCGCCCTGGAGGGAAGGGTAGAACTTTAACCGGATCAGGTGAAAAATTTTCCCAGGCAACAAAGGAGGTGAGCCGGTGGCAAAAAAGAAAGCAACTTCATCGGATGTGGCAGCACGCGCCGGGGTTTCCCAGGCAACGGTATCTATGGTGCTGAACCGGAAATACAATGTTTCCTTTTCAAGAGAAACCGTAGAACGGGTGGAGCAGGCAGCCAGAGAGCTTGGCTACGAGCTTCCGGGACGTCGGAAACATAAAGATAACAGAAAAGAAAAGTTGATCATTGTTTTCTGCCCCACACTCACCAGTCCCTATTATGTACTGTTGCTTCAGGGAATCGAGGCCGTAGCCAATGAGCAGGGATACGGGGTATTTATCTGTAACACCCAGCGAGATGCAGGTTTGGAAGAAAAATATCTCCGTATGATGCAGACCATGCGGCCGGCAGGAATCATTTATACCTGCAATCCCCATCCGGATTTTCAGCATCAGGTAGAAAAGATCGCAAAAGAAACGCCCCTTGTTATCATCAGCAACAAGGAAAAAACAACCACAGTAGATGCCATCAATCAGGATAATACGGTGGTAGGAAGGCTGATGGCCAGGCATCTTCTGGATCTGGGGCATACCGATGTGGCGTTTATTACGCCGCCTCTTACCAGACGCCAGTGGCAGCGCTCCAAACGTGTAGAAGGTTTTGTCCGCGAGTTTGAAAAAGAGGGCAAAAAAGATCACGTGATCATCAAGGCGGCAGATGAGTCCAATGACAGAAAAATCCCGCGAATGGATTCGGAGTATGCCATGGGCTACGAGCTGACTATGGAGCTTCTCCGTGAAGGCAGAAAATTTACGGCTATCGCAGGCCAGAATGATATGATGGCCATAGGTGCCATTGATGCACTGCATGAGATGCGCCTCCATGTGCCAAAGGATGTTTCAGTCATCGGATGTGATAATATTTTTTATTCCAGTATCCGCAGGATTTCACTGACCACCATTGATCATTTTGTAGCGCTGAAGGGAAGAGATGCCTGCGACATCATTATCCGTAAAATCGATATGAATGATAAATTTTACCTGGATGAAAGACCTGCCAGTCTGTATAATATCGAATATACCCCGAAACTGATTACGCGCCGCACAACGGGGTATGCAAAACTGGACAGAAACCTGCCCGGCGAGCAGAAAAATAAATAATGGCGTATAAATTATTAATAATAATATATAAAGAGAGTTTCTATGACGTATTCGAATAAAAACTGTGGTAACAGTGGTAATTGCAGCGATATTCGAAATCGGTAAAAATGGAGATAAGCTGTTTTGGGTGAAAAAATTGACAGACACTGTTAATAAAACAACATTTTATTAATAAAATATTTATTAATAAAAAAGTAGTGTCTTGACCCTCACAATGAGTTTGTTATAATGGAATCATCAAGAAAAAGAACGAACGTAAAACAGGAGGAAAAAACAATGAAATTTTTTATCGACACAGCTAAAGTAGAGGATATCAGAGAAGCAAATGACATGGGAGTTATCTGTGGAGTTACAACAAACCCGTCTCTGATCGCCAAAGAAGGAAGAGACTTCAACGAGGTGATCAAAGAGATCACAACGATCGTTGACGGACCGATCAGCGGTGAGGTTAAAGCTACCACAACAGATGCTGAGGGAATGATCCGTGAGGGACGTGAGATCGCAGCCATCCATCCGAACATGGTTGTTAAGATTCCTATGACAACAGAGGGACTGAAGGCAGTTAAGGTTCTTTCCTCTGAGGGGATCAAGACAAACGTTACTCTGATCTTTTCTGCTAACCAGGCACTTCTTGCAGCAAGAGCAGGTGCTACATATGTATCTCCGTTCCTTGGAAGACTGGATGACATCTCCACAGATGGCGTTGAGCTGATTCAGCAGATCGCTGAGATGTTTGCAGTTGCAGATATCCCGACAGAGATCATCGCAGCAAGCGTTCGTCATCCAATGCATGTAACTGCATGTGCACTTGCAGGCGCAGATATCGCTACGGTACCGTTCAAGGTAATTGAGCAGATGACACATCATCCGCTGACAGATGCAGGTATCGCTAAATTCCAGGCTGATTACAAGGCAGTATTCGGTGAGTGATCGAAACCTCTTTTATATACAAATTCCCTGTGAACAGCAGGGCACTAAAAAGGAGACATTAATAACATGGATAAGTTAGAACTTCAGAAAGTTGCCAACGAAGTCCGCAAGGATATCGTAACAGCAGTCCATGCAGCAAAGGCCGGCCATCCGGGCGGATCCCTTTCTGCAGCAGACGTGTTCACCTATTTATATTTTGAAGAGATGAACATCGATCCGAAGGATCCTAAGAAGGCAGACCGTGACCGTTTTGTCCTTTCCAAAGGACATACAGCACCGGGACTCTATTCTGTACTTGCAGAGAGAGGATATTTTCCAAAAGAGGATCTGAAAACACTTCGTCATCTGGGCTCCTATCTTCAGGGACATCCGGATATGAAGCATATTCCGGGCGTTGATATGTCCAGTGGTTCTCTTGGTCAGGGAATCTCTGCAGCAGCAGGTATGGCTCTTTCTGCCAAACTCAGTAATGATGACTATCGAGTATATACATTGCTGGGTGATGGTGAGATCGAGGAAGGCCAGGTGTGGGAGGCAGCTATGTTCGCAGGCTTCCGTAAACTGGACAACCTGGTTGTGATCGTAGATAACAATGGACTTCAGATCGATGGTGACATTGCAGATGTATGCTCCCCGTATCCGATCGACAAGAAATTTGAAGCTTTCAATTTCCATGTGATCAATGTTGCGGACGGCAACGATATGGATCAGCTGAAGGCTGCTTTTGATGAGGCAAGAGCTACAAAGGGTATGCCGACAGCTATCATCATGAAAACAGTAAAAGGTAAAGGCGTTTCCTACATGGAGAACGCAGTAGGCTGGCACGGAAAAGCTCCGAATGATGAGCAGTATGCACAGGCAATGGAAGATCTGGAGAAGGTAGGTGAAGCATTATGTCAGAAGTAAAGAAAATCGCAACGAGAGCAAGCTACGGCAGTGCCCTCATAGAATTAGGAAAAAAACACGAGGATCTTATCGTTCTTGACGCTGACCTTGCTGCAGCTACACAGACAGGTATGTTTAAAAAAGAATTCCCGGAGCGTCACATTGACTGCGGTATCGCAGAGTGCAACATGATGGGTATTGCAGCAGGAATCGCTTCCACAGGTAAGGTTCCCTTTGCAAGTACTTTTGCAATGTTTGCAGCAGGACGTGCTTATGAGCAGGTTCGTAACTCCATCGGATATCCGAAGCTGAATGTAAAGATCGGAGCAACTCACGGCGGTATTTCTGTAGGTGAAGATGGCGCCACACATCAGTGCCTGGAGGATTTTGCCCTGATGAGAGTGATTCCGGGCATGGTCGTTGCAAGTCCTTCTGATGATATCGAAGCAAAAGCTATGGTTGCTGCTGCTTACGAGCATCAGGGACCGGTATACATGAGATTCGGACGTCTTGCTGTTCCGGTTATCAATGACAGACCGGATTATAAATTTGAGCTTGGTAAGGGCATCGTTCTCCGCGAGGGAAAAGATCTTACCATCATCGCAAACGGACTTTGCGTTGCACCGGCTCTTGAAGCAGCTGAGAAGCTTGCAGCAGACGGAATCGATGTAAAAGTAATCAACATCCATACCATTAAACCTCTGGATGAGGAGCTTGTTGTTGCAGCTGCCAAAGAAACAGGTAAAGTTGTAACTGTTGAGGAGCATTCCATCATCGGTGGTCTTGGCGGAGCTGTATGCGAGTGCCTGGCTGAGAAGGCACCGGTACCGGTAAAACGTATCGGAATTCATGATGTATTCGGTGAGTCCGGACCGGCTGTAGAGCTTCTCCATAAATATGGTCTTGACGCTGAGGGTATCTACACACAGATCAAAGATTTCGCGTAATCTGTAGGAGGTAAGTCTGCTTCTGCAGGGAGGATCTTCAGGATTCCTCCGGCAATTGCATCCGCCAGAGTGACCACGGTAGAGAGCCGTGTAGTCTGCAAGGTAAGATGCTCCATGATCCCGGCGGTATTTACAATGCCGGTAATGTGAATGTCACCTACAGGAGGAAGATTTTTCTGAACACCAGCACCTGGGTAAAGTGCACCATTTCCAATGGTCACATAGCCCAGGTGCTTTTTTTGTCCAAGAGAAGCATCTATGGCGATTATAAGGGCATGGGGATGAAATCTTTTGATCAGCGATGAAGTTTTTTCCAGGTTTAAGGCATGAACCGGACAGGAAAGGGTACCGTAGACAAAAATATGCCCGGTTTCATGTGGCGTAAGCAGGTGTCCAATATATGGGCCTAAGCAATCGCCGGTAACACGGTCACTGCCGATACATAGAAAAACGATTTCAGTCCATTTTTTTGGACAGTGAAGAATGCATTTTTTTAAGAGATAAGCAATCTCGCCGGATGAACCGTTTTTTCTGGCATCAATGTAAAAAGCCATGGGGAACCTCGATTCTTTTTTCCCTCTATCATATCCTGAAAAAAGGAAAAATATGCATGATGCGGAATCTGTCGTTAAATTCTCTGGATAGGCTCTTACATTCTGCTAAAATCCGCATTTTTACTGTGTTATGCTTGGGGACAGAAGGGGTGATATGAGATGATAGAGGTCATTTATAAGGAGGACAAGGAAGATCAGGAAACCGTACAGGAACCGTTTTCCATGCCGAGAAACGTAAGACAGATCGGTCTGACGAATGGAGATTATAGAATCTATGTGGAAGACTATGTATACACTTTTCTCAGCAGTCTGGCAGAGGAAGAGAAGGCGGAAGGCCGGGGAATGGCAGCAGTGCTTACCGGAGAGATTCAATGGACAGCAGATATGACCTGTATTTTTGTAAAGGGAGCGATTGCCGCGGATTCTATGGATGCGGCTGCGGAACATATCGACTTTTCAGAAAAGGTCTGGCAACAGCTTCAGGATGATAAAGAACAGTATTTTCCGGAGCAGGAAATTGTGGGATGGTTTTTTGCACAGCGGCAGATGGTATTGGAGATAACAGAACTTTTTGTAAAAGTGCATCTTCGGCATTTTGGAGGGGAAAAAGTTCTGATGCTGATGGAACCAGGAGAACGGGAAGATGCTTTTTTTCGTTATGATAACGGGACGATGGTTCAATTAAACGGTTATTATATTTATTATGAAAAAAATTCTCAGATGCAGACCTATATGATTGAAAGAAATCAGAGGAAAGGCCAGGAGACGTCAGAGAAAGTGGAGGACAAGGCTGTCAGGAATTTCCGAAAAATTATAGACAGCAAGAAGCCAGAAGAACGGGAGGAGGAAAAAACTTCCGTTTTTTCTTATGCTGCTACAGTATGTCTGGCTTTGGCTGTTCTTGTGGCAGGTGTAAATTTTTATCGGAATCAGCAGGAAAACGCAGGAATCCCGGAAGATTTCCGCGAAACTTCCGCAGCTGTGGCACAGATGACGCCGGTAATCACAGCTGAAGAGATTGTGACTCAGACGGAGACACCGACACCGACCGCAAGAGCGCAGAACAGGGAAAAAATCACAGCAACTCCGATTGCAGGCACAACAGTAACGGTAACAAAAGTTCCGGTTCCTACGAAATCTGCAGAAATAAATAAGGCAGATACAAAAAAACAGAAAAGCTCAGAAGAAAAGAAGAATTCGGATTCAAAAATTTCTGCAGAAGAAACTGTCACATCAACAGAAAATAAAAGGGAAACGTATGTGATACGTCCTGGTGATACTTTGTATCAGATCAGCCTGAATCGTTATGGAACAGTGGAGGCGATGGAACAGATCTGTGCATTGAACGGAATTTCTGCCAACGAAATCATTTATCCGGGGCAGGTAATTGTTTTACCATAAAGAACTGTGCTATAATAACTGGAAAATAAAACAGATAAGGTAAGGGATACAGTTGTGAATATTATAAAAAAAATACAGAAACGACAAAAGCGCAAAAAGCTTATGAAGCAAAAAGCAAAATTGGCACAGGAACAGGCAGCGCAGGAAGGCGCTTACCGTGGAAAATCCTCCCATCATCGTAGGATTTCCAAAAATGGAAAAAAGGTGATTGCAGTTGCCGCGGTTGTTGCAGCAGTCTGCCTGGTTTTTCTTTTTGTGGAAAAAAGAAGTTATCACAGTTATAAGGTATTAAATACAAGTGAGCAGGAGGATGTTGTTTCCACCCAGTATGTGGAAATGGATGGCGATATTTTAAGATACAGTCCGGATGGCGTGTCCGTAGTAGATGGCAGTATGAATACCGTGTGGAATGAAACGTATACCATGCAGAACCCTATTGCAGATGTAAACGGAAGCAAAGCGGTAATTGCGGACAGCGAGGGAACATCTCTGTATATCTGTGACAAAAAAGGAATTACAGGAACAGTTACCACTTCCTATTCCATCGTAAAAGTCCGTGTTGCGGCGAATGGAATGGTTGCGGCGATTCTTGATAATGATGAAAATACCTGGATTAATTTTTACAATCCGGATGGAAGTCTGGTTGCGGAAAATCTTACCAAGATTGACGATCCGGGATATCCACTGGATGTGGCAGTATCTGACAATGGTGTTATGATGGTGACATTCCAGTATGTAGACGGAAACAAAACCACAAGTTATGTGGCATTCTATAATTATGGAGATGTAGGACAGAACGAAGCAGACCGGATTGTAAGCGGTTATACTTATGAGAATGTAGTAATTCCACAGGTAGAGTGCATCAGCGCGAACCAGTATATTGCCTTGCGTGATGATGGATTTTCTACTTATCAGGGAAGTCAGATTCCAAAAGAAAGCAAAACAATTAATGTAAAGCAGGAGATTGTAAGTACATTTTTCAGTGATGACAGAATTGGTCTGGTGTTTAAGAACAATAATAAAGATGACCTGTATACAATGGAAGTTTATAATATGAGCGGACAGCTGAAATTCCGCAAGAATTTCAATGTTCCATATACGACCATAAAAATGAGTGGAGATAATATTATCATGTACAACAGTTCTCAGATCTGTGTGATGAACAGCCGTGGTGTGCAGAAATATATGGGAAGTGTTGATGGAACGATCCGCGACTTTTTCAAGATCGGTTGGAACAAATATCTTATGGTGCTGGATACCGGAGTCAGTACCATAAAATTCAGTTAGGGAGGCAGACATGAGCTGGACATGGCTGGGACTGGCTGTGCTGGTCCTTCTTGCCTTTTCTGTAGTAGACGGATACAGAAAAGGATTTATAAAAGAAGCAGTATCTGTACTCCTTGTGCTGATTTCCGTTGTTCTGGTATGGTTGATTAATCCTTATGTTAATCAGTTTCTAAGAGAGAATACATCGGTTTATGAAAAAATACAGACTTCCAGTGAAACATTCGTGGATTCTCTGGCAGCTGGAAATGGGGTACTGGACGAAGAAACACAAAATGAATTGATCAGTAATATGGGACTTCCGGAACTGCTTCAGAAGGGAATGAGTGAAAACAATACAGCATCGGTATATCAGTATCTGGCAGTTAATACATTTGCTGGATATATTTCCGGTTATCTTGCAAATGTGGCAGTGAACTGTCTTTCTTTTCTGGTATCGTATATATTGTCATCAATATTAATTCATGTGCTGGCATATGCACTGGACATTCTGGCAAAACTTCCGGTCATATGTGGGATAAACAAACTGGCTGGAGCGGTAATTGGCGGAGGAAAGTGTATTATCTTCGTATGGGTAGGAATGCTGGTGCTGACAGTTTTGTGTAACACAGAAATCGGACAGAAAGGTCTGGGATTGATTCGGGGAGATACCGTGCTGAATTTCCTCTACGATAAAAACATCTTTATCCGTATTTTTACGGGAATATTTTATCAAAGTTAAATAAAACCGCATTCTGCAGACAGAAGAATACCTGAATTCAGGTGTTACACGGTCCGCAGAATGCGGTTTTTTACGCAAAAACACGTTTTTTGAAAAAAATGTAAAATTCTGTAAAAAACATGTTGACAGAAAAAAGAAAAGATGCTATTCTATCAGAGTTGTTGGAAACAAATTGTTTTTGCGAAAATGATAAAGAAATCATGTTTCAGAAAAAATAAAAAAGTAGTTGACAAAAGACAGAAGATATGATAAAGTATCCAAGTCGTCAACAAAACGACAACAAAATCTTAACTCAAAAATGTTT
>NZ_WQQE01000080.1:0-4221 GCF_018785655.1 Blautia sp. MCC269 | reverse complement strand
TTCATTTGCATCTTTAAGCAGATTCTTAACTTTTTCTCTTGAATCCTCCGGTACTTTCATGTACTCCCACATAAATGCTACCACATCGGACGGTGTGTCTTTTTTAAGTGGTGGTAACTGAATATAATCATTGTTTTCGCTCATTTTCATATCCTCCTCACGATATAATAAAATCAATAATACGTTCTCTTGTCATGTCCAGTACAGTATCTACGAACACTCCTGCAAACAGGATCAGATACAGAATTACACTCAGCGAAAACAGAAATGCAACCTGTACCCAGTCATGGTAACAGTATGCAGTTGCTATAATCAACAAAGTGAATATAAACCCAAGGATCCCTCTGACAACCGCATAAGTCTGTACTGTCATCTTTACTGCCAGGCCGATCACAAAAAGGATCAGCCATACTGGCAGTAATAATATCTTCCCAGCAAATTTTAAAATAAACATGTGCACCTCCTATCTTACCAGTCCTGGCATATCATGGTTCACCTCTGCCTGATAATACCCGTTCATCGTTGACGGTGCATTAAACAGGGCTGCTAACAAATATTTCTTGATATTCTTCACCTTTGTGGTGTTACCACTCATACAGTGTAAGACATACTCGATATGTGAATAGGTCAACATCAGAAATTTTTTCTTCACCAGTGATGCCGGATACCAGTTGCTGGCAATCAATATCTTGTCGTTTTTACACATCACAGTCTCTACGATCAGGTTCACGATTTCATCTACCTGTCGCATATCGTCATGATGGGTTACTTCCAGTGATTCATAATCAATGGTCTCTTTGACAAGGTTTTCATAAGCCTGATAATCCTCAGAGTGATTATCGCTATCAAATCTTTTCTCATCCACAGATATGATATGATTAGATTTATTATCATTCATTTCAGTATCACTAAGATTAGTATTATTAGGGTTTGAAATGTAAACTTCTTGAAGTTTGTTTTCGGGACTTCTAGAAGTTTGATTTTGGGACTTCATGAAGTTTGAATTGTAAACTTCTGTAGATTCCTCATTTTCCACAGAAGTTTGTTTTTTAAACTTCTTTAATTCCTCTCCAAATTTTTTCTCATCTGTTTTCTCAGGCATAAAGGTTTTCACGTAGATAACGTTCACCTTTCCAAATCCCTGTCTGCGTTTCTCAATCAGACCAATCCCTGTTTCGTCATCCAGTTCTCTCATGGATTTAATGGCTTTATTTCTGCCACAGTTCAGTAATTCCATGATATCTTCGATGGAAAAGTAGATATATGCTCTGTTTTTGTCGTCAAACCACTGATTCTTGATGGAAAGAGACATTCGATCCAACATCAGTCCATATAAAATTTTAGCATCGCTCGATAAATCTTTAAAATAACTGTCTGTAAATAATGCTTTTGGTATGCGGTAGAAGCTGAACTGATCAGCTTCGGTACCGTAAAAATAATTAAATGTCATTTTTTTCTCCATAGTTTCCTCCTTTCATTTTCCGCTAAGAAGTCCTCTTTTTAAACTTCTTTGACTTTGTTTTCTTAGCATTTTCTATCCTTAACAGGACTGTTCCTGCATCCATTTTTCTAATAATGATTCAATCACCTGCTCCATATCTTTGGCTGTATAATCATCCGGAAAGTACTTTGTCAGTTTCTTTTCTGAGAAAGTAAGAGACCGGGATACTTTCTTTGCCATCACACAGTTATTGAAAATTGATAACATCTGGATCTGATTGATTGGTCCATCATTCAGCTGATTTCTGAGTGCTGCAATCTGTTTTGGTTTGATAAATCCTGTGTCGCAGATATATTCGTAAATCCATCCCTGTACTTCCTTATCGATGTAAGAGATATCTACAGCAACCGTGAATTGAAGCTTTTTGTTATCTACCAGATCAAGAAGTTCAGGAATCAATTCTGTCAGGCGAATGTAACGCTGAATCTGTTTAGAACTTTCTCCAACTTGCTCTGCTAATACATCCCTAGATACAGTTCCTATTAAATTCTGGTCATTTTGGCCAGAATTACTTTTTGGTCTTCCTGCTTGTCTTTTCATAGCTGCTAATTTCATCTTATAAGCAAAAGCTTTCTCACTCGGCAACAGTTCCTCTCGCTGAATGTTAGCGTCCACCATCGCCACAATGGCATCATCATCCGATAATTCTCTTACGATTGCCGGAATAGTCGTAAGTCCTGCAAGCTGTGCTGCATGCATTCTTCTGTGACCGGATACCATTTCATATTCTTCATTTTCATCCATGCGAAGCAGTACCGGAGTCAGTACTCCATTGATCTTTACACTTTCAACCAGATCCTGCATCTTTTCATCATCCAGCACCTTGAACGGATGATTCTTAAACGGATGGATCTTACTAATTTCTATCTCCATTGCTGACTCTTCATTTACCACACCAAGCAGTTCATCAATACTTGCCAGTTTAATCTTTTCGCCACTTCTATTTTTCATTACTCAAAACCTCCTGTGTCAATTTCATATATGCCTCGGCAACTTTTCCTTTCGGACAGTGCATGTAAATACTTTTTCCCTCTGCACTGGTCTCAGCTGCTTTTACAGACATCGGGATCACATTTTCAAATACTTCAATCTGGCTTCCGTAGGTTGTATGTACTCTCGATGCAATGTCTCTTGCGTAATTGGTTCTGAAATCTACCATAGTCAGGAGAATGCCCTCAATCGCCAGTTTCCGGTTCAGTCTTTTCTTTACTGTAAGAATGGTCTTGATCAGCTGCTGAAGTCCTTTAACAGGCAGATATGCGGCCTGTACAGGTATCAGCACAGAATCAGAGGAGACCAGTGCATTGATTGTCATCATACCAAGGCTTGGCATACAGTCGATCAGGATATAATCGTATCGGCATCTTATCGCATCGATATATTCCTTCATGATCATTTCTCTGCTCATAACATTTCCCATCGTTACTTCCAGGGCAGAAAGCTCAATATTTGCCGGAAGTAGATCTACATTTTCCTGGTGATGTAAGATACCATCTTCCAGAGAGATTTCTTCTTCGTTGATGACATCCATCATGATCGTTGCCAGTGTGATGCGAAGATCATCCGGTTCCTCATATCCAAGACTTGCTGTTAAACTTCCCTGTGGATCCGCGTCAATCAGCAACACTTTCTTACCTTCTCTTGCCAGTCCAATGCCTACATTTACGGTTGTGGTGGTCTTTCCAACGCCGCCTTTCTGGTTTACTACGGATATAACTTTACACATGATTTCTTCCTCCTTTAACTTTCCCATGATTCTTTTTTCCATAATTTCAACAGTGCCAGTATTTCCCGCTTCATCATTGCCGGTGTATAGGAATTCGGAAAATACTTATGTAGCTGTTCGTTTGTGAAAGCCACTCTTGTGATTTCACCCTTTTTAACCTCACACATGATTTCTTCCATCTTTTCCAGTGACAACTGCTTTTCTTTACTCATTTGCCGGATCCTCTGGGCCTGTGAGAGTGATGGGATTGCCTGTGCATACTCCATTGCTACAAGCAGTTCCTTTTGCTCTTTTTCACTTAATGCAGCTATCTCTACAGCCGGACAAAAAGAAATGATCTCATCATCCAGTTTCTGCAGCATTTCCGGTATCAGTTTTGTCAGTGAGATATAACGCTGCACTTGTTTTGGGCTATCACCACAATCTTCACTGATGATTTCTATTGCCCGCTTTCTTGGTGTTTTGTGGTCAACTTGGCTCTTTTTTCGACCACTTTTTCTTTTTAATACGTCATTCTTCAGTTTGTAAGCAAAAGCTTTTTCACTGTAGCTGATCCGTTCTCTGTGAAGATTAGAATCTACCATGCTTAAAATGGAATCATCTTCACTTAATACCCGGATGATTACTGGTACTTTACGGTATCCCAGTTTCTCCGCAGCATGTTTTCTTCTGTGACCGGATATGATCTCATAGTATCCATCCGGTACTGGTCTGACGATTAGCGGATTTAAAATTCCATACTTCTCAATGCTTTCCTGCAGAAGAAACATTTCCTTATCATCTTTTACTTGAAACGGGTGCTCTTTGAACGGACGAAGACGCTCAATCTCAATTTCTATGATTCTTTCTTCGTTTTCTCCTGATTGTCTGTTTGGCTCAGTCATCTTGACTCCTTTCCTCCAGGATTCAGAAAATAAAAAATGCCTGCCTGGAACTTTTATAGATAGTAAAGTTCCAAACAGACATTGCTGTTTGACCATTAGCTGTAGCTAAT
>NZ_WQQE01000079.1:0-1562 GCF_018785655.1 Blautia sp. MCC269 | reverse complement strand
CAATGTCATTAACTTTAGCAAAGAGCAGAAATCGTAAGCATTTATAAAACTATGATTCCTGCTTTTTGTTTGTATATGGGCATACTTATCCCCTTCTCTTTGTACTCGTATTTTTTAGCTCAGTACGCTCTTTTATGGGTATTCGAATATTTTCCTGCTAATTGCCCTTTCGTTCTGGTATAATGCCGATCAGGACGAATGGGAACAAGATTTTTACTGATATCTTCATATATTTGCTGAAATAACATATTTTTCTTTTGACCATCCGTTTCAAGAAGTATATAAATCAGATCATTTTTTAAGATTCCAATACTAACAGTCTGATTGATCATCATTTTATGTTTTCTGTTCGCTTCTTTCTGATCCAGTTCACGCTCTGCATCTAATATGATATCTTCAACTAAATTGCTCAGATATATAGTGCTGTATATATCTTGTAATAACAGAATAGGTTTTGTTCCTGTAAAATTCTCTAACTGTAACCGACTCTTTAGCGTTTCATACGCAGTCTCTATCCCCCACCTCATATGATATAATTCTTTTATTTCTTCTGTATGAAATTCAGTTTGTGAAAGATTTGTAGCCAAAACTTCTAAACTTCCGTTTTCTAATAGGATTTTTACCATACGCAATGAAATTTCACCTAATTCTTTCATACGTTCTCCATCTGGCGTTCCCTCGTAATGTCTGATTCTTGACTTATCAAGTTTTATTTTAACTAGCTGATCCTTTTCTATTAAACTGTTTTGCTCTTTTTTGTAATCACTGCTTTTTAAACGTACGATAAATTTAATATCCTTATCCATCATATGTATAAACGCTGGCGTAGAAGGATAGCCTCTGTCCATGATAATAACATAGGGAATGCTGCCTATTGTTTCCGGTATTCGCTCCATCTGTTTTTCGGCCAGGCGCATTTCATTAAATTTCACCTTATTACAGTCACTTTCCAGTATCATACGATTCATTACATCATAAATACAGCCTAATCCTATTTGAGCTTGGGGCTTTGTGTTTTTCCGGCTTGCAGAACCATATAGTTTCAGTGTTTCAGCAGTGGTAGGAATATTAATATCTGAGCCGTCAGCGGCTAATATTAAATGATCTTTGTAAGTTGAAAAGGTGGAATCTGCATAAAAGTTACGGTTATGATATTTATATAATTCTAAAAAAGCATCTGGATTAAGTTTCATACGCTGTTTCAGATATCCTGGTTTTGAAATAGACACACCAGGATGAGCAAGTTTCATATAATTTCTCAGTTCCAATGCCAACGTCAACCCCTTTCTGTTTATCATCGTGAAAAGAAGATCCTGAAGAGGCATTTTTCGAATTCTGGTAAAATAATTTTTATTACCTGATCGGCAAAATGCCTTAAATTCATCAGAAGTCATTTTTTCTATATCCATGAATATACGTTTCTGAGAATGCTTCATGCATAATCACATCCTTTTTTGAGCAGGTTCATGGCTTCTTTTTACAATATAAGCATATCAAAAAAAGCAGAAGATATCTAATCCATTTCGGAATAAATATCTTCTGCTTTTAAGTTAATGACATTG
>NZ_WQQE01000078.1:0-1326 GCF_018785655.1 Blautia sp. MCC269 | reverse complement strand
CTATAAATGAGCAAATATCGAATTTTGCACAAACTTATCCCACAAACTTAAAAGCTTCTTCGAATGAGGCGCTGCTTTTTATGAGGCGGTACAGGTTTGCAAACTGTTCCTGCTTTAGCTGCTGCTTCAAGGATGCGTATCCCTCTTCGAATGTGCAGTAGTTTCCAGAATGCATACAGCACAAATAGTGGACCAACGACATGATCAGCCAATACCTTTGGATTCCCTGACGGGATCGGATTTGATAACTATCCAGCGCAAGTTTACTTTTGCTCTGCCGGAAAAATAATTCAATCGGCCACCGTTTCGTATAGGTGTCCAGGATCTCCTGCGTGGATAACTCTGCATTTGTAGAGAGAAATACACGCAATGCTTTGGGATTCCCAAATCCATCCTTCGGATAGCTGAGGATCACCGCTGCATTTGGAATGCCATTCAACTCCCCTTCATAGCGGTATACATAGAATTCACGGCTGCCAACGGTCACGAGGCTGACATCCGGGTCTGTTTTCCGCAAATGAAGGGCAAATGCACTGGCTTTTTGACGGATCCCGCATGGATAAAGGATTCGGTTGGTCTTTAATGCCCCAACCGTATAGAATCCTTTCCGAATAAAACGGTCCATCACTTTTGCAGTAGTATACCAGCTGTCACAAAGAAAGTAGGAAATGACCGGCGCAGCGGGAAGTTCTTCCGCGATCTCCTGTACAATCTGGATCTTTGATCTTGATTTATCGTACAGGATGACTGCATAATTCAGGGTAATCCCGTTGCAGGAAAGCATAACGGAGACAACCTGATGCCCATAATCCTGACAGCCTTTTAAATGTGATTGATGAAAATACGCAGCTTCGATTGGATGAACCGCCTGTGACGAAGGCCGGGTATGTGAAGCAATCGTATCATCCACAATACAGTAAATCGGTTGTCCGGAACGCTGTGCTTCCCTATAAATGGCTTGGAGGATGCTGCTTTTTAAAACATCCTGCAATGCATCGTCCTTCCATTTTCCGTGATTCAGGAAATAAGCGGTCGTTGTCCTGTGGCAATGGCTGACTTCTTGGAAATCAACTGTTTTTCCCCGGTATCCCCGGAGAAAAACAGACAGGATGATGGTCAATAAGTGGTTCAGATACACATCGGATAAAAATAATCCGAGATTTAATGCTTTCAGGTAATTGTAAATATGTTTGGAATGATGTATACTGTTTGCAACGGACACCCCCTTGTTTGAGTGAGTATGTTGTTTGTTGGTACTTCAATTATACATCCTTCTACAGAGGGTGTCTTTCTTTTGTGCAATATTTTGGATTTGCTCATTTATAG
>NZ_WQQE01000077.1:0-461 GCF_018785655.1 Blautia sp. MCC269 | reverse complement strand
GTTTCCTCTTTCAAAATGCTCTTGACCTGTGCTATCGTCCACGCATAGGCTTTTTCTGCGGGCGCACCGGCGTAGATATTAGCGAAAGTCCCGTATCTTTCATAGTTCAGCCAGCCGGGGGTAGGTACTTTTTCTTCCACCAGAATCCGTGTAATGCTGGCGGCACCCCTCCCGTGTACTGCAAGGTCAAAAATCTTCTCTACAATCCAGCGTGTTTCCGGGTCGATCAGAAGATGACCTTTTTTGTCCGGGTCTTTTACATACCCCAGCGGTGCATAGGCTCCATAGTGTGCGCCATTGGCAAATCTTGTGCGCATGGCAGCCTTGACCTTTTTGCTGGTCTGTCGGGCGTGCATTTCATTCAGGATGTTTAAGAATGGGGCAAGCTCGCTTTCTCCGTTGATGGTGTCCACATTGTCATTGATGGCAATGTAGCGTACTCCCTTGCTGGGGAAATAGAT
>NZ_WQQE01000076.1:0-934 GCF_018785655.1 Blautia sp. MCC269 | reverse complement strand
GACAAAGCCTTTATATTAAGGAAAAACAGGTGATTTAATGGATCATAATAGAAGATTATGGGTCCCGAAAAAATAAGAAAGTAAGCGCAAAATAATTCGACGGATTGTGTTGCCCTAAAAATCAATTCATAATAATCATTAGAGAATGCAAGCATTTCACTTCATTTTCTCTTGCCAGAAATGATAGATGCGAGCATTTTACTCTATTCAAGTTATGGAGGTGTGCTCATGAGAAGCAAAAGAATACCTGCTGAAGAACAATACCGTCTCATCATGAAATGCCGTCAAAGTGGATTGACAGATCATCAATGGTGTGTAAAACATGATATCAAGCCAGGAACTTTTTACAACTGGGTAAAAAGACTGCGTCAGAAAGGTTGTGTGGATTTACCGGCGTCAACTGGACGCACCTATTGTGCACCAGAAAGCCAGGAAGTTGTCAGAGTGGATTTTCATGATACTGACCCGATTCCTTATGAACAGCCATTAAATGTAATTCCGGCAGCTACGGAAAGAAATAACCTTTCTGTAGCAGAGCCAATGAAGCTTTCTGTAGGAAGCTTTCATCTAACAATACCAAATGGAACAGATCCTCAGCTTCTGGCTCAAACGCTTCGCATTGTGAAGGAGTTGGAATGTTAGGGGATATCACAGCCGCCGATGAAATCTATATCGTAACAGGCAGAACGGATATGCGGAAATCCATTGACGGGCTGTGCGCTATTGTAGAGGATCAACTCCATATGGATCCAAAGCGAAGTGCCCTGTATCTTTTCTGTGGAAAACGTTGTGACAGGATCAAAGCTTTGCTCTGGGAATCTGACGGATTTGTGTTGCTGTATAAACGTATGGAGGTCCAGGGCAGATTCCGCTGGCCCAGAAATCAGTTGGAAGTAAAACAATTGACCTGGCAGCAATTCGACTGGCTCATGTC
>NZ_WQQE01000075.1:0-5169 GCF_018785655.1 Blautia sp. MCC269 | reverse complement strand
TTAAAATGCTTCCTGCTGCCGTTCTCCCCAAAAGCCGTTTTCCTGCCCCATTCCTGCGGTGTTTCCCTGCATTGGTGCGCTGGATGCGTCACTTCTCCTGCCGGTCATATCCCTTTTGGACGGTCATTCACTTGTCAAGGTACTGTATGGTACGAAATTACCAACTGCAATCATCATAGCGGACTATCCTTGACAAAACAATACTTCTGCGATACCATGAGTGTAACGGATATAACTGAATTATATAATTACCATAAGAAAAGGCAAGGGATAGGGATGGAGAATCAGTTTATACGGCATGAGCCATGTTTTGAGAGGATTTTGTTTGTCCTGACGCTGGACAGGAAGAAAATGAAAGAGCGGATTTTGATTGGGGAAGAACAGCAGATTCGCTTCCGTCTGAACGGGAGCCAAAACACAGAGGTGCTTTGTGATATGACACGCCCACTGGGAACTTTTTTGATAAACTTTGAGCGTGACACGGACAGAGATTGGAACTTATACGGGCTTTCTCCACTGCGGCAAGCCCTCCACTCCAACCGATGGAAACAGCCGGAGCTGGAGCAGGCGGCAAGCGAATTTCTCTGGGGAAAATATCTTAGCAATGACCCTCTGAAAATGTATGTGGCGTTCCGTATCTGGAACAGCTATCTGCTTGCCAGAGAACCCCGTGACCGTAACGCTGCCTGTGACCGCTTCATGGATAAAATGAGCAGCCTGACCGGGGTATTCCATAACGAAGCCATGAGCTTTGACAGGGAGACAGGAAAACCGAAACATTTTCAAGCTGGCAGCCTTTATTTCAAAGGCGCACCGTCAGAAGATACCCGGCTTGACCTCTGGTTCCCGGACAACCGGCGCACAGAAGAATGTGTGTCTGCCTATGCGTCCCTCTACCCGTTGATTACCTATTATCTGAACAGGCTGAATGACTGGGGGCTTTGCTTCCGACAGTGCAAGGTCTGTGGGAAATATTTTCTGGCAAAGAGCCAGCGGTATGAGCTGTGCAGCGATAAGTGCCGCAAAGCACAGGCGCTTCAAAACAAGCGGGAATTTGACGAGAGGGCAAGAGAAAATAACTATGACCTGCTTTATAAAAATGAATGCCAGAACTGGCGCAACAAAATAAACCGGGTAAAAAATACCGCAGGCTTTCCGGCTGACCGTCTGGAAAAAATACAGGCTGCCTTTGCCGACTTTAAGAAAGAAGCATTACAGAGAAAAAAGGCTGTAAAAACAGGAACAGCCAGCCCGAAAGAATTTACGGACTGGCTGTATCAACAGAGTGATATTATTTTGAAATTAACTACCTTTTAAGTGATGTCTATACAAAAGATCATTCCTCCCTTATGGCAGACAAGATGCTTGTTTTCTTCAACTCGGATTTTGCGTATGCAGTGAAAATCAAATATATAACTGCTAAAACAACGACTAACGCCAGTAGAAACAGCCACGGCAATACCAACGTAATGCAATGGTTTACCGCATCCAATCGTCTACAAACAATTACACTTAAAATGCTTCCAAATACAAGAGCTATTACCAACGAACCTCCGAGGTAAATTCCCATCTCCCTATCCAGCATTGCTTTCAACTGTTGCCGTGTTGTTCCAACAGCTTCAAGCAAACCGAATTCACGCTTTCTATTCTGAAAATCAACCATAAGCATATTCGTAAGGCTGATACTTCCAAAGACGAACAGAATAGCAGAAGTCATATATAGAGCATTTATAGATGCACTGTATCGATACTGAATATTTTTAATCGTTTGTTCAATCGTATTTACTTCTATTTTTCCATTTTTATCCGCAATCTTCTGAACTGCGGTCAAAACTTCATCAAAACATCCCTCTGAATTTTTAACTGCCAGAATTCCCGTCTGTTCCGTTATCCCTGTCAGCTTCTTTGCTGTGTCATAAGTCATAATGAAGTAGGGGCTTCCGGGAACAACCGGGCTATCCTCCATTAAATCAGACCTATTGTATGTGCCTACAACAACGGCTTCCACATCAAAGGTTCTACCATCAAAAGCTCTGCCCTCAATCTTCAAAGTATCGCCAACTTGTGCTATATCTTCTGCAACCAATATTCCATTTTTCTCAACCATATCGTCGTAATCTGCTGTTCCAGAGGATAACACCGCCTGCTTTTCTTCTGTCTGTTCCCGATTTAAGGTTGGAAAGAAGTCTGAAATGCTCGTGATAGAACCACTTCCGCCCGAAAAAGTAGCTGTCATATAAACGCTGTCAAATGCGGTGATTTTTTCTATCCCATCTACCTTTTCTAATTCCTGCATCAATGCCTGATCTTCAAGTGGATTTTCTTCCAGTTGCAATTTTACGCTTCCGTATGGCTCCGCTTCGTTATCGAAAGAGCTGCCCACTGTATTTCTTATTTGTATAAGAATGTTACCGGCAGGATAATATTTGAAACTTGCCTGTTTTGCTGGATCAATAGAACCAGCAACCGTAGAAGTAACCAGTAAAAGAGCCCCGCTTACTCCAAGCATTAAAAGCGTCAGGACTGCCTTTTGTTTGTTTCTTTGTATATTTATTTTCGCCAGATTAAACGGCGTAAGTTTCCGATGCAGTTTTGAGCTGCTTTTTGCCTTTCCAGCATACGCAAGGTATTTAGCACCCTCTACCGGGGAAGTATTCATTGCTACTCGGACAGGCTTAAAAATGGCAATATTCACTGTTACAAAGGCTACTGCGGCAATCAGTACAGCATAAATAACTGTTGTTTTTAGCCGGAATCCATCAGGACAGCCAATAAATCCAATCAGTACACCAATGACAAGCCCCAAAGGAATACCAGCTAAGGCATATAAACGTCCCTCTTTACTTGCCATCCGTTTAATCTGCCTTTTTGTCATGCCAACTGTCCGCAGTTGCCCAAACATCTGAACATTTTTTACAATCTTTGTGTAAAAAACACCATAGACAATCGTTGCCGCCAAAATAGCCGTCAACGCCGCCAGTAGTGGTACTGGAATCGGAATACCCGATGTTATCACACCCGACATAACAGCAGAATATTCTGTAAGCATTACCTGTTCCTCGACAATGCCTGTATTTTGTATTGCTTTGCCGGCAAAATCAAGAATAGCCGTGGAGCTTATGGCGTCTGTATTCAACCGCGTATATGCTGTAACCTGAAAAGAATCTTTTGCCAGATCTCGGGCAAGCTCTTTACTAACATAAATAAAATATCCGTTGCTTTCTTTCGTATTATTCAAAACACCTGAAAGTGTATATTCTGCTTCCTGTCCTGTTCCAGTCAGGTCAATAGAAATTGTATCGCCAGCCTGATAGGATTTTCCTAAAAAATCAAGGTAGTTCTGGGGGAGCATAATCTCATCCGCTTTCTGCGGCACACTTCCCTGAAAAGTTATTTCTTCCTGATGTAAAAAATAATCTTCATTTCCATAAGCAACAGTGATTGTTTTATTTTCAACATAAAACACACCTAGAGCGGAATATTCGCCAACCCACGTAATATTTCCGTTTTGACGCAGCTGAGCCGTTTGTTCGTCCGTAACTCCCAAAATGCCAATCTGCGCTTTATTCCTCTGTGTGTTCTTGAATTTCTCTTGTGTGCCTGTTGATATTAGGAGAATCGAAAAAACCATACAGACAGAGATGGCGATTGTCAAAAGCAGAAATGCCTTGTTTCTCTTATCCGCTTGCATACTCCTACCTGCCAATTTTTTTACAATGGCACTTGTATCATTCTCAAAAGGCCATGTCATAGTCTGCCACCTCCTTATTCCACAATCTTGCCGTCCTCAATGCGGATAATCCGATCTGCAAGGCGGGCAATGTCGTTGTTGTGTGTAATCATCACTACGGTTTGCCGGAACTCTGCACTGGTGCGCTTGATTAGCCCCAGCACCTCGGCGCTGGTCTTGCTGTCAAGGTTGCCGGTCGGTTCATCGGCCAACACAATAGCCGGTTTGGTAATCAGGGCACGAGCAATCGCTACTCGCTGTTGCTGACCGCCGGATAGATTATTTGGCATATTTTTCAGTTTATCTTCCAGCCCCAGCAGGTGAACGATCTCGTCCAAAAACTTCTGATCCACCGTGTCCCCGTCCAGCTCCACCGGCAGGACGATGTTCTCATACACATTCAGGATGGGAACAAGGTTATAGTTCTGAAAGATAAAGCCGATGTTGCGGCGGCGGAAGATAGTAAGCTGTTCATCGTTCATTTTCGACAGTTCTTTGTCCCGGACAATCACATTGCCGGAAGTGGGTGTGTCCAGCCCTCCCATCATGTGAAGTAAGGTGGATTTGCCGCTGCCAGATGTTCCCACAATAGCCACAAACTCGCCGTCCTCCACGGAGAAGTTCACACCGTCAAGGGCGCGGGTAATGTTCGGCTTTGTGCCATAATACTTTTTCAGGTCAATAGTCTGTAAAACGCTCATATTCAAAACTCCTTTCAAGGCTTCTTGCCTGTTGATAAAGGTATTATAAAACCCAAATGTCCGCGAAATGTTACAGCGGCCAAAAAATTTCATTGAAAATCGGGGTGAAATGTTACAACGCTCGGACATTTCAAAAAAATTTACGGCGGGCAGCCGGGAATGGACGTCCGCCGCGTTCTATTTTGTAGGCAGCATAATGGAAAATTCTGAACCCTTGCCCGGCTCCGAAACCACTTTGATATAGCCGCCCTGTCGCGTTACGATCTCGCGGGCCAGATACAGGCCAATGCCCACGCCCTGCTGTTCGTGTACTTCTTCCTCACGATAGAAGCGCCGGAAGATGGCAGCCTGATTGCTTTCGGAAATGCCCTTGCCGGTGTCGGTCACTTTGATCTCCACATACATTTCCCACAGCACCACCGACACAGCGATTTTCCCTCCCGCCGGGGTGTACTTCACCGCATTGTCCAGCAGGTTAAAGAGGGCTTCGGATGTCCACTTGCTGTCATGGGAAACGGTCAAATCCTCCGGGCAGTCCACAGACACGGCGATTTCCTTTTTCTCCGCTGCATACACGATCCCACTCATGGCCTGCGCCACGGTATCAAAGAGGCGACCCGGTTTCTTGTCCAACTGGATCACGCCTGTTTCCAGACGGGAGGTTTTCACAAGGGCCTGAAAGAGAAAGTCCAGCTTATCCGTCTGGCTGCGGATTCCCCGGATAAAGTCGGTGCGCTC
>NZ_WQQE01000074.1:0-79797 GCF_018785655.1 Blautia sp. MCC269 | reverse complement strand
TGACGATAGGCTACTGCTAATGGAATAACAGGTTCGGTCAGCGCCGAACAGTTTAATTACGCGACCTCGTGTCGCGCATAAGCAAATGGATTGTAATGAAGCGATTTTGAAAAGTTAATGGTATTCAAAACCTTAATCACATATGGCTCATGAACCACTTTTCCAGATTTATCTTTCATAATATTTCCATTCTTATCTCTCTTAGGCGGTCCCTTTGCTAACATCTTCCCGCACTCCTCAATGAGAGTGCCCTTTGGATCTGTAATGACCATGGAACAATTCATCTGCATGACCGACGGTTTCACGAAAAATCGTGTCTTACCGGAACCACTACCGCCAATAACTACAATATTTTTATTTCTTGCATATTTCGGTTGTTTTGGTCGACTTTCCATAGTCAATGCTTCTGTTGCTGTCAACGGAATATTCATCCAGGGATCATCTGACATATAAGGCTTGATATCCTCTGCAGTTCCCCATCTGGCTGAACCATACTCGATTCCCTTCCGAAGTTTCTTTGCATCTGACTGTTTCTGCCAAACCAATAGTTTCAAAATAACTGCGACAGTAACTCCAACCAATAGATCTCTCAGGTCAAAGCTCAACAGAATCCCTGTAAAGATCCGATCTGCATGTTCCATCGCATATAACAGTTTGTTCCCTATATCTTCTCCAGGACTGCTCCTGTATAAGCAGGATGCCCGGTCCGCATAAAAAGCGGTCAGAACATAGGGAAGATTTGTAAGAACCAGTTTCTTTTTATCCAGGGCGGACAGCCTGACCCCAGCTTTATTCTTCCACTTCTGCATCAGATTATTGCCGTTTTGTTTCTTCATCGGCTCTGTTCCTGATGTCGGTTCTTTACTTTGTCCTTCGTCTTCTTTGGCATCATTGCCCGGTAAGCTGCAAGACGCTTATGAATGGAAGGTTTATTCGCTTTTTGAATCTGTTTCTGGGAAAACTCACGGAAAGCAGCATTGAGGGCATCCTGATCACGTCCCTTGAAAAATACCAGATAAACCGGCGGCTCTTTGCTCTTGTCTTTTTTCAGAGCATAATTGATCCCATATTTTCTGGCATACCGTTCAAAGGACTTGATATTTTTGTCCGTGATCTCGATATTGACCATCCCGGCATTCTGTTTTGCCAGCTCTTTTACCGTGACCTTTCCCTGCTTCGGCTGATTTTTCTGTGCTTTCTTCTCTACTGATTTCTGCTTCTGATGACGCAGATACGCAACAAGAACCTTTTTCAACAGGTCTGCCGTAATCTTAGTAGCCCGAATACAGAACGTGACCGTTTTCTGAGTTACCTCTTCCTGCATGACTTTTCCCTCCTTTCAGCGATTCAACTGCTGTCCAAATCTGTAATCATGGCAATCACCCCCTTTAATGAAAAAAGACAGATTAACCGGTAATCAGGTTCTGCACCTGTACGAGTTTTTCTGTCCCTTCTTCTTTTCTCTTATCTTCTCCACCACAATAGATGGGAACACACATTTCAAGTATTCTACTGTAAATACGCTGATGGGCAGTATCCAAATCTGTGGACTTCATTTCATTCAGTCCCAGATTCGTTGTTATGATCAGCGGAAGCATTTTACAATAGCGGCTGTCTATCACATTATAGACCTGCTCCAAAGCAAACTCGGAATTTCGTTCTATTCCCAAGTCATCAATAATCAGCAGCGGATAATCCACAAGATTTTGTATAATCTGGTTCTTATCTGCCTGATAGCTGGTCATTTCATTTAAAATCCTGGAAAAGTTTGTCATCATGACACGTTCTCCCTGTTCCAAAAGTGCATTTGCAATACAGCCTGCAAAAAAGCTCTTCCCGGTTCCAACCGGTCCCATCAAAAGCAATCCTACATTTTTTCTCTTCATATCTGTCCAGTTTTCTACATACTGCCTGGCGATTAGTATCTTCTGGTTGCTTCCATTGTCATTTTCAAATTTCCATTCCCAGAATCTTCTTTCCCGAAGTCCGACGGATTTTCTCTGATAAAGCTGCCGCTGTTCTTCTTCCCGCTGCATCTTCTCATCCAGTTCCTGCCTGGCTTTTACCTCGCATTCGCACAAACAGGACACTACATGCTCAAAACCCATCAGACTGACTTTCATCTGTTTTCTTTTTCCACAGGTGCCACAATGAAGACATCCCTCTTCGTCCAGATAATCTGCTGTTACTTTGTTTTCCATCACAGGCTTTCTCCTTCCTGAAATTCATATTTATCCATTCCTATCCTGGTTCCATCCCTTTCTGCCCAAAGACAGATTGTTGCAAAATGGTTTTGATACTCTTTTCCACTGGATTTCATATAAACAGAAAGATGATCAATCCGTTTCTGGTAATCCCATGGAAATAGCGTCATCAACTCCTGCAGTTCAGCTTCCGACAGAACAACATTTTTAAATCTACCATATTGACTGAATTTTTCTTCCAAAGCGGGTGTATTGCCCTTACTCTTATCAGTATGATTCTTTTCAGTCTTATTTATCTTAGTATTACTTCCATCCAGATTCTTGCAGTCCGGACTTCTATTTTTTTGCGTTCCGGACTTCCAGTTTCTTGCAATCCGGATTTCCAATTCTTTGCAGTCTGGATTTCCAGTTTCTGGCATTCCAGAAACAAAGTATCTTACTGGCTTTCCTCTACTCCGTTTTACAAAATTTTTCACATATATGACAGAGGGACGATTATTCCCCTGCCGATACCGCTCGATCAATCCAATCCCATGCACACTATCCAGCTCATATAGAAGCTTTGTCACTGTCGTATGCGACATTCGCAACAGCTCCTGCAATTCTGCGATCGTGTAAATGATATAGACATAACCCTCACTGTCAATCCAGCCATTTTTCTTGGACAGGCTGATTCGATCAAGCAGAATTCCATAAAGGAGCTTTGCGTCTGTGGACAGGCTTGCAAACTCTTTTTCTGTGAACAGAGCTTTTGGTATCCGAAAAAAAGAAAACTGGTCAGATTCTTCTGCTCTGAAATATTCAAAATCTGCCATAATATTTTCCTACTCTTCTACATCAAAATCACAATTTGCTGCACTGCCTGTACCATGGCACATCTCATCAAATACAAAATTGAATGATTGAATCATTTCGTCCAAATAATAATTTCTGGCCTTCTTGTTACAAGCATACATATCACCAATAAAGCCTTCATCATTCCCCATCGCATGAACAAGGGTTTCCAGGACCTTCATAAACTTCTTTTTTGAACAGCTTTCATACTGTCTGTTCACATATTTCTGGATATCTAACACACGAGCAGGATTATTTTCATTTTCCTCCAGAATTCCAAATGCAAGATCCATACCAAACTCATATCCATCAGCCTGAATTTGATCAATATCCATCTCTCCAAGCTCATCCTGGTATCCTCGCTTTTCCATTGCAGTTAAAGACGTTTCATATTGATCAATATATCCCATATCCGCAATAGTTTCAAAAATATCTCTGGATGCTTTCACCATCTTATCCATAATAATTTCTCTTTCAGCCAGCGGCATATTTGCCATGATAGTATCTAATGTCATCATTGATTCTTCCTCCATCTCATTTTCATAAATACCATTGATATAAAAGTGGTTCGCCTTTCCATTGTTTGGAATGATACGCACCAGTTTACCAACCTGAACCAGTTCCTGTACTGCCTGATCTACTCCATATCGAGTCGTATTCAGGTCTTTCTTTATTTCACTTTTGGGATAGATAACAAACAGATTCCCGTTATGATCTACCCAGCCATTTTGCACCGCAAATTTCAAACGATCCAGAAATAAGCTGTATAGAATCTTTGCTGTATTTGACAGATTTTTGTATTTTTCCATCTGAAACAGCACCTTTGGCACCTGCAGACAATCTACCGGCATATACTCCATCTTACTCATTGATTGTTTCCTCCTTCTGTTTGTACAGCACTTCGGCTGAATTAATATTGATTTCCAGCATCCCTACAAACACCTGATAGTACAGCAGGCATATCTGTTCATCCTCTCTTGCCAGATACAATCCTTCCAGTTCATTGGACGGATGTTTCATTCCGTATACTGCCTGACAGATATCATGGATTTTCTCACATTCCACACTTCTAAGATGCATCTCCAAGGTGTGATTAAATCTCTGCCAGTCCTCCAGTTTCTGATTTACTGCCATCATGCACTGGAACAGTTCCGCTGCTTCACATGCTGCTGACAGCACTACATTTTTGTTGTTGATACTTCCATCGGCATTTTTCATATGCCCTACCATATACGCCTGATCTACTGAAACCATCTTTTATCCTCCTCTATCTAAACGGCATTTCTTCTTCCATACCCTCTGGGATCTCTAAGAACCCTTCCGCATCTTCTGGAAACGGTGGTCTGTCAACCATTTTTGCACCTGCGAATTCAATCCGGTTTGCATACACTTCGGTGGTATAGATCTTTTTCCCGGTATCCTTATCTTCATAATTACCTGTGACAATCTCGCCTTCCACCATGACCTTCGTTCCCTGCATCAGATAATCTCTGGCAAATTCTGCTTTCTTTGCAAAAGCCTTTACCGGAATGAAACTGACTTCATCGGAATAATTTCTTCTGACTGCCAGAACGAACTTGGCAATCTTATGAAGTCCTTTTTCATTCTCCACTTCGTTGTATCCAGGATTTCTTACTAATCGCCCGGAAATAACTGTTGTATTCATTGGCTTACCCCTCCTATGCTTTCATTGATTTGTAACAGATACCGATACATGGTCCACATTTTCCATAGGCACATCCGTAACATTCATCTTTTTCCAACTCTTCTTGCTTCATTTCATCGGCAAACATTCCTAACAGTGTTGTGTAAATCTTTTTCATTGCCAGGAATTTTTCTTCTGCTTTTTCCATCTTCTCTTTGTAAAATGGGATCAGTTCACGAAGAACTGGATGGAAACGTTCATTTTCATCATCCCAGGCACAGGTTTTCATCATACAGCGTGGCTGTTTCTCATAATTGCCCAGATAATATGGGCAGAACGTACAGCCTCTTTCTTTAACAATTGCCACCGGAATCACTGGCATCTGACTTTTGATTTCCTTTGTTACATGCTTACTTTCAATTCGCTCTCTCATCTTAAAAATCCTCCAAGAATATATATATTTGCAAAAGGGAATTCCCCTGAATTGCCTGTTTTTAAGCACAAAAAAAGAGGCAGACTTACGATTTTTATTTTCGCAAGCCTGCCTCTTATCAATCTAATATTCTATTTTCCAATGACATACCGTATAAACACGTATATCGCTCTGATCACATACACTGGAATCATGATGCTTCCAATCAATGCTCCAATAATGACACTTAATGCAGCCATCCCAAGTGTTGCTGTTATATCCATTCCTTTTGGAATCAGGACCAGCCGCATTTTATGTATTCCAAATGGAAGTCCGGAAAGAAATATCCACCAGAATAAGTCTGTCTGTCCACTGACTTTCATGATGGTGGATACCATCCAGAACCAGAATAGCATAAATGCCAGTGGCAGTATTGATTTTTTAATTACATCTTCTATCATCATCTTTTCATTCCTTCTGTCCAACTTCGCATATCATATTATTGTTTTTCTGCCCATGATGCCAGGAGCATAAATATCACTTCTTCCATCTGAGCTTTAGAATATGACTCAGGAAAATACTGTTTCAGCTTTTTCGCCGGAATCTGTACCTGTACTTTCTCAGTACTTTCATTCATACAGATCTGGTCAATCTCTGAATATGTCAACATCTGCTCTTTTGCAATCTGCTTCAATTCCTTTGCCTGCTTCATAGACGGTACCATATTGTGATTACTCATATACTGAAGCAATATCTGTTGTTCTTCACTTCTCAAATATGAAACTTCAACAGCTGTATTAAAGGGAAGCTTCTTCTCGTCTGCCAGTTCTAAAAGTTCTGCGATTAACTCTGTCAGATGAATATATCGAAGAATCTGTCTGGAACTATCTCCTGTATTCTGACTGACTTCTTCTGCCGCCAACTTCTTGCCAACTTGGCAAGAAGTTAAATCAGACCGTTTTCCCTGACGCTTTAACGCCTCATATTTCATTTTATAAGCGAATGCCTTTTCACTGATCAGCAGCTCTTCTCGTTGAATGTTGGAATCTACCATGATCACCGTCGCTTCATCATCTGTAAGATCTTTGATGATAACAGGCATTTTCTCTAATCCCGCAAGTTCACATGCTCGTTTTCGCCTATGACCAGCTACCAGCTCATAACCACCGGACTCTCTCAATCGCACAATACCAGGAACCAACACGCCATATTGTGTAATGCTTTCTGATAATTCTTCCATTTTCTTATCATCTTTTACTTGAAACGGGTGATTTGGAAATGGATGAAGGCTTCCTATTTCTATCTCACAAATTCCATTGTTTGTTTCTTCGTTTGTTCCAAATAACGCATCAAGTGGCTGTAAGGAAATGGGAGTTGCTCTTTTTTTAGATGGCATCTTTCAGCACCTCCTCCGTCACTCTCCGATAAGCTTCTGTAGCTTTGCCTTTCGGATCATAAGAGAAAATACTCTGTCCTTCTCTGACTGCTTCCTTCATTCTTACAGAAAATGGAATATAATTATCAAAGATATGAATTTGACTTCCATATACATTTCTGAGAAGTTCCATGTTATTTCTGGCATCATTCGTATGAGCATCGACCATCGTAAACAAAATACCTCCGACTTGCAGCTTCGGATTAATCTGCTTACGGACCTTACCGATTGTTTTTAACAACTGCTGCAATCCTTTGATTGGCAGGTAGGATGCTTCAACTGGAATGAGGACTTCATCTGATGCAGCCAGCGCATTAATCGTAATCATTCCCAATGATGGCATACAATCAATGATGACTACATCATATTGATCTTTGATACCATATAAAATCTGTTTCAATACATATTCTCTACTCATTGCATTTACCAACTGTACTTCCGTACCTGCCAGTCCAATGTTAGAACAGATAATGTCTATCCCCTCTGCCTGATGTCTGATAAAACATTCGGAAGGAATATCTTCATCTTTCATTACAGCATCCATAAGAGCAGTAAGTGTTTCATTACTGTCATCACAATCACGATATCCAAATCCTGCGGATACATCAGACTGTGGATCGGCATCTACAATCAACACTTTCATATTCTTTTGTGCTAATCCTACTGCTAAATTAGCTGTACATGCGGATTTTCCCGTTCCCCCTTTTTGGTTTACAATAGAAATAATTCTAGCCATTTTTCATCACCTTTCATCGTCATCAATCAAAAAGAGGACTGAATTAGACATCCGGAATCTATATTCCGTGCGAGCTAATTCAGTCCTATAATTACAATAATTCTGTTGTTTTTACTCTTGTCTTACACAAATCCATTTCCAGTCTGAATCTGTAATAATTCATATTCTGGAATGACAGCGCTGCTTTATTTTTCCCTTTTCAGGAAATTAAAAATAAGGACTAAATTAGTGCAACCCCTTGTATTTACTGGAGTTTTCTAACTTGTCCTTATTATAACTCGACCATGTGGGTTTATATGTGGCAGCAGGACGGGATCTCTGTGTTCACTCTCCGCATTTATCACCTCTTTCCTGTTATATGCCTTAACAAGTCCGTCTAGTGCTTTGCCAAAATTACGCGAATTAATCGGCGTACCATTGCGTGTTATAAATATCAGGCCCTTTTCTCCGTCAACTTTCTGTTCCTTTGCTCTTCTGCCTAGTACGAGATCAATCTCTTTTTGCTTTATCAGGGCTTTTTTAACATTCTCCGTCAATGGAATGTCACGTTTGCCCGAACTGCTTTTTGTAGGTGCAAAACGATACGCATAACTACCTTCCACAGTTCTGTAAATAAGCTGTCTGTCAATATGTATAACATTGTTTTTACTATCTATACGATCCGCTGTTAAGCCTACAGCTTCACTTATTCTCAACCCGGTTGAAAGTAGGAAAAGGATTATTGGATAATACACTGAATACGTATTATCGTTCTTTGCAAAGTCCAGTAATGCTTTCTGTTCATTTACTGTCAAAGCTCTTTTATTGGCAGGTGCAACCTTTATTTCCCGTCCACAATCTGCACATGGATTTTTTCGGATCAAATCGTTTTTTACAGCAAATTGTAGTACTGTTGACAAAAGCGTTTCATATCGTTTGATTGAACTATTTTTTGCCCCTTTTTCCTTAAGCTCTGCAATCCACTTTTTAATGTGATACTGCTTGATTTGCGATATTTTCATATCTGACAGCAAGCTGGCTTTAATATTTGCATTCCAGTGAATATTATAGGCTATCCTTGTTGATTCTCTTATATTTGACTTTGATTCCATATATATAGCAAAAAGCTGATCCAATGTCATGTTTGCAGAGCTGGCATTGATACCGTCCTCAATATCTCTCTGGATCTGTTTTTCTTTTTCTCTCAACTCTGCCAGATTAACGCTATAGGTAGTATTTCTTTTTCCGGTTCCATCCGTCCATTTAAAACAATATCGGCCATCCTTATTCTGACTTTCGCCGGTTCTCAATACACGGCCCCTGTTGTCCGTTCTCTTTTTTCTTGCCATCTATATTCCTTCTTTCCATTGTCTGATAAAGAAAGGGCAGCAGTACCGCCGCCCTCTGTAGTTTATTCTTCTTTCAAAAACAGATATATTAAAAATTTATATGCCGTCTTCAATATATCTTCATTGTCAATTTTATCTAAAAGTGCAATAATCTTCTCTTTATAGCTCATAGCATTACCTCCGTAAATCATTGTAAATATCAGCTACGATAATACAAATATAACGCAAAATTTTTTCTGATTGAATTTCATTAATCATTCCTGTAATTGCTTTTTTATAATCCATGTCATGCCTCCTGAATCTGCTTTTCGTAGGATACTTTCGTGTCTGCATAAATCTCTTTCAGCATAATCGGGTCTGCAATTCGTAATACAAAACTGATAATGTCAAGCTGCATTTGAAAAACAGACTTCTGATTGTAAAAATTATCTCTATCTGCTTCGGCTATCTGCAATTTTGATTTGAGATCTGCAATAAGCTCTGATGCAAGTGGCTGACTGTCCAAAACTGGATGCTCCGTTTTATCCGGCGTATCCCCCTGCTGCCGATCCAGTCTTTCAACAGCATCATGAAAATGTAACTTCAACAAGCGATCATATTCCTCTGATAATGAGAAATCAATGTACTCTCTTCTATCGCCTACAAGTTCATCCTCGTATTCCTGCACGGCTTTTTCAAGGCTTTCCGGGGTTCCTGCATATTTTTTCTTAAACTTCTTGATACGTCTCGGAAGAATTGTTGTGTAAAAGTCTCGCCACATTTCGCCCTCTTTTTTGTCAAGGGCTTCTGTCATTTTATTTGAGTAATATTCTGTGAAATTCATTTATTATTCCTCGCTTTCTTCTAATCCGTGTACATAGTCACATACTTTCGCGGCAATAAAACCGCTCACAAAAATGGTCAAAACATCCAATACTGATATCATTTGTCCATCCTTTCTGTTGATTCGAAGATGATGAGATGATATAATTCTCAAGACCCTCGATTTGCATGGTTGACGGGTTACTTTGCCCCTATCGGAGTACCAGTCCGGTAAGGGCTTTTTTATTAAATTGCTTCTACCTGAGACTTTCCAAAGAAACTGGCTTTGTATGTTGCCCCGTCTCCTCTGCTTCCCCAGATCAGAGAACATCCGAATAATGCTGATGCTCCATGCTTTACCTTATAACCAAGCTCTTTCCACTTAGCAAAGGTATTGGTTTCCTCTGTGATTCCTGCTGCATGTTTCGCATCTTCGATTCTCTTTGCATTGATTTCTTCTGCCTTTGCAGATAACCATGCTCTGTGAAGTGCTTCTGCAAAGCTGATGTTCTTTGTCTTACGATAAACTTTCCATGCTTTCAACATAATTTTGCTGAGATTGTACTTCATTCTGCATTCCTCCTTTGCTTATTCAAGGCTCTCAGCCCTTCAAGCATCTTCCTGGCTATTGACACGCCCTATCGCTGATCTCACAGGTATATGGCTTGAAGTATTGGGGGCTTTCGGCTCTCCCGGCTGCTGTTCTGTTCCCTTGAACTGATTATATTATATATCTATTCCCGTAAATAGTCCATTGACATTTTGCATATATTTACGTGAATATATTTTGCAATTTTCTATATTTACGGTAATAGATTTTTATGTTATACTTACAGTATGGTGGAGAAGGTTGATCTATATTTGACCGCTCCTTTTATAAACAATCAGGAAGAAGGTGCATTATGCCAGAAGAAAGCAAAATTAGCAAAGCTCAACAAAAAGCAGTTCATAAATATGTAAAAAACAATTACGATCGCCTAGAATTAACCGTTCCCAAAGGTCAAAAAGATATAATTAAGGCAGCAGCTGAAAATGCTGGCGAATCTTTAAATACTTATGTTCGTAATGCTATAAATCAACGCATGGAACGAGATGCCAGCAATCCACAGTTTTGATATTGGCCTGATAGGATGCAAAGTCTTGAACATTCGTTCTGTTTGTGTTATGCTTTATTTGGGCAATTTTCCAAATTCGCCCACGCATAAGTCAATGGAAAAGGACTGTCTTATTACAGAGGCAGTCTTTTTTGTTGCCCTGTTGTTCTATTTGTGCTATAATAAAGATGCAATAAAAGATAAAACGATCACCTTTCTATTAGCGGAGTTCCCATCTCTATCCGGCACGCAGGGCAGAGAAACGGGAACTCTGTTTTTTATTTTACATTCAAAATCGCCCTGATCTGCTCTTGTGCCGCATCCGACAAACATGGTTGGCTGGATCTGTTCCGGAACACCTGGCAAAGCAAGGTGCTAAGGTTTCCGTAGCTCAATTCCGAGCTCTTAACTTCGCTTATCGCTACTTCAAAAGCTCGTTCAATTTGCTCCCTACTCACCGGACAACTTCTAAACTCTGCTTCAAGAAGACCAATGTACGCCTGTTCTGTCATTCTCTTATCCTTTCCCCGGTACCGGAATGGATCCAGCACCGGAACAATATCATCATTCAAACTCAGGATTTACTGTACTCATTCGCTCTGAGTAAGCTTTCGCATATCTGGCCGCAAGTGAGCTTGAAACATCATCTTTCGCCCGAATGCCAATATCTTCTCCTACTTCTACTAACTCAACAGGTTTTTTCATCTCATCAACCCGTGTAACTGCATTTTTTGTATCAAATTCTTTTCTGCTCATTCGAGATATTTTAATATCTTCCAATGTAGCCGCTTGATATTCTTTCTCTAATCTACCCAAAAATCCACTGTCTTCATACCCATGTGCATCCATAATTAGACTTTGATTTTTATTTCTATCTCCAAACAAAAATTTTCCATCATATATGTGTACGATTTCTTTTAAGCGATTATTAGCCTCGTCAATCACTCTGATCGCTGCATCTTCCGTCGGTACAGTCAAACGTATTTCTGACTTTTTTGCAATATTCTGGACAGCTCTAACGCAAAAAGACGAACGACTTGCAATAGCACGTTTACAATAAGCCTCTACTTCACTCTCAGTCATTGGTATCCCCGCAGCACTAATTGCATTAAGCTCTTTAAGAAGTTCTAAATCAACAAAATCCGGCTTAAATTTCCCCTGATTTCTCTGCTTTATGGATTTTGTTTCACTCTCAACTTGCTCCAAAGCAATTTGTCTGACCTTCTTATACCTTTTTTCATATACTGATTTGATTTTTTCCAACTGTTCCGGCAAAGCTTTTGATGTATACTTTTCTTTAGCATCTGCAATTTCATCCTCTTCACATGCTTTCCACATTTCCATATCCTTTGAAAAATTTTTTAAAATTTCTGCATATTTTTTAAATTTATCCATTATCTTACATCCTCCTATTATTCTGCCGAAGCAATCTCATTCCAACAGCCATCGAAAAAGACTGTCTTTCCACTGACTTTATAAACGTCTCCGATCTCTGGTTCAATAGGCAAGTCACTCATTCGAGTGACTTCGCCTTTATAAACTGTTGTCTCCGGTATAGTACCGCAGCATCTAAATCTCCACTTTGAACTATCTCTGACAAAAAGCGCATCCCGTCCGATATGATGTTCTGGCCTGCGAACTATACATAACGCACCTTCTTGAGCCTCTTCCGGCAACTGACATTCAGCATCAACTACCAGACAATTCGGATGCTCTTTCGCAAATGCTGACTTTTTCAGCTTTTCGACTGCTTTTGATTCAATGACACTCAGTATATCTTCCATTGTCGCGTCTCCTTTCATCACAGCTTAAACCATTTTTTTAACTTGCCGTGAAAAGTATAGATCTCTGAAGTGTCAAGGCATACTGCCCGAGATCCATGCTCTACATAAGTCGGCAGTAAGTCAATCTCTGTGCTTACGCCCTCATAATATCTCTTCGCACCGTCGTGATGCACCCGAACCCAATTTCCTAAATCGGGGATTTCTTCACCTGGATTGTACCAAACTCCGTCCTGTATTACTGCGTTTTCTGCTATTCTTGCCATATTTTATTCTCCTTTTTCTTATTCTTCGTTGATAATAAATTTAGTCGTTACAACCAGTTAACCATTTGCCCAGGCATCCGCTCCGGCATCTCTGTCAAACTTAATCGTGAAACTCTTCAAGTGAAGCTGTTCGCACAAATCCGATAAACGAGCAACTTCTTTCATTAATTCGCTTCTCAAAACAAAATCATTGGTACTGATCATTGAAATCTCCTTTCTACGCCTGATAGAAAACACAGGCTTGCTTTGTTCATAATTAATTGCTTTGCTATTTTGCTCTAGAATCGCCTTTTTCAGCTTACTGGTACAATTTACCGCCTAACATTTAAAACTCGAAATTTGAGCGTTTTTTCATTGGTACAATAAGCCTTTTTGTTTTTTGATTTTTTTTCGAGGGTGCCCTTCCGGCAGCAGTCTCCTTTTTTCTGGAAAGACCCTTTTTATTTTTTCGGTTGCTTTGGCAGCTTACCTGGCGCGCCGCCGCTCCCCTACAACGGGGCTCCGGGGTAGTCCTTTACGTTCTCAAAAATATATTGCTTTATCTTGAAAAAAGCAACGCCACCTCTTCAATCCCTGTATTCATGCGGCTTTGCGGTCGTTCACACATGTAAATGTGACACAGATTGTGACATCCTGGCAGTACTTGGCTTATAACTACCAGGGGCGGACTACTCTTCCGACCCATGATCCGTGTTGAGCTACTGGCCGTAAGGCACCCGGAGGGCGGCAGCAGGATGCCCTGAAGCTGTGCTACCATCATTTACTGCTGCCTTTTTATTTATGCTTCAAAGTGCGTTGTGCCGTTCTTTTTTTTAACCGTGTCGGAGTGTGACTCGGCCTTTTTTAAATCGTTATGCTATTTTTTACCGTTTCGCTACACAGCGCAGTTTTTTTTCTCGTGGTGCTATGCGGTGCACCCTGCCACTCTGTATAAGACATTGTTTCTCCATCAAAACATAGATCGTCGAGAAAAAGCTTCACGATATGTCCCGTTTCATTTATCAATTTAATCCTTACATTTCTGTCTAGATCATCGGACTGAACCTGTAAGATACGATATCCCTCCCAATCTCGAAAATCCTGGCCGCAATAAATCTGCTGTTTCTTCAATTTCTTTCTTCTCATTCTCATGATCTCCTTTCTGGTTCTTGCTTTCTTCAATAACTTTCATGCTCCACTGCTGAAATCGGTCAAGGCTGTGTTGTCGTGGTGGCTTCTGTTTTTCCTTCATGGCTTGCCTCCCTTTCTAATTCAGCGACAACCCCAAGCAACAGCGACTGCACAAATCTTTGCTCCGGCCGTCCTGAATATTGGTTATCTATTGCTTCGCATTCATCATTCAGTTGCTTCCAGCGTTTTTCATCCTGTTCTTGGATAACGTAATATTTTTTGTGTAAACTCCAAACCTGCTGCCAGATGTCAAAATATTGTTCCTTAAATCCCATGTGCCTCCTTTCATTCGTCATCGATGACGAGCTATGTATGATGGCCTGATAGGAAGAATTGCCACTTTCTCTTTATTAGGCATGTTTCTTACTCCATCATTTTTTCACTAACAATACAGCTAAGTGGGGTAATAAGTGTCAACCCCATTGTTTATGCGGCTTCTGCTTACTCATCATGGTGGGGTAGTAAGCATTTCACTTTTCTCCTTTACTACCCCAAGTGCGGAGTAAGTAAAAGTATTGATTTTAAAGGCTTTTTAGCTTATTCCCCCACCAAAAACCTCCCTTAGTGAGAAGTGCTGAGTAAGTAACTGTAAAAGACCTTTGAATTTCCGAAACCTTCCGCCTTGCTGCCAAGTATTTTCTTTTTTCGTAGTTCGGTTTTTGCCCTACTTAAAGTGTTTTTGCTGATGCCTGCTGCTTCTGCTGATTCATCTAGCTCGGCAGTTGTTTTTTTGCCATTATTCAAAAAATCAATGATAAATTGTTCTGCATCCGCTCTTTGTGGAGCTTGTCTCCGTTCGTAGTCTCTCATTCCCACATAATCAGCATCGTGCTTGTCAGAAAAGCCTGTAAACTCTGCTCCTTTTTCTCCGATGTTAAATAATACAGTCTGCGATAACGGTCCGTAATTACTTTTTTCTTGTGACAAATAACGCTCATTGCTTCCTGGCACACTTCCAACAATCATCACTGATCTAGCGATGTCCCAGACATCAGCAGAATCAGCAATTCTATTTCTTCCAAATACCCCTTGCTTTTTGTTGGTGTGCACAACAATTAGACTGGTCACCCCATATTGTTCACCGATTCCAATTAAAGGACTTAAACATGCTCGCATCGCATTGCGCTGTCCCATTTGCATGTCAACCGGAATAAATGCCTGCAAAGGATCGAATACAATTAATGCTGGTTTTACCTGCTCAATTAATTCTTTTAATAACTTTGAGTTGAATTTAATCTCTGAGAATCTCTCATTCTTTAAATCCACCGAAAAAATATTATTGAAATTTGCCCCTGCTTTTCTAAGCCTTGCTTTTAGCGTATACTCTAGCGAATCCTCCGAACTAAAGAACAAAACTTTCTGAGGTTCACTTTCGAAGAATTCTTTCGGTGTTTCATCGAAAAACACCTGTGCTCCAGTGCTAATTGCAGCTGCTAAACTGCACCAGCAACTTGTCTTTCCACTGCCTCCATCGCCTGCCAGAATAATAATCTGACCTTTAGGCATACGTTGAGGAACTAACCAAGATGCTTCTTTTTCCTCAATATCATTCAAACTAACGAGTAAATTTTCTGTCATAGTTTTTTGTCTGGCTCTCGTGTGGCTCTCTCGTATCACCTTTCATAAATTTTTCAAAAAATTCCGCACATCAAATCAGCCTTTCCGCTTGCGCTCGTCAAACGGTTCTGGCAGATGCACCACAGCCAGCTTAAAGGCTCACAGTGCCCTGAATCAAGAATGCTCTGATAGAGCTCGCATTCACCCTGCAAAGCCTCAACCTGTAGCCTCCAGCGGCGTTTTTCGGCTTTCTCGGCTTGCTGCTGTTTCTGCCGGGCCTGTTCCTGCTGCCGAATTAAATCTCGGCTGTTCTTCCTATCAGGCGTATTCAGTCCGAATATTTCTCTGATCTGGCACAGTGCCGTCCAGCTGTCAACGTCTCGCACATGTGACCACAAACGGATCACATCGCCACCGGTGCATCTACCGAAATCGTAAAAACTCTGTGTCTCCGGGTAAATGCGGACGCTTGCAGATTTTTCACTAGGAAAGATGTAATTCTTCCCTTGCTTTTTCATCAAATGGTTCGCTACAGCTTCAATGTTTATCTGCTGCCGGATTAATTCAAAATCTTCCTTCGTTCCTAGCATCTCCTTTCTTTGAGATTTTTTTCGTCTTTTGTATGAAATTAATGCGCGAATCGCGCTTGATCGTCCTTTGTAGATATGTGTGTTAGTTGGCCTTGTAAACCGTATCAATATACTTGTAAAGTACAGGCATATCAATTCGTACAGTTCGACCAACTCTGATGATTGCATTCGCTTCTGCGGCAACTTTCATAAGTGTGTTTCTGCTCCAATTAGTATCTGCACACGCTTCTGGTACTCTTTGAAGCTTTGCATTTTTGTTGATTACTGCTGCATTCACTGAAATTCCTCCTTTCATATTTAGAAAGATATATTTTTAATTTGTTTCATCTCTCTATATCTTATTTTAAGTATTGCCATTGACTTTTGCAACTAATTCCTTTAGAATTTTTATATAGTTATTAATTTGTTTTTATATAGTTCTATTAAAAGGAGAATATATTATGCACATATTCACATATGATTTAACAAAAAAAGCTATAATTGATAATTCTTTCAGGCATCATTACTCGGAATCAGAATTTACTAAATTACCCGTCTATAAGATTGGAGAATTGTTCCTAGACTTTATAAATCATGATTTTTCTTATTATGAACAGCGAAGAAAAACAGCTTTACAGATTTTTGAAAAATATTCTACTTCTGATTACTTAAAAGAAACAATATTGCTCCATTTTCCCCTAGCAAAAAAAAGACTTTTATCACTCACGGAATTAACACATGGCTCTATGCCAAACGCACTTGCATTTCATTTAGTGTGTGATTTATTTCCCTGTGTTTCCTACGCTTATATAGATGCTGAAAGCTTAAGAGAATCGGATTATACAGAAATAAGACGACCACGATACGATTACTTTTCTTTGCATCGAGATTTTATAGAAAATTTTGTTCCTTGTTTGGATGTCAATATATGTCCAACAATTCAGGAATCATTAAAAAAATATATTTCACTCAGTCCTAAAATGTATAAAACAAGTAATGAAATATCCTTCAAGGAGGTTACATTTATACGGCATTTAGTAAGTATATTTGAGCTTAACGATTTAGATTATAAGATTACGGCAAATTCCATAGATTTTACTTTAGACATCGAGGAACAATTTCGTATAAGAGAACAACAAAACAGCATCATAAATCAGCAAATTAACTCTACTGATGTCGAAATTATTCATGGTTATTCCTTTGAATCAATTAGAGAAGCTTTAACTTGTGAATTCCTTAAAATGCTAGAATTAAACATCAAAATAAAAAAATGCGCTATCTGCGACAAATATTTTATTGTAAACGGGCATGACGGAGAATGTTGCGATAATCTCTATAAAGATACAGGCCTGACTTGTCAGCAAGTTTACGCCGATCGCAATTACAAGAATAAGAGAAAAAAGAATCCTATACTCAAAGAATACGACAAATGTTACAAACGCATGTACGCACGTTATAGCAGCAGAAAAAATTTATCTTCAGAAAAGTATAATTCTTGGAAGGAAGAGGCAGCCAGGGAACGTGACAAGGCTTTGGCGGCCTACGCGGCCAATCCGTCCGACACGATTATCGAGGACTTTAAAAAATTTCTTGGCAACAAATAAAAAACCGCCCGGTACATTAATTTGCACCGGGTATTTTTATATGTTCCATTCTGTTCTAAGTTGTGTTATACTGACTGTGTTGTCCAACCGAAACCCGGCAACGGGGGGAGGTGAACACATGGAAATAGTCATATCTTTTTTGGTGGCTGGCATTATAGCATATGCCGATCATGAAATCAATATGCTTCGTCTTTGTAAATCCGTGATTTTTCCGCCGTTTGTCACAAAATTGTCACAAAATCATATTTTCAAAGCATCCCACACATCCAGAAATGCTTTAAAATCAACACTTTCCAGACTTCACGGTATAAATACATTGCTTTCCTTTTTAAAAATCAATCACAGCAAAAAATCCCCTGCCGGAAGAGCGTCTCTTCCTGACAGGGGATTTACTGCCTGTTTTTTATTATACTGCTGCGATCACTTCTACTTCACAGAGAACATTCTTCGGGAGTGTTTTAACTGCGACGCAGGAGCGTGCCGGTTTGTTTACGAAATATTTCGCATATACTTCGTTAAATGCTGCAAAATCGTTCATATCTGCAAGGAAGCATACGGTCTTGACTGCGTTCTCATAGCTGGAACCTGCTGCCTCAAGAACTGCACCGAGATTCTTCATTACGCGGTCTGCCTGCTCCTCGATGGTTGTTCCCACAACTTCTCCTGTTGCCGGGTCAACCGGGATCTGACCGGATGTGTAAAGAGTATCTCCATGGATGATTGCCTGGGAATACGGTCCGATGGCTGCCGGTGCCTTGTCTGTATGTACTGTCTTCATAATAAAAATCTCCTTTCGTGAGCTTATAAAATCTTCCTGTTTCGGGTCAAACATTCAGATACTGCTCGGCTGATTTTCATTTTAGCTCACAAGTCAGTCCTGGTCAAGCTGCATATTCAGATAATTATAAACAATCCCGGAAATATCCCGAATGTGTGAAACTGCATCCCCGGATTTACAGTTCTCAGACATCACACAGAGAATGTAGGTTGTCTTCTCCCCGTATACAATAGCAATATCATGCTGGTCTGTATCTGTCTCCCCGGTCTTGTTGGCAATTTCCACAGAAGCGGAAATCCCACTTGGGATCTTGGTTGTCACCTGCTGGTTCAGAAGAAGGTTCAGCATAGCATCTGAAGCTTCCTTTGATACACATTCCCCTTTATAGATCCGGGAAAGAAGCTCCCCGCAGTCTTTTACAGAAGTGGTATTCCTTCCTCCCAGCCCCGCATCTTTGGATGCGGAAGGACTTAGGGTATGCTGTACCGATGTATCCGCGAACTGATTTTCCGCAAGGAAAGCATTCACTGCCTCCGCCCCGTCTTTAAAAACACCGGATGTCGTCTGCAGGCGTACCAGCTCATTAAAAGATTCATTATCACTGACTGTGATCATATTCCAGAGAAGATCATTAACTTTCGTTGCGACTGCCGGATCGGAAACATCTTTTTTCATTTTTGCGGCCTCACTCTGAAGAACGGTGTCCATACTGGCATAGGTCTGCGCCATGACAAACGCCTTGATCAGGCTGGCAGAATATAAGGACTGACTGCCAAGATCAAATTCTTGATCATTGGTAAGATCTTTTACATATACACTCCAGGTACCGTCATAGGAACCAAGAAGTTCCGTAAGTCTGGTTTCCAGACCTTCCATGCCCAGATCCTTTGTTTCCACTTTTCCGGTTTCATCAACCGGAAAGCCCTCCGGTGTTGTTCCCTCTTCCTGTACCAGAACTCCGTTTTCTCCGCCAAAATAATAATAACCGTCAAACATCTGTCCTGCCGCGTTCATGTTAAGATAATGAATGCCGGGATCTGTAATCATCTTTCCATATCCGTCAAAATAATACAAACCATTGTAAGTGGTTTTATCCACCACCAGATTGTCCATATACCGTACCTGTGGCGACGCACTGAGTTTTCCAAGGTTATTTACCATATAACAGCCATCAAAGGAAACTTCCGCACCGCTTCCGTCTTCTGAAGGGGCACTCAGGTTTTTGATCTGAACCATGTGCGGATTCCCCGCCGCAAATTTACCATTTTCATCATGATAATAATATCCGTCAAACACCGTACCATCAATCACAAAATGATCAAAATAATGAACTGCCGGTGTATTTTCTCTAGTTCCATCTTCATTCAGGCAGTAAAAACCGCTGCTTTTTAAAATATATTTCCCACTTCCATCGGGAATCGGAAGTATCTGGGACTCCTCCGTAACAGAACCAAGGCTGCCCTGTGCACTCTGCTGCAGAGCCGCCGCTGATACCGGCTGAGTAAGCATTACTGTACTGAAACACACGGCCAGTACTTTTAATATTTTTTTCTGTCTCATATACTTCTTTCACTTTTCTTATCTTTGGATTTAACAGTTTCTGATTTTATTCCGGGAGTACTCTCCCCCTTTTTCCAGTGTGGATAAAGTCTCTATCAGTATACCGGATTTCTTCCGTCTGTCAAGTAAACGATCTCCAGAACCTGCTTACTGCCTCTTCCACGGTATTCAGCCTGCAGCTGCTCCGGTCTTTCCATTCCCTCGGAAAAATTTCTCCGTAATCCCGGCCCAGAAAACGGTCATCCAGAAGCAATATCACACCTTTGTCCTCTTTGGTGCGGATCACACGTCCGGCTGCCTGGAGAACCTTATTCATGCCAGGATAACGGTAGGCATAATCAAAACCGCTCTGTTTCTTTCTGTCATAATATTCTTTCAGAATCTCCCTCTCACTGCCGATCTGCGGAAGCCCGGTTCCCACTATGATCGCCCCGATCAGGCTTTCTCCGGTAAGATCAACCCCTTCGGAAAAAATCCCTCCAAGTACACAAAAACCTACCAAAGTTCCTTCCCTGCTCTGAAATTCTTCCAGGAATTCCTCCCGTTCCCGTTCCGTCATATCAGAATTCTGTCGGATACAGCGCACCCAGTCTACCGAAAATTCCTCCTCATAAACCTGATATACATCTTCCATCAGGCGATAGGAGGGAAAAAATACCATATAATTTCCTTGGCGCTGCCATACACATCTGGAAATATATTCCGCAATCTTACGGTACTCTGTATGGTTTCTCCTTGTATACCGGCTGCTCACATCACTTCCGATAAGAATTCTTCTGTTTTCCGCCGAAAACGGAGACTGCACATAAATTCCATAGGCATCCGTTTCCGTTGTCAGAAGTTCCCGGTAATATAGCATGGGAAAAAGCGTTGCCGAAAAAAACACCGCACTTCTTCCCTTTTTCAGGTACTCTCCCAGGTTTGCAGCCGGATTCACACAGAAGAGGCGAAGCCGAAAATCATTTTCTCCAAAGCATTCTGTATAGACCACATAGTTCTCATCCACCAATTCTGACACATTCAGAAAATCACGCACAACAAAATAAAATTCCAGAATCTCTTTTCGAAGCTCCTCTTCCAGATTTTTTTCTTCCAGGATTTCTTCCAGCTCACCGGAAATGGTAAGGAACGTAACGGGCAGCACCCCTGGATTTGAAAGCACCTGATACGGATTTTGGGATGCCTTAAGATCTTCCTCCAGTTCCAGCATCTGCCTGCTGGCTTTATCCAAGGCCCTGGCAAGTTTCGGAAAATGTTTCCGGATTTTTTTCCGCAGCGTAAGAAGTGTCTGTCTGGATACTTCCGCACTGTACATTTCTCTTCCGCGTTCCACCAGATTATGGGCCTCATCAATAAGAAAGATATAATCCCCGGAAATATTTTCCCCGAAAAAGCGTTTCAGATGGACATTGGGATCAAAGGCATAGTTATAGTCACAGATCACCCCGTCTACCCAGACGGAAAGATCCAGGCACATTTCAAAAGGACATACCTGCCATTTTTCTGCATGAGCACGGATCACTTCCCTGGAATATACCTCTTCGGTAGTCCAAAGTTCATAGACTGCATCATTCACCCGGTCAAAATGTCCTTTTGCATAGGGGCATTTCTCCGGTGTACATTCCGGTGAATCCAGGAAACAAAGCTTTTCTTTTGCGGTAATGGCTGTAACCTTAAATTTCAGTCCATTTTCACGCAAAGTATGGAACGCTTCCCAGGCAACTGTTCCTGTAATGGTTTTTGCGGTAAGGTAAAAAAGTGTTTCGCCTTTCCCCTCTCCGATGGCACGTACAGATGGAAAAATTGCAGACATAGTTTTTCCCACTCCGGTAGGTGCCTGGACAAACAGCGTTTTCTTACTGGAAACCGTATGATATACACCACTGACGATCTCTCTCTGCCCTTCTCTGTAAGGAAACGGAAACTGCAGATCTGTCATGGATGCATTCCGTTCTTTTTTCCAGGAAAGTGAATAAGCAATCCATTTATGGTAAGCATCCAGAAGTTCCTGGTACCACTTTTTCAGTTCCTCCATGGAAAAAATTTCCCGGAATCTTCTGGTATCCTCTGTATCCAGATGGGAATAGGTCATCTGGATCCCGATTTGGGAAAGGCCTTCTTTTTCTCCGTAAATCCACCCGTAACACATTGCCTGTGCACGGTGGACAGGTACCGGCATCTCCATTGCCTGGAGATTTCCATAGGTTCCTTTGATCTCATCGATCCAGACCTCCCCGTCCTCTGTAAAAATTCCATCTGCACGACCTTCCACCTGAATGATCGTATCCTCGTATTCACTTTCTCTTTTCAGGGAAACTTCCGCCTGATAATTGCCTTTCATGCTTCTCTGGATCTTCCGGTGAAGCCTTCCGCCTTTTAACATGGCTTCTTTATCTCCGGATGATCCACGGCTGTTATCCAGGTCTCCGCTACGTAATATAAATTCCACCAGGTTTCTGACAGAAATCCGTACTTTTGGTTTTTCCATAATTTCACTCCTGCAGCTTTCAGAGCTCTTCCTCCGAAAACTGTCCTTTTCTGCAATGCTGTATTTCAGATTATACCATAAAAACTACATACAAAAATCTTTTTGCAATCAAAAAAGACGCATGTTCTGCTTTGCTTCTCATGAACTGCGCCTTTTTATTACTTTTTTTCTTTATTCATATTTCTCAGCCTACCGCGTACTTGGAAAGAACCTGGTTAAAATTTTCATCCTCTCCGTAACACTTTACTGTCAGAGTCTTTGTCAGATCCAGACTAAGAAGTCCAAGGATCGACTTCGCGTCGATGATAATGCGGTTGTAAAATACATCAATATCAAAATTGCATCTGCTGGCTGCACTGACAAACTCCTGTGCGCTTTTTTCATCCAGTTTGATCTGTTTCTCCATTGCTGACCGCCTGCCTTTCTGAAGTTTTTGTATATGTCTGTTTTACACAAAAGTTAAGTTTTTGTCAATACTGTTTATTTCCTGTCAGACGTTTTTCGACACAATGTATAATATCTTTGTTTTTCTTTTAGAAATTTTGTCGAATTTATTTGGATTATTTTTAGGTAAACCATAGATTTTGGCCAAAAAATCCGCCACAGGACGGTATGTTACATGTCCTGCGGCGGATATAATACTTCCTGATTTAATTAAAATGGATATTTTTAGATCCGTGTCAGAACAAAAATATCATAGATCGCTCTGACAGCTTTTTCGAAATCGCGGTTCTCAACACCGATGATGATATTCAGCTCACTGGAACCCTGGTCGATCATTTTTACATTTACATTTGCATGAGCAAGAGCAGAGAAGATTCTTCCTGCGGTACCTCTCTGGGATTTCATTCCACGGCCTACGACTGCGATCAGTGCAAGGTCGGATTCCATCTCCACGAAGTCAGGCTGTACCAGACGGTGGATGCCTGCGATAACCTGCTGTTCTTTCTCCTCAAACTCATCCTGGTGAACATATACGGTCATAGTATCGATTCCGGACGGTACATGCTCAAAACTGATTCCCTGATCCTCAAATACCTGAAGAACTTTACGGCCAAAACCGATCTCACTGTTCATCATGGATTTCTCGATATTAATGGAGCAGAAACCTTTCTTTCCGGCAATACCGGTAATTGTAAATTTCGGTTTTTTGCAGGTGCTCTCTACAATCAGTGTACCTTTGTCTTCCGGGCTGTTTGTATTACGGATGTTGATCGGAATTCCCTCTTTACGAACCGGGAAGATCGCATCCTCATGAAGAACGGTTGCTCCCATGTAAGAAAGCTCACGAAGCTCTCTGTATGTAATTGCCTCGATGGGTTCCGGATTGTGTACGATACGCGGATCGGTTACAAGGAAACCGGAAACATCAGTCCAGTTCTCATAGATATCTGCATGGATCGCTTTTGCAACCAGGGATCCTGTTACATCAGAACCACCTCTGGAAAATGTCTTTACCGTACCATCTGCACATGCTCCGTAGAATCCCGGGATAACCGCATGCTGGGATTTGCTGAGTTTCTTGGAAAGGAGTTTGTTGGTCTCCTCAGCTTCCAGATTACCGTCTTTATCAAAACGGATTACAGTAGCCGCATCCACAAAATCGTATCCAAGATATGCAGCCATGATCTTACCATTGAGGAACTCACCTCTGGATGCCGCATACTGGATTCCTGCCTGTGCACGGAAATCCTCATCGATCTTCTTGAACTCGTCTTCAAGAGAAAGGCTCAGTCCAAGACCTTTGATAATCTCATAATATCTCTCTTTGATGGCATTAAGCTTCTCAGTGATATCCTCACCTTTGGATGCTGCGTCATAGCATCCGTAAAGCATATCGGTTACTTTGATATCTTCGTCAAATCTCTTTCCCGGAGCTGACGGAACTACATAACGGCGGCTCTCATCGCTGCGGATGATATCGCCCACTTTCTGGAACTGCTCCGCATTTGCAAGGGAACTTCCACCGAATTTTACAACTTTTTTCATGATAACACCTCTCACCTGTAATTTCGACTTCCAGCGCTGCATATTCACGATTCACTGCAACACTTTACCACAGAAACCTACGGCTATTTTATTGAATAATTTATAATTTTGCAAGTCTTTCCGTTACATTTCCGCAAAAAAAGTCAAATTATACAAGAGAAAAGTATCTCCTGACCTGTTTCTTATGCACAGTACTGTTTCAGAATGTTCTCAAGAGCTGCAGCGCTGCTTGTGTGACAGCGGCATACAGGGATGGATTTTTTCTTTGCTTCTTCTACCGCGCAGTTTACCATTTTGTGGGAAACGGTACTTGTAAACAGAATCATCAGATCCGGCACACCGATCTTTTTCTTCATAGCTCCTTTTTCCTTGGCAAAAACTTTCGCCTTACATCCGAACCCTTTACAGATATCCTCATACTGACATATCATTCTTTCATTACCGCCTACGATTACAACGCTCATAATTCACTCTCCTTTGATCTCTGAACTTTTTTTATATAACTGTTACTGGTTATCTTTGACTAACTCTTGCTTTAAAATATTGAGTTAGCATTTGCTAACTCGTTTATTATAATACCATGCCTTAAAAAGTTTGTCAAAGGTAATTTTAAATTTTGTCAGATTTTTTATATTCTGTGATCCCACATACAGTAAGTATGCCCTCTTTTACCTGGAAATGCACATCCATTCCCGCAAAAGGCATTCCGTATATCCGCTCCGGATCTTTCTGGTAGGCAGGCCTTGGATCTTCCTTAAGTACCCCTTCCAGCGCAGAAAGTTTCTCTTCCGGGATCTTTGCCTTCCATTCTTCGGGAATCTCCACTTTCAGGAAGTGCTGCTCCACTTTTGTTGCAAAACCGCCCAGGGCTTCCGGATGGCAGTCTGCAGCCGGCAGATATGGCTTGATATCATAGATGGGGGTTCCATCCATCAGATCTGCACCGGATACGATCAGTACAGGAGCTTCTTTACTCTCCAGATCGATCTTTTCCAGTTTCACGCAGGACAGCCCTACCGGATTTGGACGGAAGGGGGATCTGGTGGCAAATACACCCATCCTTTCATTCCCGCCCAGACGCGGTGGACGTACCGTAGGTGACCAGTTCTCACGGATTGCCTTAGAAAATTCCCAGAGCAGCCAGATATGTGAAAAATCTTCCATTCCCTTTACCGCTTCCCGTACCCGGTATTCCGGTTCAAAAACAACACGGGCTGTCAGTTCTTCCACACGGCCGCTCTGGCGCGGGATTCCAAATTTTGTTGGAAAATCACTTCTGATCCTTGCAATTATTTTCATATTACTCTCCCAATGTTTCGTTCATGCTTCCTGTCCGGTAGCCTGTCAGATCCATTGTAACATAGGTAAAGCCATATGTCTTAAACTCTTTTGTGATCTTTTCCCGGTTTTCCAGAACTTTGGAAAATTCTCCCGGTTCCACTTCAATGCGGGCCATCATTCCGTGGATCCGCACACGAACCTGATGGAATCCCAGATCCAGAAGAAGCTGCTCTGCTTTATCCACCATGGAAAGTTTATCCCTTGTGATCTCTTCTCCGTAAACAAATCTGGAAGAAAGGCAGGCAAAAGACTGCTTATCCCAGGTAGGAAGTCCCAGATTTCTGGACAGGATACGGATTTCTTCTTTCGCAAGCTTGGAATGGCGCAGAGGACTTGTCACACCAAGTTCTGCCACTGCCTGAAGCCCTGGTCTGTAATCTCCGTTGTCATCCATATTGGAGCCTTCTGCGATATATTCGATCTTCTGCTCCTTTGCGATGTTGATGATCTTCTCAAACAGCTCGTGCTTACAGATATAACATCGGTTCTTCGGATTATGGGAAAATCCTTCGATGTCCAGCTCCTTGGATTCACATACAAAATGACGGATGCCTTCTTTTTCGCAGAAGTGGATCGCTTCCTTCAGCTCTCTCTCCGGAAAAGGCAACAGCCACACTTTTCAACTGGCGGAGATAGTCTTTCAGATCTTCTTCTTTTTTTAATGCTTCCTGTAATTTTTTATCTTCCATTGTTCTCTTCACCTTATAAAATTCTGTTTCATTTTTATTTCCGATTTCTGTAAAACGGATATTCCGATTTATATTTTGATAAAATATCATACTTTCCCCATCAATTCAATATAAAATGTAATTGATAATTGTATTTTCAGACCTTTTATGCTATTGTATAAGTAATAATATTTTATTAGGAGGTTTCATATGGGACAGAGACGTACCAAAGTAGAAGTACTGAACGAAAAAATTTCCAAAGTAGAGTCCAAGATTGCTGCCTACACAGAGAAGATCGCAGCTCTGGAAGATGAGAAAACTGCTCTTGCAGCACAGCTGGAAGAAATTCATAAAGCAGCCAAGAAAGCAGAAGAAGCCGCAGAGCTGAAACGTCTTCTTAAACTGATGCGTAAGAAAGACATTTCTGTGGAAGATCTGGAATCCATGATTTCCAAAGAAGACTGATCACAAAAACCGGTTTCCGAAGAATTTTTTTCTTCCAAACCGGTTTTTTATTTATAATCTTTTTATTTTATATCTTTTTATGATACGATCTGAATATTTCTGCAGTCCTTATATTCTCTGGAACAGTTTTCTGTCAGGATCACCGCTCCGTCAAACGAAAAGAATGTCACCGCACTGATCTGTCCGAATTTGGAGCTGTCGGACACTACGTATCTTTCCAGGCACTGCTCCATGGCTGTTCGTTTTACCAGTGCCTCGTTGGCCTCCGGTGTAGTAAAACCTTCTCTTAGCGTCATTCCGTTTGTTCCAAAAAAACCCTTTGTAAAATGATAGTTCTTCAGCATCTGCATAGCCTGGCTTCCGATCACCGCTTCTGTGGAACCTTTCAGTTCTCCGCCGATCAGCAGCACATGGACTCCCATCTGAGCCAGAGTCCTGGCATGGGAAACACCGTTGGTCACAAACGTCGCCCTGGAGCCATTAAGATGTTCCAGCATATATCCGGTAGTCGTTCCCGCATCCAGATATACAAAATCTCCCGGCTGGATCAGAGATGCCGCATAGGCTGCGATCTTCTTTTTTTCCTCGATATTAAGCTCGGATTTTTGGGCTACGGTAGGCTCATAGGCATTGACTGTATGCTCCAGTGCCACTGCACCGCCAAAAACCCTGGTCAGTTTTCCTGCCTTGTAAAGCGCTGTGATATCCCTGCGGACCGTAGATTCTGATGCATCCAGGATATCTTTCAGTTCTGTTACTGTGACACTGTTTTTTTCTCTGAGAAGGCCGAGTATGATCTCATATCTCTGCTCCGTCAGCATAGTTTTCCTCCTTTAAAAAAGACACCCCGATCAGACGGACCGGGATGTCTTCTGTTTACTCATTCTGAGATTACAGGTTCTCCTGCATGAATTTGCTTACTGCCTCGTATGCTGCATCCTCGTCTGCACCATCGAATGTGAAAGTAACCTCATGGCCTTTCTTTACGCCAAGTCCCATAAGTGCAAGAAGCTTTCTACACTCTACAGTCTTACCGTCTTTCTCGATTGTGATCTTGGACTCGAAACCTTTTACAAGTTTCACAAGCTCTCCTGCCGGACGTGCATGGATTCCTTCGTTATCTGTTACTACATACTTGAATTCTTTCATTTTTTTATCCTCCAGGTTTTTATTTTTAATTTTAAAAATTTAAGCAACTTTTTTCTTCAGTACACCGAGAAGTACGGCTGAGATCAGAGTTCCCACAACCAGTGCAACCAGATACATCAGTGCGTTACCTACAACCGGGAATACGAAGATTCCGCCGTGCGGTGCCATCAGTGTACAGTTGAAAAACATGGAGATCGCTCCGGCTACTGCGGAACCGACGATACAGGACGGAAGTACATGGATCGGGTCAGATGCCGCAAAAGGAATGGCTCCTTCTGTGATAAATGCAAGTCCCATGATAAAGTTAGTCGGTCCTGCCTCACGCTCTTCTTTTGTAAATTTGTCTTTAAACAGCAGGGATGCAAGTGCAATAGCGCATGGAGGAGTCATACCTCCCACCATAACTGCTGCCATAATATCATAGTTACCTGCCGCAATGGCTGCTGTACCAAATACATATGCTGCTTTGTTGAACGGGCCTCCCATATCAATGGCCATCATGCCACCGAGAACCAGTCCTAAAATTACTTTACTTGAATTTCCCATGCCTGTCAAGGCATTATTTAATCCTGTATTGATGCCGCCCATGATCGGCTCTACAATGAATGTCATACAAAGTCCCATAAGAAGGACACCAACAACCGGATAGATCAGTACAGGTGCGATTTTTTCCAGAGCTTCCGGAAGTTTGTCACAGACTTTACGAAGTCCCAGGATCAGATATCCTGCAAGGAAACCTGCAAGAAGAGCTCCAAGGAAACCGGATTTTCCGTTTGCCGCGATCATACCGCCTACAAGACCAACTGCAAGGGCCGGTCTGTCACCGATGGCCATTGCGATAAAGCCGGCCAGTACAGGGAGCATAAAACCAAATGCGGTTCCACCAATGTTTTTCAGAACAGCCGCTACCGGTGTGATGGTACCAAAGTTTGCTCTCTGGTCTGCCGGAAGGGAACTTAAATCTACACTTAAACCATCGATCAGGAATGCAAGAGCGATCAGGATACCACCGCCAACAACCAGTGGAAGCATATGAGATACACCATTCATCAGCTGCATGTAGATTTTGTGGCCTGCCCCGCCGCCTGCTTTTGCGTTTGAGGAAGAGTTCTGGCTGCCTGCTGCCCCATGATATACCGGAACATCTCCGGAGATCGCACGTTCAACCAGCTGGTCTGCCTTGCTGATTCCATCGGAAACCTGGCATTCGATGACTTTCTTTCCATCGAAACGGTCCATAGGAACCTTGGCATCTGCTGCTACGATAATGCAGTCTGCTTCCTGGATCTCCTGATCCGTAAGTACATTTTTTGCTCCGCCGGAGCCTCTTGTCTCTATTTTAATGAAACAGTCTTTCGCCTTCGCTGCTTTTTCCAGTCCTTCTGCTGCCATGTAGGTGTGGGCAATACCTGTGGGGCATGAAGTAACTGCCAGCAGTTTGGCTCTGGCTCCTTCGGAACTTCCTGTATCTGCCAGTCTCTCGTCGATATCTTTTTTCTCATCATCTGCCTTGTCGATGATCTCCATAAATTCATCTACAGATTTCGCGTTACGTAAGGACTCTGTAAAATTATCATCCATCAGCATCACGGAAAGTTTGCTGAGTACATCCAGATGAATGTTGTCTTCTGTATTCGGTGCCGCGATCAGGAAAAGAAGGGTGACCGGTTCATCGTCCAGTGCCTCAAATTCCACGCCGTTTTTTACTACCATGGCAGCAAGTCCCGGTTTCTTTACCGCATCACATTTTCCATGAGGAATGGCGATTCCCTCACCGATTCCTGTTGTACTTTCTTCCTCTCTTAAATACACCTGTTTCCGATAAGCTTCCCGGTCGCTGATCTTTTCACTTTTTACCATAAGATCTACGGCCATATCCAGCGCTTCGGATTTGGTCTTCGGTGCTGCATCCAGCGATATGCTTCGTTTGTCAAGCAGATCTGTGATTCTCATCTTCCCTTCTCCTTTCTTATTTACCCCTCTGTTACCTGTTTATATACCGCCTGAATCTCTTCCCTCGTGGCAAGATTTTCAGAAAATGCACTTGCGCTTCCTGCGGAAATCCCCATGTGGAAAGCGTATTCGTAATCCTGTTTTTCCATCCAGCCTGCCATAAAGCCTGCTACCATGGAATCTCCGGCTCCCACACCGTTTACCAGTGTTCCCTTCGGTGCCGGTTTCTCAAATACCTGTCCGTCTTCTGCTACCAGGACAGCTCCTTCACCGGCCATGGAAATCAGTACATTTCTGGCACCTTTTTCCTGGAGTTTCTTTCCGTAAGGGATCACATCCTGACGGGTCTTAAGCTCGACTCCGAAGATTTCTCCCAGTTCATGGTTGTTGGGTTTCACAAGGAACGGATGATATTTCAAAACGTTTACAAGAAGATCTCTTGTTGCATCCACAACGATCATCACGCCTCTTCCGTCCAGTCTCGCCATGATCTTCTCGTACATGTCATCCGGCATGGATGATGGAATGCTTCCTGCCAGGAAAAGCACATCTCCTTCTTTCAGTGTGTCAAGTTTCTCCATCAGCTCCTGAACTTTTTCTGCGCTGATTTTAGGTCCCATTCCGTTGATCTCGGTTCCGTCAATGGATTTCAGCTTCAGGTTGATTCTGGAAACGCCTTCCGGGATCTTGATAAAATCGGATTTCACTCCCATCTCCTCAAGCTTTCTTACAATCTCATCTCCTACGAATCCTGCCATGAAACCAAGTGCTGTATTCTCAATTCCAAGGTTCATCAGCACGGTGGAAACGTTGATTCCTTTTCCACCCGGAAGCATCAGCTCAGAACTGGTACGGTTGGTAAGTCCAAGCTTGAAGTCCTCTACGGAAACGATATAGTCCAGAGATGGATTAAAAGTAACTGTGCAGATCATTTCTTTCTCCTCCCCATATCTTTTATTCTGCGGGTTTCTGACCGCTTTTTGTTGTTCCTCATTTGTTGAACTTAGTATACTTCCAATTTCGTTCAAAGTCAATCAAACTACTTCACAAAATTCATGACTGTTTTTGGTTGAGTTTGCACAAAAAAAGTGCATCAATCCTAGTTTTTCCAGGTTGATACACTTTTATCCCTGATTATCTCAGTCATTTTCATTCATTTCAGTCATGGTCATTCACAGAATCTGGCACTCCATATCATTTCATCTGTCTTTCCTCTTATTTATCGTCTCCTGTACCATGTCCTGATATTTTCTCATCAGCTTCTTTGTCACTCGGTCTTCCTCAAACCGAATTTCCCCGATCTGACGCACTGGCATGATTCCCATCAGGGAATTGGTAACAAAACATTCCTGATACCGCTTCAGGTCCTGAACATAGATGTCTGTCTCTTCCACATCTTCTGTTTCACAGAGATACTCCCGAAGGATCCCCGGAAGAAGGCCGCAACTGACTTGTGGCGTACAGATCACGCCGTTTCTCACAAAAAATACATTACTTACCGTACCTTCAGAAACCTGTTCTTTTGTATTGAGAAACAGCCGCTCATCCATTCCTGCTGCCGTGGCGTTTCTTTTTTCCAGGATACAGTCTCCGTAATTCATGGTTTTGTGATATACCAGCGGTGAGGTTTCATTTCGTTTTACCGCACTGATATCTATGAAAAAACCTTTCTCATATTTTTCCGGTGTATAGTGATTGGCACGAAGAGAATAAACCATGTTTTCCTTGGTAAGCATGATCTTTAATGCACAGTGCTCCAGGTTTCTAAATTCCTTTTGTACTTCTGTGCGCATTTTCTGTTCTTCCAGATATTTTTCAATCTTCCGTGCAGTGATCCCCCGTTCTGACAAGCTTCCCAGTTTCAGGAAATCTGCGGCACGTTCCAGTCTTTTCAGGTGTTTATCCAGCAGTATGGGAATTCCCTGTTCGATCCCTATGGTTTCAAATGCTCCCAGGCCAAACTGAAAACATTCATCTAATGTTACGTTCATCTCCATCCTCCCTTTTGCATCAGGTCTCCCGGCCCGTCTGCAGAATCTTTCTTAGTCTTCCGTTATTCCGTATGTCCCCTATTGCAGTGCGTCCAGGATTGCTTTCGCTTTCTGCAGTGTTTCCTCATACTCAAATTCCAGATCTGACTCTGCCGTGATCCCGCCGCCGACACCAAGATGATATTTCCCGTTTTTATGAAGGGCTGTACGGATCACGATGTTAAAATCGCAGCTGCCATCCAGTGTCAGATAGCCGATGGAACCGGTATAGAGATTTCTTTTTCCATGCTCCAGTTCATCAATGATCTCCATAGCGCGGTATTTCGGTGCACCGGTAATAGAACCACCGGGGAACGTAGCTTCCAGAAGGTCCATCACATTTTTTCCATCTTCCAGTGTTCCCTCAATATCCGACACCAGATGAAATACTGTGGCATATGCTTCCACTGTAAAAAGTTCAGTTACTTTCACGCTTCCCGGTGTACATACCCGGTTCAGATCATTTCGTTCCAGATCTACGATCATCAGAAGCTCACTTTTATCTTTTCCGGAATCTGCAAGTTCCTGGCGGAGCATTTCGTCTTCCTCAGGCGTTGCGCCACGTTTTCGTGTTCCTTTTATAGGACGGGTGTTTACATGGCGGTCTTTCATTTTCAGGAAGCGCTCCGGAGAGGCACAGACGATCTGATAATCTCCGAAATCCAGATATCCGCCAAAAGGAGAGGGATTGTTTTTCCGAAGATCATAAAAAACATCCAGCGGCTGTTTTTCGCTTTCAATTGTAAGCTGCTGTGTCATATTGGCAATGTAGATATCACCTTCTATAATATACCGGATCATCCGGTCCACTGCCTGCTTGTATTCCTCTTTCTCAAAATTTGGATGGACCTGAATCTTAAATTTCTCACGGTGAGAATTTTCCGTGATCATCCCATTTCCGAATTTCTTTTTTTCTCCGATTTCCGGTTCTTCCGGTTTGCCAGCCTCTGCAGATTCCAGGATTGCTTTTTCCATTGCGCCGATCTGCGCCGCGGCATTTCCGCTGATTCCATTTGACACAAGATACGTCCTTTTTTCCTGACAGTCTTCCACAACAAAACAGTCATAAAACGTCAGAACCGCTTCCGGAATCGTCACAAGATCTTTTTCCCCGGAGGGTACTCCCATCTGTTTCCTTCCGTAATCATAGGAAAAATATCCTACAGCTCCGGACACAAGGGGAAGTCTGCTGTCATTTTTGTCCTCATGGGTATTCAAATATTCCCGCATGTAGTCTTCAAAGGTTGTTTCTGTTTCCGGTTTTCCATTGATGGTAAAGGTCTTCCCGTCTTTTACCAGTTTCAGATAGGGGCACCTTCCGATCACGGAATAATGTCCCAGTTCATTCACAAGGGAGGAATCCAGAAATGCAGCTCCCGGCTCTCTCTCGTAGATCCGGAAAATCTCCACTGCCGGGATATATGGGGTCAGTTCTTTTATGATTCGCTGATTATTGTACATGTTTTTACTCCTGTGTGTTCCCGGTTTTATCTGTGCAGTGAGCGGATCAGGTATCCTCACTGCACCCTGTAATATTCTTATGAGTGCAGGCGAGCTGCATTCATCTCCGGGTTATTTTTTGATCTAAGCAGTTTTCTCTTCTGCCAGTTCTTCTTCCCTCTCCTGATGAAATTCCTCTGCGATCTTACAGAAATTCTCAAGAAGCTCATGGCCATATTCCGTAAGAACAGCTTCCGGATGGAACTGTACGCCATACAGAGGCAGTGTTTTATGGGAAATTCCCATAACTGCTCCGTCATCGGAAACAGCATCTACCTGATATTCTTCCGGGATGCTGTCTTCCCGTACGATCAGGGAATGATATCTTGTAACCTTATATTTCTCCGGCAGGCCTGCAAACACACCGGTTCCGTAATTGTGGATCTCTGTTACTTTTCCGTGCATGGGACGTGCTCCCTTTTCCACTACTGCTCCCGCGCAGTGGCCGATAACCTGATGGCCCAGACAGACACCCAGGATCGGAATCCTTCCCTGAAATTTTTTTACCGTATCTACACAGAGCTTCGCATCCCAGGGACGTTTCGGTCCCGGCGAAAGAATAATCCCTTCCGGATTCATCGCTTCCAGCTCGTCCAGAGTAATCTCATCGCAGCGTTTAACCAGGATATCTCTCCCCAGTTCCTGAAAATATGCCTTCAGATTATATACAAATGAATCAAAATTGTCGATCATGACATACATGTTTTTTCCTCCATATATAAAAAAAGGGATAACGCCGGCATGCCAAAAAGGCATGCACAGTCGTTATCCCTTACGGTCCGTAATCTGTACGTTATAACGTTATAAGATCAGTGATAGTACTGATTATTTCTGTTTCTTGGTTTCCTCATAGTGATGGATGTCTGCCAGTACTACGTTTACGTCAAGTCCGTGTACCATACATGCCTCCTCAAGAGACTCACCGATAGAAGACGGACAGCCGATGCAGTGCATTCCTTCCTGCATAAGGATGTATGCGATCTTCTCATCGTATGCAAGCATCTCGCCCATTGTTGTTTCCTTTGTGATTTCCATGATCTATATTCTCCCTTCTGGATTTGTAATCTTACCCGGAATCCCGGTTTCCTGGTTTCCTGGTTTTTTCCGCAGTTATAATATCATTATAACTGTATCTTCCATAATTGCAAGCCTAAATTTATTCTTTTCATTTTCTGTATTATACCCACTCAGGCAGCAGTTTCCTTTTTTCCCCTGCTCCACTTTTTCATCACATAAATATAATACGGGATCAGAGGGATCAGCGCTGCGATCCATGCGGCAGGATCTGCCAGACATACACCTGCAAAACTTGTTTTTCCTGCAACAAACATAACGATCGCACTTCTTGCCGCCAGTTCAAACACACCGCCCAGCATGGGAACCAAGCCATATCCCAGTCCCTGAAGTCCGTTTCGGTAGAGGAAGATACTTCCAAGGAACGGATATGCCCAGAATACCGTATGAAAATAAGTAACAGAAACATTAATAACATCCGTCTGGGATTTGTCAATAAATAGCCAGGTCATGTACTTTCCGAAAAAGAACATAATGATCATAGTGATCACACTCCAGATCAAGACCATGATCTGGGTATATTTCATTCCTGCTTTTACACGGTCCATCTTTCCGGCGCCCCGGTTCTGTCCTACATAGGTTGCCATCGTCGCACCAAAAGCTACAAATACAGTTGCAATGATATTCTGTATTTTTCCCGCAGCGGAAAATCCTGCCATATATACAGAACCGTAAATATTTACCGCACCCTGCACAATAATGGTTCCGATCGCTGTGATGGAAAACTGAAGTCCCATGGGAATACCAAGGGCCAGCAGATAACGGAAGCTGGTAAAAGAAACTTCAAAGTTTTCTTTCTTCAGATGCAGGATCGGGAACTTTTTGATAATATAGATCAGGCAGCAGACTGCGGAAATTGCCTGCGCGATAACCGTAGCATAGGCACAGCCTTCCACTCCCATCCCGATTTTTACAATAAACAGAATATCCAGGAACACATTGATCACTGCCGAAATGATCAGAAAATACAGCGGAGATTTTGAATCTCCAAGTGCACGGAGAAACGCTGCCAGTGAATTATATGCCGCTGTTACGATCAGGCCTGCATAAATAATTCCCATATATCCCTTCACAGATCCCATCAGATCCTCCGGTGAATTCATCAGCCGCAGAATCGGTTCATTCAAAGCCTCAAAGCCAATGGTCATCACAATGGCAAAGGCTGCTGCCAGATAAATGGACATAGCTACGTAATGACGCATCTTATCATATTGCTTCGCCCCGAACCACTGGGATACCAGAATGGCAAAGCCACTGCTCAGTCCGTTAAGCCATCCGGTAACAAAAAACATCAGTGAACCGGTGCTTCCGATTGCAGCCAGCGCATCTACTCCCAGGAACTGACCCGCAACAATGGAATCCGCAATGTTATAAAACTGCTGAAAAATATTTCCAAGACACATGGGAATCATAAACCGGATGATCAGGCTCACCGGATTTCCCACAGTCATATCATTGGTCTTATCTTTTGCCATTTTTTAACTCAACTCCTTTCTCGTAAATATAAACATTTTTTATTTTTTAAAAACAATTAATTTACTGATTATATAATTCAATACGATCACAACCACCTGAGCGATCAGCTTCACTGCCATGCTGTTAAATCCAAGCCAGGTAATGAATACTGCAAGGATCGCTTCTTCCACAACCAGAGTAAAGAGTCTTCCTCCGAAAAACGAAGCCATCTGCTTTAAAAATCCGGCTGCCGAATCTACCTGACCGTCGAATACCCAGGTCCTGTTTGTAAAATACTGAAACAGTACACAGACTACCCAGCAGATCACATTGGCGATCAGCGCATTTATTCCGAGCATGCCATCCAGCCATGCATACAGTGCTATGTTCAGAAAAAATGTGATCCCGCCAAAGAACAGATACATCAGAACTTCCTTATGTTTTTTATAAAAAGGTTCAAATATGTTCAATACAGGAAGATGCATCAGTCTGTCAAAAATGTCTTTCTTTTCCTCCATATCCATATCCTTTCTTCTTTGTCATATGTAAACTTGTATACCATAGCAAAAAATATCCTGGATGTCAACGCATTCCAGGATATTTCTATAGTTTGTTTCTTTAATGTTTTTATCTATATTCTGTCATCAGTTTGTAAAGACCTTTTACAAAAATTTCGGTCATTTTCTGCAGACTCTCAATGCTTAAAAATTCATTTGCTTCATGAGCCAGTTCTTCCTCATACGGAAACAGCGGCCCAAATGCCACAGCATTAGGAAGTGCCCTTGCATAGGTAGCTCCGCCAATAGCCATTGGCTCTGTATCCATATCCCCTGTCACTTCCTGATAGGCCTCCATCAGACACCGGATCAGTGCTGAGTCCTTTTTATGGTACACCGGAGCCAGATAATCTACTTCATTATAAAAGAAGCCATATTTTTTCAGCTGTCTCTCCAGCAACTCCCGAATATCATTATACTCCACAGATGCAGGATAACGAATATTACACTGCAGAAAAATCCTTCCATTTTCATCCATATTCACAGTTCCCACATTAAACGTCAGTGCCCCTGCGGAATCCTCCATGGCACAGCCCAGACGCTCTCCGTCATAATCCATTCCTATGGCCTGATGAAAACATTTCATATAAGAAGCATGAGAAAGTTTTTCGCCAAATTGTCCCAGCGTTTCCAGAAGACAGGAAACTGCATTAAACCCTTTTTCCGGACTCATACAATGTGTACTGATCCCTCTGACTGACAATTTCAAAAATCCATCTGTGATCTTTGCTGTAACCTGTTCCGGAAGCGCAATGCTTTTTACTGCCGCCTTCGGATCTTCACATTTCAGAAGACAGGACGCCTCGTCCGGAACAATATTTCTGCTACGTCCACCTTTTAATTCCACAATTTGTATCTCTGCTCTTTCATCCACAGATTCCACAGAAGAAAGATCAAAGTCAAGAAGTCCTTTTTCGCAGTATAAAAGTGGAAAATTAGCATCTGGTACGATAGATACCTGTGGAAGTATTTCTGCATGATCCAGATAATAACGAATACATTGCCAGCTCTCTTCCTCATCGGTTCCCACAATCATGCGAAGACAGGTATCTTTTGGAATCAACTGATTATCTGCAAGATATTTCATAGCAAAAAGTGAAGACACCAGAGGGCCTTTATCATCTGAAGTTCCTCTTCCATAAAGCTTTCCATCTTTTTCCACAGGATCAAACGGATCTGTGTTCCATCCCTCTCCTGCACTGACCACATCTGTATGGCAGAGGATTCCGATCATCCTGTTTCCCTCTCCGGCAGTGATCTCTCCGGCATAACCATCATAATTTTTTACCTGAAATCCCATTTGCTGTCCCATTCTAAGGACGTACTCCAGAGATTTTTGGATATTTTTTCCAAAAGGTGCTCCTTTAGATGGTGCATCCTCAAAAATCCCGGGAATAGCTACCAGTTCTTTTAGACATCTGACCATTTCCGCTGTATTTTTTTCTACATATTCTCTAGCCATTTATTTATCACCTTTTTTTACCAGTCTCCACACCAGATACAGGATTCCGGAAACCAGCATTCCATTGATAAAAGAAATTCCCACAGTCAAAAACGTAGCTGCAAAACCAAGAGCCCAGGTCACGATTCCAGCCACTGACCATCCTTCACGTAATGTAAAGTTCTCTGCTTTTCCTTTCCCAAGGCTCCAGTATTCCACAATAAACAGAGCAATGATCGGCATAAACGCATTTCCAAGAAGTGTAAGAAATCCCTCAAAATTTCCGGCTACACCAACAGCTGCCAGAACTGTTCCCACAGCTCCAAGTATAACCGTTGCCATAGAACGGCCGCTTTCTTTCAGATTGAATACCATAACTGCATTTAAGCCTGCACTGTAGGCATTGGTAGTATTCGTTGTCCAGGTTGCCAGGATCAGTACGACCATTCCAAGGAACGGAAGGCCAATATTAGAAAATACAAGTGAAATGTCATACTGCTGGGCAATTCTCGTCATTACCGCTCCGAGAATAAGCATAGCCATTCCTGCCGGCATCACACCGATAGCAGAAGAAAGGACTGTATCTTTTCTTGTTCTCTGATATCTGGTAAAATCAGGTGCATTCAAGGCGCCGGTGGCCATAAAACTGATAGTAAGTACAACTCCATCTGCAAAGCTCATGGCCGGATCTTCGATAGTCATACTTAAATTTCCGGTTCCGAAACGCTGGATTGCTACCACACACCCGATCACAGTTACGATCACAAGTGCAGGAATGGCAATCTTATTCAGTTTATCCAGAGCATTGATTCCATATACAGCTGTAACCAGCATGATTATTCCCCACACAACCGTTGATACCGGAATCGGGATTTTTACTCCTGTGCTTGCTTCGATCAGATTGGAAAATGCAGAGCCACAGACACCGTTCTGCACTGCAAACCAACCGATCATGGAGATCATAAATAATGCAGAGATCAGCTTTGATGATCCCTGTTTTCCAAAAACGCCAGATGCAACAACACATGTCGGTACACCAAGATCACTTCCCATGATTCCACAAAATATCATCAACGCCACGATCACTGCATATCCGATTACCCCTGACCAGATGGCCTGAGACATCGGCATAGACTCTGCCAGGATTCCTCCCAGCATCAGACTGGGCACACAGATCATAATTCCCGCCTGGATCATGGCAACATCTGCCCAGCTTTTTCTCTCTTCCATCGGAACCTGTTCCAATGTGACAGATTCCACATTTCCTGTTTTCTTTTCCTGTTCCACTCTCATACCTCTTTATTCTTTTTTATCTCCAGCATAGATTCGATCCGCACAGCCAGAGAAATGATCTCATGAAAAAGCAACGGCTGTTCTTCCACATCAAGATAATTTCTCAGACGGTTAATACGATAACGGATCGTATTCTCGTGCTGTTTCAGTTTTTTGGCAGTTTTTTTAAAATCTCCATTGCACTGTACATACGCCCTTGTTGTAAGAAGCATGTCCTCCATGCCTTCTTCCGTTGTTTTCGCCGCAATCTCTCGACAAAATTCGTCATAAAATTCCTGCATTTCCCGACTTCCCCTGATAGGCAAAAGAAGCTGCTGCGGAGACAATGGATCATAGACCTGCTGCCTCCGGTCCGATGCCTGTGCCATGTCCAGGGCGTCTCCTGCTTCAAGAAGTGTTCGTTCTACTCTGTATCTGGCATAAGGTCTGCCAATTCCAAGTCTGCGGTTATGATAGCTTCTCAAAAGCTGTTCACACACTACATTTTTATGCTGTTCCAGTTCCTTCCTGGAATCTGCACTCAAAATACAGATATCATAGTTATCCGCCGGAATAAATATATCAAAAGATGAACAGACTTCTCCTGTTTTTTTTCTTTGTGTGATCTTCCGCCGTTCATCCCGGATATAAACAGCCTGTACGTACTCCCTGATCCCCGGATTAATGCTAAAAAGGATCTTCATTCGCTCCTGGGGCAGAGTCCTCGATGCTAGGATCTTATCCAGTTTCAGCTGATTAAGCACATTTGTCTGTTCTTCCAGGATACATTGATTAATAACTCCAAGGACCTCTGCATAAGAAATATCTTCCCTCATACAGATCACAGGAAACTGCTTCTCTTCACAGAAAGCAAGCATTTCTTTCGAAAAAAGCTCTGCTCTCTCCTCCATCATCACACAGAGCCCACTGCAGTTTCCTTTTACAAGAAGCGCCAGAACCTGCATCAGTTCTTCTGATTTCGGCTGAAACTGCAAAAGAGATGTGATAAAAAAATCTCCAGGTGCCAGAATATCTTTCTCCAGCACATCCTCTTTAAATGGCGCATCAAAAACAGATGCCCGCTTTACGATCCGGCCAAGTCCGGCCCGTCCTGACAAAATTTTTACATTCTCAAACAAAGGTGCATTTAAAACCTGCAATAAAGATATGTTCATATTATTTATTCTCTGAATGCAGCCAGCTCTTTCAGATATGGATCTGTTATTCTCCCTTCATCCATGATCTGTACACCATCAAGCCATACAGAAGAATTCAGGCAAATGCCATCACAGTGGGATTTTGCATCCTGTCCGTGCGGCGGAGCGTCAAATGGGCTGACATAACCAATTCCCCACTCTGTGGATCCCCATACACGCTCATCCTCCACAATATTGCCGGTAAGAACCGCTCCTGGATTAAACCCATACGCAATATGTGCAAGCTTGAACATTCCCTCATCTTCAAAGCTTTTCAAATGCTCTTCAAAAATGGCTGCATCACGGCCTCCTTCAATTTTTACGATTTTACTGTTTTCAATTGTAAGACGGATCGGCGCATCCGGTGTGGTTCCAAAAGGTGGGGTTACAGATCCGTCAAAAACGATCACGCCATTGATGCTTCCAAATCGCGGCACAACATTGATCTGTCCTGTAAGCATATGGATTCCTGGTACTGTTGCGTTTCCGCAGTCACATGCTGTATAATGGCCAGGATCGATTTCAAATGATATATCACATCCAGCCGGAGTTGTGACACGCATGTTCTTTGCATTTTTTGTTTTTTCAGTGATCGCAAGCATAAATTTTTTGAGCTGCTCTGTCTCCACATTGCCGATGGTACGGATCATGAGGTCAGGGTTAAAATCTACCAGACACATGTAACGCATTTTTTTGTTCTCTGCTTCTGCACGCTCAAATGGTGTGGAATAAAGAAGCCACTGATGATTAAATTCGATCCATACATCTGCACAGAGAAGTGCTGCACTTAACGCATCGACCGGAAGATCCGGATCTGCTGCTTTTCCTACTCCCCCTGGTGTGGGAACTGAAATTACCATTGCATGTGCTCCTGCATTTTTTGCACTGTTTTTTACTGCTTCTACAACCGATGCATCCGAATCATCATCTGCTGTGATGATCACAGTTTCTTCAGGCTTCACGCCAAAAATTTCTTTTACCAGCTTATCTGCTGCTGTTTCAAGTGTGATATCCATGTTTTTTCCTTTCCAATTCGTGGTGTCCCGAAAAATATTTATCTGATCTTTAACTTTTCCAGGTCACTGTAATTGTTTAACATGATAGCACAGTGATTTTTTAATTTGTATGGAATTATTCCAAAATACAGAACAGAAATTTGTAATTTTTTCAAAAAATAAGCCATGGCTTATTTTTTGCCATGGCTTATGGAGATCATCATTTATGCTTTTATCGCCCAGCGCATCTTCGTTGATCTGGCACGTCCATTCTGAGCGCATTCCTGAGCAGACGGTCGGATCACATCTTTGGAATAATCAGAATAAATTCCTTCTTTGTATCCCTGTTTCAGTGCTTTCTTTACCAGTTTGTCTTCTCCGGAATGGAAGGTAAGGATTGCCACACGTCCGCCTGGTTTCAGGGCTCCGGGGAGTTTTTCCATAAAATCATAGAGAACTTCAAATTCCCGGTTCACATCAATACGCAGTGCCTGGAAGACTCTCTGGCATGTTTTTTTGACCGTGTCTTTTTTCTCTTTTTCCGGAAGGAAATCCAGAGTCTTTTCGATCACTTCCCGAAGTTTCGTGGTGGTATCTATGCGGTTGCCCTTACGAATCTCATCGGTGATGGCTTTGGCGATCTCCTCACAGTACGGCTCATCGGAATTCTCATCCAGCATTCCGGCAAGTTCTTCTCTGGAAATGGTATCCAGACGCTCCGCCGCACTGATTCCTGCCTCCTGATTCAGTCTTAAGTCCAGAGGTCCGTCCACTTTAAAGGAAAAACCTCTCTTTGGATTGTCAATCTGCATGGAAGATACGCCGAGATCCGCCAGGATAAAATCAAACCCCCCGATTTCTTTCGCGATCTCATCAATGGTACAGAAATTCTGGAGTTTAATTGTCAGGATATCTTCCCCGAAACCCTGCTCTGCCAGACGTTTTCTGGTCTTGGCGGATTCTTCCGGGTCCACATCTGTCGCATACATATGACCCTGGCCTTTCAGACATTCCAGCATGGCTCTGGTATGTCCACCATATCCAAGTGTGGCATCAAATCCAACCTGCCCCGGTTTGATCTCCAGAAAATCAATGATCTCCTTCACCATAATGGAAATGTGCATTCCCGCCGGTGTATTCCCCTTGCTGATCACATGTTCAATGGTATCTTTATATTTCTCAGGCTGAAGCTCTTTATATTTCTCCTCAAATTTCTTCGGATATTTTCCTTTATATCGTACCCGCCTCTTATGCGGTGTCTGTGATTCCTGGTTCATAAAATTCTCCTTATCCTCTGGCATTCTCTGCCCTGTTTCTTTCATGATACCATGAATCCCTTTTTTCGTAAACTGTCGGAATCATCGCAAACGGAAAACTTCCAGCTATGCGGCAGAAAATCTCTCTGTATAATACTTCTTCAGATACTCATAAAAATGATCTCTATCTATATGATATTCCTCCGGGACGTCAAAGAGGAGTTTTTCCAGCATCTCATCCATAATCCCTCTGGCTTCTTCCAGGCTCATCCCTGCGTTCAGATGTTTTCCCAGATACATGTTGGAAATATAATCATAGATCGGATAATATTTTTCCGGGTTCTCTGCCGTCTTTTCATCGTAGTAATCATGATATTGCTCATCCATCAGCGTCAGGATCGTCGTTGCATAGTTGTCATCCTGATTATATTCATCCAGCTGTTTTGCGTAATATCCAAGACTGTGATTCACATAATCATCCAGAGAATAATTGTCCATACATTCGATCATTATTTTATGGGCATTGCTCTGCATCTGATAGGCAATATCGTTTTCCTCATAATCAAAAAGGCTGACCGCAAACAGGGAATTGATTGCCTCCGCATTGGGAACATCATAATAATTCAGTCCGGCAAATTGAATGTATACTTTGTTTCCGTCTTCATCTGTATAATGGCTGTCCCGCAGACAATGGCTCAGTTCATGGAAGATCACCTGATAATCCCAGGTTCCTTCTTCGTATTCTTTATCTTTCAGCACATAAATCTTATTCTCTGATTTCACGTAACATCCGCAGGAATAAACATCCCAGCTGACTTTTAACAGTTCATCCTCTGTACATTCCACAACTTCCAGGCTCTGAAGATTCTGATAAAAAGGACGAAGTTCCACATCCGGATATTTTTCAAACACACATTTGCAGTATTCTTCCATAAGTGGTTTGAATTTATCCGGGATTTTCGGATTCTACCTGATCACCTCCTCAAAATCCTGAAGGCTTTTTTTCTCAAAGGAAATGGCCTTTTCAATATAATCCATGTCGTAAATATACAACCGGTGAGTCATATCTCTGTGATCCAAATACGTATCCAGCTCAAACGCTTTCTTCTCTTCTTCCTCTGAAACTTCTTCGTTCTCCGCAGCTGGCTCATCTTCAGAATCTATCCCCGCAGAATCTGCCCCGGAATTGGCGGATGCATGAAAATCTTTTTCAAATTCTTTTACTGCCTGTCTGGTTCTGATCACGGAAGGCACGATAACTATTCCTGCCAGGATACACAGAATCATTCCTGTGATAATAAAAATTTTCTTTTTCATGGTTCTTTCCCCTGTATAAAAAAAGCTCCTGACAATCTGTATTTCTACAGACTGCCAGAAGCTTTCTATGCTTGATCAGGCTGAAGTTTCAGCCTTGAAGCAATATGAAGTTCTGCTTAGGCGTTCTTCTTAGCGATTGCTGCCTGTGCTGCTGCAAGACGAGCGATCGGTACACGGAACGGTGAGCAGGATACATAGTCAAGTCCGATCTCGTTGCAGAACTCTACGGAAGACGGATCTCCACCGTGCTCACCGCAGATACCTACGTGAAGTTTCGGGTTAACCGGTTTTCCAAGCTGGATTGCCATCTTCATGAGTTTACCAACGCCAACCTGATCAAGTTTAGCAAATGGATCGTTCTCGAAGATCTTAGCATCATAGTATGCGTTAAGGAACTTACCAGCGTCATCACGGGAGAATCCGTATGTCATCTGTGTAAGGTCGTTTGTACCGAAGCAGAAGAAGTCAGCCTCTTTAGCGATATCATCAGCTGTAAGAGCTGCTCTCGGGATCTCGATCATAGTACCAACCTCGTACTCAAGGTCAGAACCTGCTGCTTTGATCTCAGCATCTGCTGTCTCTACAACGAATTTCTTAACATATTTAAGCTCTTTGATGTCACCAACAAGCGGAATCATGATCTCCGGTTTGATGTTCCAATCCGGATGATTCTTCTTAACGTTGATAGCTGCGCGGATAACAGCGCTTGTCTGCATCTTAGCAATCTCTGGATAAGTAACAGCAAGACGGCATCCACGATGTCCCATCATCGGGTTGAACTCGTGAAGGGAAGCGATGATTGTCTTGATCTGCTCTACAGTCTTGCCCTGAGCATCAGCCAGTTTCTTGATGTCCTCTTCCTCTGTAGGAACGAACTCATGAAGTGGCGGATCAAGGAAACGAATTGTTACAGGATTTCCTTCAAGTGCCTCATAGAGTTTCTCGAAGTCTCCCTGCTGCTCCGGAAGGATCTTAGCAAGTGCTGCTTCTCTCTCCTCTACTGTCTCAGAGCAGATCATCTCACGGAATGCATCAATTCTGTTGCCCTCAAAGAACATATGCTCTGTACGGCAAAGACCAATTCCCTCTGCACCAAGCTCACGAGCTTTCTTAGCATCAGCAGGAGTATCAGCGTTTGTACGAACTTTCATTGTTCTGTACTTGTCAGCCCATCCCATGATACGTCCGAACTCACCAGCGATCTTAGCATCTACAGTCGGGATAAGTCCGTCATAGATGTTACCTGTTGTACCATCAATGGAGATTGCATCTCCTTCATGGAACTCTTTACCAGCAAGTGTGAATTTCTTGTTCTCCTCATCCATAGCGATATCGCCGCATCCGGATACACAGCAGGATCCCATACCACGAGCAACTACAGCTGCGTGAGATGTCATACCACCACGAACTGTCAGGATACCCTGAGCAGCTTTCATACCTGTGATATCCTCTGGGGATGTCTCAAGACGAACAAGAACAACTTTCTCTCCTCTTGCAGCCCACTCAACAGCGTCCTCTGCAGAGAATACGATCTTACCGCAAGCAGCTCCTGGAGAAGCACCAAGACCTTTACCCATCGGTGTAGCAGCTTTAAGAGCAGCTGCATCGAACTGCGGATGAAGAAGTGTATCAAGGTTACGAGGATCGATCATTGCAACAGCCTCTTCCTCAGTTCTCATTCCCTCATCAACGAGGTCACAAGCGATCTTAAGAGCAGCCTGTGCAGTTCTCTTACCATTACGTGTCTGAAGCATATACAGTTTACCATGCTCTACAGTAAACTCCATATCCTGCATGTCTCTGTAATGTTTCTCAAGAGTCTCGCAAACCTGTTTGAACTGTACGAATGCTTCCGGGAACTTCTGCTCCATCTCGGAGATGTGCATAGGTGTACGAACACCAGCAACTACGTCCTCGCCCTGTGCATTGGTAAGGAACTCACCGAACAGACCGTTAGCACCTGTAGCAGGGTCACGTGTGAAGGCAACACCTGTACCACAGTCATCACCCATGTTACCGAATGCCATCATCTGTACGTTAACAGCTGTACCCCAGGAATATGGGATATCATTGTCACGACGATATACGTTCGCACGTGGGTTGTCCCAGGAACGGAATACGGCTTTGATCGCACCAACCAGCTGCTCCTTCGGATCAGTTGGGAAATCAGAACCGATTTTAGATTTATACTCAGCTTTGAACTGGTCAGCAAGCTCATGCAGGTCAGCAGCTGTAAGCTCAACGTCCTGCTTAACACCTCTCTTAGCTTTCATCTCATCGATGAGCTCCTCGAAGTATTTCTTACCAACTTCCATAACTACGTCAGAGTACATCTGGATGAATCTTCTGTAGCAGTCCCAAGCCCAACGCTCATTGCCGGATTTCTCAGCAAGAGTGTTAACAACTTCTTCATTTAAACCAAGGTTGAGGATTGTGTCCATCATACCTGGCATAGATGCTCTCGCACCAGAACGAACGGATACAAGCAGAGGATTTTCTTTGTCACCGAATTTCTTACCGGTAACTCCTTCCATCTTGGTAATTGCTTCCATGATCTGAGCCATGATCTCATCGTTGATGGATCTGCCATCCTCGTAGTACTGTGTGCAGGCCTCTGTTGTGATTGTGAAGCCCTGCGGTACAGGAAGACCGAGGTTTGTCATCTCAGCAAGGTTGGCACCTTTGCCGCCCAGAAGATTTCTCATAGTAGCATTACCTTCTGTAAACATGTAAACCCATTTTGCCATTTTACATTTTCCTCCTAATTATTGTTCTTTAAAACATAAAAAATGTATGTTTTCTACGCACATAATTATTTTATAGATTTATCCTTCATTAGTCAAGGTTATTCTTCCAAAAAACAGCAATTTCTCTTGTGAAATATGACAGATTTTCCAGTTATATTTTTCACAGATTGTATTTTTCTCGTTATCATCTGAAAAATGTGCTAAAATAGAAAAAAACATGCAGCAATTCCGAGGTAATATTACCCGAATGCTGTCATACAGGAGGTTTATCATGACACGAACGATTGAAAACAGCTTTCTTAAGATTTCCGTTTCCGATCACGGTGCTGAACTCACCGGCATCTATGACAAGACTAATGACAGAGAGATCCTCTGGCAGGCAGATCCGGCTTACTGGAAACGCCATGCGCCTGTACTTTTTCCCAACGTGGGACGTAACTACAAAGATATCTGGCGTCTGAACGGAAAGGAATATCCTTCCAGCCAGCACGGCTTTGCAAGAGACAGCGATTTTATCTGCACGGATATCACCGATACTTCCCTTTCCTTTGTCCTTAAGTCCTCTGAAGAAACCCTGAATGTTTATCCGTTTGCTTTCGCTCTGAAGATCACCTACACTCTGAAGAAGCACGACCTGGAAGTATGCTGGGAAGTAGTTAATAATGATTCTGAAACTATGTATTTTACCATCGGCGGCCATCCGGCATTCCGTGTTCCGGTACGTGAAGGCGAATCCCAGAGTGATTACCGTCTTGCTTTTGAAGGCCTGGACACTCTTACCTATCTCCTTATCGATACGTCTGTAGGAACAGTCCTTGCTGACGAACCACATACACTTTCCCTTGAAAACGGAACCTGTTCCATTGCTCCTCACATGTTTGATAAAGACGCTCTTGTTTTTGATAACGGCCAGATCCAAAAGGCCGGTATCCTCTTCCCGGACGGAACTCCATATCTGACACTTACCAGTGAGGGCTTCCCGAATTTCGGTATCTGGTCCGTACCCGGTGCTCCCTTCGTATGCCTGGAGCCGTGGATGGGACGCTGTGATGACTGTGGTTTTGAAAAGCCTCTTTCCGAAAAAGCAAATATCAATGTGCTGAAACCGGATGAGGAATTTATCAAGAGCTATCAGATCACCGTACACTGAGCTATGATAAAAAAAGATCCGCCATACATCGGCTTTTTCAGCTGTCTGTATGACGGATCCTTTTATTTATCTTACTGTCTCAATACGCTCTTATTCTCTCACAAAATGATACTGATAAGCTCTATACTCCCCAAACTCTGCAGGAAGCGGCATTCCACCATGCATCAGAGCAGCTCCGGAATAGATCCTGCCGGTAGTCTGTTCCTTATAAAGTGCACTCTCATCAAGGCCGCGAAGCTGCACATAATTCACAGTCATATTTCCATGGATCTCCTCCATGACAACATTGAGCAGAACTTCTTCCTGAGAATTTCCAACGATCTCCCATGCACAGACCTCACTCTTAAACGGATCTGTCAGGCGATAGTACCGTCCGTTCTGGATCAGTGGCGCATATTTACGGAATTCCCCGATCTGGCTGCGGACCTCATCTTTTTCTTCCTCAGTCAGCTTCAGAAGATCCAGCTCGTAGCCGAAGGTTCCGGACATAGCAACCACACCTCTGGTATGTAACGGAGTGATCCTTCCTGTCTGATGGTTCGGCACTGCAGATACATGTGCTCCCATGGCCGATACCGGATATCCGAAGGAAGTGCCATACTGGATCCGAAGCCTGTCAATAGCATCGGAGTTGTCGCTGCACCAGATCTGCGGTGTGTAATACAGCATACCTGCGTCAAATCTTCCGCCGCCGCCGCTACAGCCCTCGATCAGAAGATCCGGATAACGGTTCACCATACGGTCCAGAAAATCGTACAATCCCAGGACATAATCATACATTACACGTCCCTGATCCTTGGTCATTACGGAAAAAACATCCATCAGGCTTCGATTCATATCCCATTTAACGTACTCAATATTGGCATTATCCAATACCGCACTGATCTGTCCGAAGATTCCATCAACAACTTCTTTTCTGGAAAAATCAAGTACCAGCTGATTTCTGGATCTCACTGGTTTTCTTCCCGGAATCGTAAGTGCCCAGTCCGGATGCTCACGGTAAAGATCACTGTCCTCAGAGATCATCTCAGGCTCGATCCAGATACCGAATTTCACTCCGAGGTCATTGACTCTTTTTACCAGTCCGCCGAGAGTCTCTCCAAGCTTCTTCTCATTGACATACCAGTCCCCAAGACCACTGTTGTCATCGTCACGTTTTCCAAACCAGCCGTCATCCAGAACCAGCATATCGATACCAAGGCTCCTTGCCTCTTTTGCCAGATTATATAAAGTCTCCCCTGTAAAATCAAAATATGCTGCCTCCCAGCTGTTTACCAGCACCGGACGGACCTCTGTCTTATATTTACCACGGCAGATATGATGACGGATGCAGCTGTGCAGATTCTGGGAAAGACGGTTCATTCCCTGATCTGTATAGCTTAAGATCACCTCAGGTGCATAGAAGGTCTCCCCGGCTTCCAGCGGATACCGGAAGCACTCCTCCTGTACACCAAGGAGCATTCTTGTCTGATTGTACTGATCTTTAAGAACCTCACCCTGGAAATTTCCACTATATACAAAGGACATAGCATAGCAGCCTCCATGATCCTCTGTTGTGTCCTTCTCTGCCAGGATCATCATCGGATTATACTGATGGCTGGATGTGCCACGGACACTGCCGATCATCTGACTTCCATGAGCCACCGGTACTCTCTGCAGATTCCGCTCCATGGCATGTCTTCCGTAAAAAGTAAGCAGGTCATAATCTCCGTAAAGAAAATCCAGTTCTGCGGACATCACCTTGTTCACATAGATCTTCTCACTGCTCTGATTGCGGATATAGACGCTTCTTGTAATGATATCCAGTTCCGGAAGTACACCGTAAAGAAGCATGGCCTCCACGCCGGTAGCCGGATCCTCCAGTACGATCTCCAGAGTCTGTGCCTCATCATTATCTGCATAAACCGCCGGAAGCCCCGGAAGGCTGTATTTGCCGTCACGGATAGTATAGTTCTTGTAACGCATATCACAGCTCATGCTTCCGTCACCGTTTTCCAGCATCAGTGATGCACTGCGGAAATCTCCGTTTCCGTAGCAGGAAAGCTCCTGCGGAAGAGAGTCCATGGAATAGGTTCTGTCTGTTCCCGCATCATAGGGATTTCCGGAAAATCCTCTGTCATAGTAGGTCAGAAGATAATCCATACAGCCTTCTGCCTTTTTACCATAATAGAGATGAAGAAGAAATCCGTACTGATCCACCTGCATCTGATATGTAGTTTCTTTTGTCTGCAGGGTAAACGTTCTGTCTTTCTCGCAGTAGATGATTCCCATATGTGAATCCTCCTTTTTCTTGTGTTTTTATTTTACGGCACCGTTTACAACACCATTTAAAATGTGCTTCTGGCAGATCAGATAAAACAGAAGGATCGGAAGCAGTGCCAGCAGATAAGAGGCAAACGCAAGGTTATAATTTGTTCCGAACTGAGTCTGGAAATTCAGCTGTGCCAGGGGCAATGTGGTTCCACCCGTAGATCCGGACATGATAACCAGTGGAGTCATAACATCATTCCAGGTTCCAAGTGCTGTCAGAACTGCCACTGTGGCATGCATCGGCTTCATGATCGGAAAGATGATCTTCCAATATGTTTTCCAGGTGCTGGCTCCATCCACACAGGCCGCCTCCTCAAGGGCCATTGGAATGTTTGTCAGATATCCGGAATAAAGAAGCACGTTCATAGGCATATAAAATACCGTATAAAGAATGATCACACCGACTTTGTTATCAAGGCCCATCTCAGCAGTCTGCTTTACAAGCGGCATCATCAGGATAGCAAACGGAACAAACATACCGCTCACTACATAGAGATAGATAAATTTATAAAATTTACTTCTCTTGTTTCTGGCTATAGCATAACCTAAAAGTGAATGAATTACAATAGCAAGAACCACTGTGATCACAGTGATCAATACACTGTTTCCAAGAGAATGCCAGAAGTCTGTTACCTCCATAGCTTCCCTGAAATTGGCAAGACTGAATTTCTCTGGCAGAGACAGGATCCCGGCTACACTGTTGGTCATCTCTGTCGGCTGCTTGAATGCGATCACAATTGTCATATAAAGCGGAAATACCACTGTGATAAGGCCAAGGATCAGAAGGATCGTTACCGGCCAGTTCGCTTTTTCTCTTACTTTCGTTTTCATTACAGCTGCTCCTCCTTTTTCCCTGTGATAGTCAACTGCATTGCAGAAATGATCACGATCACGATAAAGAATATAACCGCATTGGCACTCTGGAATCCAAACTGTCCTCCACTCATACCATTGTTATAGATCAAGTAAGAAATAGATTCTGTACTCTGTGCAGGACCACCCTTTGTCAAAGCCATGATCTGATCAAATACCATCAGGAAGTTTTTCACACAGAGAACCATGTTGATGCTGAAAAACGGAACGATCAGCGGGAATGTCAGGTAACGGAACTTGCTGAATCCGGTAGCACCATCAATAGCGCCTGCCTCGTATACATCCTCCGGCACTGTCTGAAGACCGGAAATGTAGATGATCGTATTCATTGCAATGGACTGCCATGCACACACGATCACGATGGCAACCCATGCCAGGCTCGTACTGGAAAGCATGCTGGAAGACAATGTTTTATTTCCGATCATCTTTCCGAATGCAGGCAGGATATATGTAAAGAAATAATTGAAAATATATCCTACGACCAGTGCGCCAAGTACATTCGGAATAAAATAAGCTCCACGCAGTGCACTCTTGAAACGGATCTTGCTGTTCAGTCCAAGTGCCAGGATCAGGCTGAGTACATTCGTTACGATAGTTGCCACGATGGCCAGCTTAAAGGTAAACAGATAGGAACCGCCAACACGGCTGTCTGTAAAAAGATCCTTATAGTTTCGAAGTCCTACCCAGTCATAGCTTCCATAGCCTTTAAAGTTCGTAAAGCTGTAGATCACACCCTTGATCAGAGGCAGTGTGTTAAAGCAGAAAAATAATGCCACGATCGGAATGGTGATCAGAAGAAAGGTCAACTTTCTTCCACTCATAGATTTTTTTCCCATGATCAGTTCTCTCCTTCCCCGTTCTTCTCCTCATAGTCCTGTACTTTACGGATAATGTCACGGTTATATCTTGTCCAGTCTGTATCAAATTTTTTCAGGAATGCATCTTTATCCTTTTTCATCAGGAAGGTCTGGATCTGTGCATCCACAGCCATCTCTGTAGGATAATAATGATCCTGGTAGTCGGCCATCCTTCCCTCTTCTATGTATTCCTTCATACCATCCAGAGTAGAGGGAAGTGTGAAATCACCCTCTTTACAGGGAACTGCCTTCTGATCATCCAGATATGTCTGTATATTCTCATCCTCAAGAAGGAAATCCAGCACTTCATATGCAGCTTCCTTATTCTCACAGTCATCCATCACACAGAACTGAAGGTCAACTCCGGAATTCAGTTTGTTTTCTGACGGATCATTGCTTGCCGGTGTTACAAAAGAATCAATATCCATATCCGGATTTACACTCTGGATCTGCGGGATCGCATAGCTTCCGATGGGATACATGGCAGCCTCCCCTTTTGCAAAAGCGGTGCAGGCTCCATTGTAATCATAAGCAAAGGGATCATCCGGTCCATACTGGATAAGCTCCAGCATACGGTCTGCTACTTCCTTATACTCTTTTGCAAAAGTAGTGTTTCCCTGGTTTACCTGGCGGCATACATCGGCTGGTGCAAGATCTACCGCAATAGAATTCCACGGTGCAAGACAGGTCCAGGTATCTTTAAATCCGAAATAAAGCGGCTGGATACCTGCATCCTGAATTTCCTGGCAAAGGCTCATAAATTCATCCCATGTAGTCGGGATCTGCCAGCCATGCTCCTTGAAAAGCTCACGATTGTAAAGGATTCCGGCGGCATTGGCCACGTAAGGAACCGCATAGACTCCGTCTTCCGGAACGAATTCCAGCGCTTTATCAATTTCTTTATATGCATCTTTGATCGAATCCAGTCCCTGATAATCGGAAATATCCATCAGCATATCAGAATCAATAAAATTGGAAAAGTTAACATCGCCTCCGATTCCAATGATATCCGGATTATCCTCACGGATAAATCTTGTCTTCAATACAGTCATAGCATCGTTTGGTGATTCGATGGTAAGATGGATATCATCATGAGTGGCATTGAATTTTTCTTCCAGTTTTTCAAATGCCTTAACCGCTTCCGGTTTATACTGCACAAGTTCGATCTCTGTCTTTCCGCTGTCCTTTTTACCTGTGCCGCATCCGCTCAATGTAACGGAAGCTGCCATGGTAAAGGCAAGTCCCATACAGAGGATCCATTTACTTCTGTTGCGCATCTTGTTATTCTCCTTCCTTTTCCCTTTATTTGATAAGTCGGATATCACCCGTTTTAGCTAAAATGGTTATTTCGGGTTCTCCAATACTTATTCTCTGGTTTCTTTTTTCTGAAAGCTATTTTAACATAGCTTTATGCTTGCATAAATAGCAGCGTTTTTCTTGTTTTATATCAAAATGCAATTTTTCTCTGTCTTCATTAAAGTCATCTAGCATTTTGATATATTCTATACCTATATCACTACTTTTATCTAAAATTAGTATATTCCTGATTCATCGAAAATCAATAGGTTTCTCGCGAAACTTAATTTTCTCACAAAGTTTTCTCGATTATTTTTCTCTTTTTTGTATATTTTACAGGCTGTTTTGGTAATTGCATTTTTATACATATATTGATGTTCCCTAATGTTTTAATATATAATGTTACTGAAACCAGACAAAATCATACGCCTAAAGGATAAAAATATGAATGACCTTCTCTTCTCCGTTTTTCCAAATGAAAACTTTGTTGATATCGGACTATACCAATATGGCTGGGAGCACTGCGCTCCGGCACATTCATTCGGCCCGGCAGCACGAAACCATTATATTTTTCATTATGTGATCTCCGGTACCGGAACTCTGATGGCAGACAATTCCGCAGGAGAGACCATCACCTATCAGGTAAAAAGCGGCCAGGGTTTCATGCTTTTTCCCGGTCAGATCAACACCTACATTGCAGATACCGACTTTCCATGGGAGTACACCTGGGTGGAATTTGACGGGCTCCGGGCAAAAGAGATCGTGGAAACTGCAGGTTTAAGTCCGGACCATCCGGTCTATCACAGCCACTCTGCAGATCTCCGCCAGAAAATGATGGAGGAAATGCTTTATATCAGCCATAATTCCCAGGAATCACCCTTTCATCTTATCGGACATACCTGGCTTTTTCTGGATTACTTTATGCGCTCTACTGAAACTGTCCGCATGAAACAGGATGGAAGTATCCGTGATTTTTATATCAAGGAGGCGCTCTCTTTTATTGAACAGAATTTCCAGAATGATATTTCCATTGAGGATATCGCAGCCTGCTGCGGCCTGAACCGAAGCTATTTCGGTAAGATCTTCCACGACACCATCGGACGTTCTCCCCAGGAATTCCTGATCAGCTATCGCATGACCAAAGCTGCAGAACTTCTTAAGATCACAGCCCTGTCTATCGCAGATATCGGAAATGCAGTCGGATATCCCAATCAGCTGCATTTTTCCCGGGCTTTCAAAAATGTATACGGAATGTCGCCAAGAAACTGGCGGATGAAAAACAGACTTGTCGAAAAAAAGCCTCCGGCCAGAAAATAGCCGGAGGTTTTTCATTAAAAAATGTATTTACTTAGAATGTAAATTTATCAGCAAAGTATGCATCAAGCTCATCGATCTTCACACGTACCTGCTCCATAGTGTCACGGTCACGGACTGTAACTGCACCGTCATTCTCAGACTCGAAGTCATAAGTGATACAGAACGGAGTACCGATCTCATCCTGTCTGCGGTAACGTTTACCGATGTTTCCACGGTCATCGTACTCACAGTTGTACTTCTTGGAAAGCTGCTGGTAGATCTTCTCAGCACCCTCGTTAAGCTTCTTGGAAAGCGGAAGCACACCGATCTTAACCGGTGCAAGTACCGGATGGAAATGAAGGACTGTACGGACATCGTTCTTCTCTGCATCCAGAACTTCCTCATCGTAAGCGCTGCAGAGGAAAGCAAGTACCATACGGTCTGCTCCAAGTGATGGCTCGATAACGTATGGGATATATTTCTGTTTCTTCTCATCGTCGAAGTATGTGAGATCCTGGCCGGATACATTCTGATGCTGTGTCAGGTCATAATCTGTTCTGTCAGCGATTCCCCAGAGCTCGCCCCATCCGAATGGGAAAAGGAATTCCACATCTGTGGTAGCCTTGCTGTAGAAGCTCAGTTCTTCCTTATCATGGTCACGGTAACGAACCTCATCATCCTTAAGTCCGAGAGCACTCAGCCAGTCAAGGCAGAACTTCTTCCAGTATGCAAACCACTCAAGATCTGTATCCGGCTCACAGAAGAACTCAAGCTCCATCTGCTCGAACTCACGGGTACGGAATGTGAAGTTACCCGGTGTGATCTCATTACGGAAGGATTTTCCGATCTGGCCGATACCAAACGGGATCTTTTTACGGGATGTTCTCTGTACGTTCTTGAAGTTTACGAAAATACCCTGGGCAGTCTCCGGTCTTAAATATACAGTATTCTTGGCATCTTCGGTAACACCCTGGAATGTCTTGAACATCAGGTTGAACTGACGGATATCTGTGAAGTTGTGTTTACCACAGCTCGGGCATCCTACCTCGTGTTCTTTGATGAAGTCCATCATCTTCTCCTGGGACCATGCATCTACGCTTCCCTCAATGGCAATGTCATGCTCTGCACAAAAGTCCTCAATGAGTTTATCTGCACGGAAACGCTCGTGGCACTCTTTACAGTCCATAAGAGGATCAGAAAATCCGCCAAGATGTCCGGAAGCGATCCATGTCTGCGGGTTCATAAGGATCGCACAGTCAACACCTACATTGTACGGAGACTCCTGAATGAATTTCTGCCACCATGCACGTTTTACGTTATTTTTAAGCTCTACACCGAGATTTCCATAATCCCATGTGTTTGCCAGGCCGCCGTAGATCTCGGAACCCGGGTAAACAAATCCTCTGGCTTTTGCAAGAGCTACGATCTTTTCCATTGTCTTTTCCATGATTTCTCTCCTCTTGACTTGCAGCTGTTCCGCCAAATGCGTCCGGAAAGCTCCGGAAAAAGCTGCTTTTTTACATTTTTGGTCTTATTATACTAGTATCCTCATGATTTTTCAAGGATATTTCCATTTGCATTGCATCCTGTCCTGCTTTTGAAAAATAAATCGTTACGGTTATTCCGCAACCGGCAGTGATCTATCTCATCAATTCCAGGATCTCCAGACTTTTAAACCGCTTGTCTGTATTCAGCTCCGTATACCGGTAAATGTGGCGTTCCAGTTCCCGCAGCACATCATCCCGCACTGTAAACGTATACAGCTTTGCCAGGGGGGACACGGTTATGTAGCGCATGGCATACAGGGCAGCCGCTGAGATCCGTTTCCTGTCCATGGCCATCCTGCTGCAGTCCGCACACAGGATCCCATGCTCGTCCTGGGAGAAAAAAAGTTCTCCGGTTTCTTCCTCCGTAAGCTCTCTCCCGCAGCCCGCACACTGGAACAGCTGCGGCATCACGCCCTGGATCACCATAGCCCGCAGTTCATAGATACAGCGCACCAGCCTGTCTTCTATATGAGGATTCAAAATGGCTTTGATGGTCACATAGAGAAGATTCATCATCTCCTTCTCATCCGTTCCCTCTTTGCCAAAATAATCTGCCAGCTCCAGAAAATAATATCCATAGTAAACCCCCGGCTGCCGGGTGGCCAGCTCCACAAAATGATGTTGCACGCTGACCTGGTTCAGATTATAGCTTGTCCTTCCCTCATAAAGAGTAAAGCTTCCGAATACAAACGGGTTAGCTGCTGCCATGAACGGACTGTTCTGCCGTCTCGCTCCCTTGGCAAAAGCGGAGATCTTCCCCCTCTCTCTTGTGAGAAGGACGATCCGCTTGTCATAATCCCCTACCGGCATGGCAGAAAGTACCACTCCCTGTACGGTAATCAGATCACTCATTTTCAGATTTCTTTCTTATCATATCCAAAGTTCTTGATCAGGAAATCACTGTCTCTCCAGTTCTTAGTCACCTTGACCCAGAGCTTTAGGTTTACCTTTGCTTCCAGCATACGCTCCAGCTCATAGCGGGCATTGCTTCCGATCTTTTTCAGCATGGCACCCTGTTTTCCGATGATGATGCCTTTGTGGGAATTACGCTCGCAGATGATGGTCGCATCAATATCTATGATGTTGCTTCTTCCCGGACGTTTCTTCATCCGGTCGATGGCAACGGCAATCCCGTGAGGAATCTCCTCATCCAGTGCATGCAGAGCCTTCTCACGGATGATCTCTGCAGCGATCTGGCGCTGAGGCTGGTCGGTAACTGTATCCTCATCATAGAACATCGGTCCGTACGGAAGATATTTAAAAATACTTGGAATGATATCCTGTGTGTTTTTTCCGCGGAGGGCAGAGCAGGGAATGATCTCTGCAAAATCACAGATCTTACGGTAGGTATCGATTGCAGGAAGAAGCTCTTCTTTTTTTACCGTATCGATCTTGTTGATGATGAGAATCACAGGAACTCCAACCTTCTGCAGCTGCTCGGCAATGTGGCGCTCTCCCGCACCTACGAATGTGGACGGCTCCACCAGCCACATAATGGCATCTACTTCCTTCAGGGTTCTCTCCGCAACCTGTACCATGTATTCTCCAAGCTTGTTTTTTGCCTTGTGGATACCCGGTGTGTCCAAAAATACGATCTGTCCCTCATCACAGGTATACACAGTCTGTATCTTGTTTCTGGTTGTCTGTGGCTTGTTTGATGTGATGGCGATCTTCTGTCCGATAAGATGGTTCATCAGCGTGGATTTTCCAACATTCGGTCTTCCGATGATCGCAACAAAGCCTGATCTAAAATTATTATCCATTCTTTATCCTCTCATAATCCTTTCACAGCCTGCTATCCCATTTAACGGACAGCAGGCTTTGTTTCTCATCAGCCGATCAGTGGCTTCACTTCCATGAATACATCTTCCGCCTTCTCTATTGCAGTCTCACTTCCTACTACGCAGATCTGATCATCGGAAAGTACTGCTTCTACAAGAGCTGCCAGTTTCTGGATATCCTCCTTCTGCGCTCCGAGGATCTGATTTCTTTCCTTCTGGAGCATATCCTCTGTAACATTGGAGAAATATGCGGTTTTTGAGATACTTCCCTGCATCTGCGGAGTTCTCGGCACATCCTTGTTGCTGATCGTTCCGATGATATATTTTGTCATCTCACGCTCGTCTGCCTCAAAGGCACGGATATAATCCGGCACTCCCTGGTATACTTCCAGGGTTCTCTTTAGATGGGGATCACGGTAGGATACCAGGAAGCTCTCTCCGTTTCTCTTAAAGCCGCTCATGCAGCCATACGCTCCACCCTTTACACGAAGGTTGATCCAGAGATAATCGTAGCTTAAGATCACTTTCAGGATCTCCAGTGCACCGGTATACTCCAGGCCTTTTTTGCGGAAGTTTCCGTTCTGTGCCACATACTGGACCTGGCCGGAGGTCTTGAAGGCTTCGTTTTTCTTTATGCAGGGGGCCTGCTTCACAGACTCCGGCTTCTGTCCGTTAAACAAGACTTTTTTGATCCCGGCAGCCTGTGCTTTTACTACATCCAGAGATTCTCTCTCTCCGGTATAGCTTACACAGAAATTCTCCGGACGAAGTACCTCTTCCATCACCTTACGGAGATTTTTCACGATCTCATCCTTGCAGCTGTCAAAATCCTTCTCCAGTTTTTCGATAAACTGATAATATCCGATTCCTGCCATCTCATCCTGGAATGCCGCCATCGGAGATGCGTAGGAGGCACCACGGAGAACGGCGGTGGAATGGCCTGCACTTGCAAGGCTGGCCTGGGCTCTGGATCTCACTCTGGCAATGATCTCGTAGAGACGTTTGGTGTCATCCAGCTTCGAAGTTGTAAGAACCTCCCGGATCATGGAAAACATGAAATCCATCTCCGGATATAACGCTTTTCCTCTTACGGCAAACATGGCACGGAACGCATCGGTATCCTGGGCATCATCAAAAACCTCGATTCCATAGGCAATACCGCCGGTTCTCGCATTCACCTCATTGAACAGTTCACCATAACTGTAGTTTTCTGTATCCACTGCTCCAAGCACAGATTTTAAAAGTCCCAGATAATGGACAGTATTTACATCAAAGTCATGGATCTCAAAAAGAAGATCTGCATAACCGATTCCATTGGTGCATACATCATGATACAGAAACAGGCTGTCATCTACGTAATGTTCCTCATTTGTCAGTCCTGTGATCTCTTTTTTGATATCTTCTCTGGAAAGCATCGGGATACAGGTCAGTGCTTCCGGATCTTCCTCGGATTCCTGATAAGCTTCCAGGGCTTTTGTATTCTCTACCATCCGGGTAAGCTCTTCATCAGAAAGGCTCTTTCTGTAATTCTCCAGTTTTTCTTCCAGTTCTTTGTCTCTCTTAGCAGCAAGGCCTTTCTCCGGTACCAGGGAAAGGATCGCGCCATGGGTATTATCCAGAAGATATTTACGGATCAGATCCTCAAAATATCCCTCTTCCAGAGCTTTTTTGAGGAACTCAAATCCCTCAAGAAGCTGTACTTCACAGAACGGCTTTGTATCGTCATAAAGCCAGCTGCTTAAAATATCCAGGCCATACATCAGTCCCTTCGGATAGGAAGAGAAATCTGCCTCACGGAAACGGAATTCGTAGTAGTTGATTCCGGCTGTTACTGCCTTCTTGTCGATACCTTCCTCCATGATCTTTGTGAGGGTGTCACGGATCACTTTGACAAATTCCTCTTTCTGGCTTAAGTTGGCTCCCTTTGCCACGATGGAGAAATAGGTCTGTTTGATTCCATCCTCAAAGGAGCCATAGATATCCTTGCCAATCTTTGCATCCAGAAGTGCCTGTTTCAGCGGTGCACCCGGTGCGCTTAAAATTGCGTAATCCAGGACTTCGAAAGCAAGACTTAAGTTGATATCTGCTGCTTCACCCACAACCATATTGTAGGAAAGATAAGTGTTATCCTCTTCTCCTTCGTCCTCTGACACCGGATAATTTTTCTGGATATCTTTTACCTGGGCAAAAGCTTCCTGATCCCGGATCTGGGAATCAATGGCAAGGGAATCAAAGGCAGACAGATAATGGCTGTCAATAAACTCCAGTTTCTCCTCCATATCCATGTTTCCATAGAGATAGATAAAGCTGTTGGACGGATGATAGTACTGTCTGTGGAAATCCAGGAATTCCTCGTAACTGAGATCCGGGATATTTACAGGATCTCCGCCGGACTCACAGCCATAGGTGGTATCCGGGAACAGGGAATTCATGATCTCACGCTCCAGAACATCGTCCGGTGAGGAAAAAGCACCTTTCATTTCGTTGTAAACAACACCATTGTACTTCAGCGGTCCTTCTTTCTGTTCCAGATGATAGTTCCAGCCCTCCTGGCGGAAAATCTCCTCTTTTTTGTAAATGTTCGGGTAGAACACCGCATCCAGATACACATGCATCAGATTCTGGAAATCCCGGTCATTACAGCTGGCTACAGGGTAGCAGGTTTTGTCCGGGTAGGTCATGGCATTGAGGAAGGTATTGAGAGATCCTTTTACCAGTTCCACAAAAGGATCCTTAAGCGGAAATTCCCTGGAGCCGCACAGTACACTGTGTTCCAGGATGTGGGCAACACCGGTGCTGTTCTTTGGCGGTGTACGGAATGCAATGTTAAAAACTTTATTCTCATCGCTGTTCTCGATGAGCATGACTCTGGCTCCTGTTTTTTTGTGTTTGAGAAGCCATCCTTTGGAATGAATATCCTGAAGATCTTCTTCCTTCAGGACTTCATATGCGTTCAGATGATTGGGATTCATAAATTAGTAACCTCCTGAATGTTTCTCTTCACACCCGACATGGATCTTCGTTCAAAAAAATCTCAGAATATTTTATCGGATGCATGGCAACAAAAGGCTGCCTGAGTAGTCAGACAGCCTGAAACGGAAGCGCTCCGGCCTCCTAAATGTTTCCTTCGTTGGGATAATACTGCCTGTAGATCTCTCTGGCAGCTCTTGTGATGATTCCAAGCTCAGCTTCCATTCCAAGATTAGCCGGAAGCTCCACAGCTGTTTCCCTGATGTCTCTCTGGACCTTGGCCTTCGCACTGTCCTCCTTGATGTGGATCAGGCCGAAAATCATTGTGTTATAGGATTTATCTGTCTGACAGAGATCCATGTAGACCAGAACCAGATGACAGCATTCCCGGTAAAGAAGCTCCTCATAAAGACCGCCCTTTTCCTGGAACTCCTGAAATTTCAGCTTCTTAAGATACTTGCCTATCTCTTTCTTCGCACTTCTTGTGCCAAAGAATCTGGAAGCGGAATTCCGGTTAAACTCCATGGTCATCCAGAGACCGAGATAACCGTCTGCCCTGGTATCACCAGTCTCAGCTTTATCGCTGTAACGGATCTCCCAGAGTTCCTTGCGGATCCTGTTTTCTTCCGGTTCTTCTCCTGCTGCAATGGACTGCTCCAGAAGCTTCAGGCGCTCCATGGGATCTTTCTCTCTATAGTATTTCGCAATTGTTGGTGTATCCATTCATTCTTCCTCCTGATATCTGAATATTATATCAGACAACCTGCCAAAAATACACCCCTATCTGTGATTTCGAAGCTTTTTCCCAGGGCTTTTCACTTTTTTTCCGCGGTTATCACATAGATATACATTGCGGATATACCACAGGGTCTTATCCTCTCCGTATTTATCCAGGATCCGGAGAAGTCCCTCCAGCTCTTTCTTTGTCTGTGGATGGATAAACCACAGCTTCTCCTTGCTTTTCAGAAAATACTGCAATGGTTCATGATAGGTATATTCCTCTCCCAGATAGTTTCTGGATGCACTGATCCGATCCATGACCATTTCCGCCACATATTTTCTGGGCATTCTGGCTCCCATGATCACATGCTCACCGTCAAGGGAATAGTCTACCCAATGTTCAAAATGGTGTCTGTTTCTTCCCTTATGGTGCAGCCAGGACATGGATACGCCGGTTGCCTCACGTTCTGCGTTGTTGGGGCTTCTTGTCCCCTGATAATATTTACAGCCTACCAGAAATTCCGTCGGGGAATATTTGGACAGGTCATGAAGCAACCCCTGCTTATATAACCCGATACGAAAACAATATTTCATCACCAGAAGCTTATGCCTCGTGATGGTCCTGAAGTGCAGCCACGGGTGCCATGATCGCATCTTTCTCCGCCTCCTGTCTGCCCAGCAATACCACAATGGCGCGGGGTCCTATTTCGATTGATTTTTTATATTCTTCTTCCTCCTCCAGACAGAATCCTGTTCCGTAAAGAGAGGTATCTGCGATTTTTTTCCAGCACATGCCTTCCGGGAGATTGGGCAGAGCAAGGCTCCGGTTTTCCCAGTGGAAATTATAGCCGATGTAAATAAAATCATCCTCTGCAGCCTCCAGATCCTCTTTTTCCCTTGCATAGGCTCCGTAGTACATCATACCAAGAAGCCTGCTGGTATTCTCATAGCTCAGATACCAGGCACGTTCCCCGTGAAGAGACACATCCGGGAACCCCTTGGTCAGATAATCTACCCCTTTCAGTTCCACCGGCATATGAAGAACGGGATGGGCCTTACGAAAAGCAATGGCATCCTTTACAAATTCCCTCAGTCCCTGGTTTCTGGAAAGGCCCTTCCAGTCTGTCCAGCCGGTAGCATTATCCTGACAGTAGGCATTATTGTTTCCGCTCTGGGAATTGCCGAATTCATCACCGTGATAGATCATGGGAACACCCTGACTCAGCAGCATCATCAGAAAGGCATTTTTGATCTGGCGTTCCCTCATCTGACGGACGGAAACCTTACGGGTAGGGCCTTCCACACCACAGTTCCAGGAATAATTATAGCTGCTTCCGTCCTGATTGCCCTCGCCATTGGCCTCGTTATGTTTATAATTGTAGCTCACCAGGTCATTCATGGTAAATCCGTCCTGGCAGACCATGTAATTGATCACTCCATGATTCTCGCTGTTATGACGGATATGCCATGCTGCAGCCTCCACCATACCTTCATCGCTTTTCAGGAAACGGCGCATATCCTGGAGAAAATTCATATTGCTCTCCGCTCCGCAGCGTCTGACCGGAAGCTTTCCTCTGTAAAAATGATCAAAATCAAAGCCCTGGAAGATCAGTTTTGCTCCGGAAAGGATTCCGTCCCGAAGAAGCATCTCCCGGTTAAAGCCCTCTCCCAGCACATGAAATCCATCTACATGGTAAAAATCTCTCCAGAACTGCAGGGCTCGAAGAGCCATCAGGCTGTCTGTTTCCTCCGGAAAATAGAATTCCATGATACAGGCAATACCGTTCTTGTGCAGCTCCCGGATCAGATACCGGAATTCCTGCTCCGGTTCTCTGGTACTGCAGTAAGCACTCTTCGGGCTGAAATAAAAGCCGGAAGCATAGCCCCAGTAATTCACTATATTTTCCTTTCGGCGGGTCTTGATGTGTTCACTGCCTTCCTTCGGTTTACTGATCGGAACCTCACAGAATTCATAGGCAGGCATCAGTTCAATGGCATTGATCCCAAGTTCTTTCCAGTAAGGGATCATCTCTGTCAGGCCAAGAAAAGTCCCCTTATGGGAAACCATCTTTCTGGCAAGCTTCGTATAACCACGGACATGAAGCTTGTACAGGATCATATTTTCATATTCTACTGCCGGTGCAGTTTCATTTTCCCAGCCGGAAACATTCTCATTAAGGAAGCGACAGCGGACCTCCTTTTCCGGATCGTAAGGTACTCCGAAATGCTCTCTCCCGTGAAGTCCGTATGCATACGGATCCTGCACGATCTCACCGTCTATTTTATAATTATATTCAAACTCCTTCAGAGAAGCACTGCACAGCTTCAGCGCCCACACACGTCCTGTATGGAAATCCTTTGGAAAAACGATCTCCACCGGTGCGGCAGCTCCTCTTTTTTTATATAAAAGCAGGGATACTTCAGAATCCTCCGATGCCTCCACTGCAAAATTATAACCGCCCTCCATTTTGTTGGCTCCAAGTATCAGCGGCTGACCTTTCTCCACTCGACCTAATCTGCGGCTTGCCAAGGCAACTCCTCCTTTTCTCTTTTTATTATTCAAATCCATAGAAATCCTTTTCGCCGGATCCGTCATAGATCAATATCCAGCTCAACCGGGCAATGATCGGATCCCATGATCTCTCCGTGGATCTTCGCATCCTGAAGCTTTTCTTTCAGGGAAGGGGAAACAAGGAAATAGTCGATACGCCAGCCGGCGTTCTTCTCTCGTGCACGGAAACGGTAGGACCACCAGGAGTAAACGCCCTCTTTATCCGGATAAAAATAGCGGAATGTATCAATAAAGCCACTCTCAAGGGCTCTGGTAAAGCAGGCTCTCTCTTCATCAGTAAAGCCTGCATTTTTGCGGTTGGTCTTCGGATTCTTGAGATCGATCTCCTGATGTGCCACATTAAGGTCGCCACAACAGATCACCGGTTTCTTCTCCTGCAGTTTCAGAAGATAAGCCAAAAAATCCTCTTCCCATTTCATACGGTATTCCAGACGGCGGAGCTCGCTCTGGGAGTTGGGAGTATATACAGTCACAAAATAATACTCATCGAATTCCAGCGTGATGACACGTCCTTCTTTATCATGCTCCTCTATCCCGATCCCGTAAGCCGCAGATAATGGCTCCCTCTTCGTAAAAATGGCTGTACCTGAATAGCCTCTGCGGTTTGCGTAGTTCCAGTACTGATGATATCCGGGAAGTTCCAGTTTCACCTGTCCCTGCTGGCATTTCGTCTCCTGCAGACAGAAAATATCTGCATCCAGCTCATGAAAGCGTTCCTCAAAGCCCTTGGTGATACAGGCCCGGATCCCATTTACATTCCAGGAAATAAATTTCATATTTTTATATTTTCTCCTCATTTTTTCGTCATATTTTTATTATATCTCACATTGTCGGATTAAGCAAAAAATATTTTGAAAGTTTTCTCAGGCTCTCAAATATTTTGTTGCTGTTCTACGTCATATCTGTTAAAATGTTCTCTATATCATGCAGAGCTGCCCTCTTATTTACAGGCAGCAGCAGAACGGAGGATTTTTTTATGAGTGATGAATTTAACAAAAGCGGATGTGCACCAAGCGACTGCGCTTCCTGCACAGCTAACTGCGAAAGCAAGGTAGATGAAGCACATCATACCATCACCCTGACTATGGATGATGATACTGAGGTAGAATGTGCCATCCTTACTATTTTCCCTGTAGAGAACAAAGAATATATCGCACTTCTCCCACTGGATGAGAACGGCCAGAATGAGACCGGTGAGGTTTATCTCTACAGCTTCTCCCGCACAGCAGACGGCGATCCGATGCTGGCAAACATTGAAGATGATGAAGAGTACGACGCTGCCGCAAATGCCTTTAACGCAGTCGTGGAAAAAGCACGTGCAGACGAGGAGGCAGACGCACCTCTCAGCTAAAGTGCATTTATCGGAAAGCAGTAACTACACAAAACAAGCCCGGAAAATCGGATGTATGTGGTCTTCACACCTCCGCCTTCCGGGCTTTTGTTTTATTTTGTGGTACTTCCGAAGCCGCCGTTTCTTACTGCATCTGCATCGTCATCCACGGTGATTCCGTATTCCACAAAGATCCCCTGCATAAAACCGGTTCCTGCCGGGATCTGGATCGTTTTATCTTCTCTTGTATCGTTAGTCAGCTTGGCAAAGATATGACCTTCGTTGTCGGAAAAGAAATAATCGCTGTCAATGATTCCCACTGTGTTATTGAGCTGCAGCCGGAATTTAAATCCCAGTCCGCTTCTCGGATAACATTTCAGGACCCAGCCCTCTTCCATCTCCACACGGATGCCAGTGGGGATCTTAACGATCTCGCCCGGTTTCATGGTCACATCCACCGGTGCATAAAAATCGTATCCCGCACTTCCGGTTGTGGCTCTCTTCGGAAGTTTCAGGCTGTCGTAGATATTACAGATCTCTTCTTCTGAATACTGTTCAAAAGTATCCTTCCAGTCCTTTGCAAACTGTTCAAAACTTACCTTGTGAAATTTCGCAATTCTTTTCATTTTTCGTTCCACTCCCAATGGGTAATTTGGAGAAATCCCTCCGGTCACTCCACATACAGAACCACACGGTTCTCACGGAGTGATGCCCGTACATCGATCACACGCTGGTTTGAGGAACCTTTCCATTTCAGGAGGACTTCTTTCTTATCGACCTGAAATTCTCCGTCCACACAGACATCCAGATAATGGATGATCTCGTACTGCTGGATCTCTTCCCAGAGAGAACCGGTATATAACCAGATGGTCTTATCCGGATACTTCTCTCTGATCTCTCTTGCAAGAGCTGTTACCTCAGCGATATTGGAAGGATGCAGGGGATCTCCTCCTGAGAATGTGATCCCGCTGATATAATCCTTGTCCAGCTCTGCAAATATCTCAGCTCGCTCGCTGTCCGTAAATGGGAGACCTCCGTTCGGATCCCAGGTAATGGGATTCTGGCACTCCCGGCAGCCATGTGAACAGCCGGCCACCCAGAGTACTACACGAAGTCCGTCTCCGTTTAACATATCGTCCTTGGTAATATTGTGATATCTCATAACTTATGCTTCTTCCGGTACATCCTTCATGCTGAAGCTGATTCTTCCCATCTTGTCCTTGCCAAGGCAGATAACTTTAACCTTGTCACCAAGTGTGAGAACATCCTCAACACGGTTGATTCTCTGTTTGGAGATCTTGGAAATGTGTACCATTCCCTCCTTGCCCGGTGCAAACTCAAGGAACGCACCAAACTCTTTGATGCTGACTACGCGTCCTGTAAAGATCTGTCCTGCCTCAAACTCGGTAGTGATGATCTCGATCATACGTTTCGCCTCATCCATACCCTTCTGGTCTGTTCCGCAGATGGAAACTGCACCGTCATCTGTGATGTCGATCTTCACACCTGTACGCTCGATGATGGTGTTGATGGTCTTTCCTCTCTGACCAACTACGTCACCGATCTTCTGCGGGTCGATCTGGATCTGGATGATCTTCGGAGCAAACTCGCCAACGCTTGTACGAGGCTTGTCGATGCATTTCTCCATAACTTCTGTGAGGATATACTCTCTTGCCTCTTTTGTTCTGCGGATTGCTTCCTCAACGATCGGTCTTGTAAGACCATGGATCTTGATATCCATCTGGATCGCTGTGATTCCATCATGTGTTCCGGCTACCTTGAAGTCCATATCTCCGAAGAAGTCCTCAAGGCCCTGGATATCTGTAAGAACGATGTAATCATCGTCTGTCTCGCCTGTAACAAGTCCGCAGGAGATACCTGCAACCGGTTTCTTGATCGGTACACCTGCAGCCATCAGTGACATGGTAGATGCACAGATACTTGCCTGGGATGTGGAACCGTTGGACTCAAATGTCTCAGATACGGTACGGATTGCATACGGGAACTCCTCTTCTGTAGGAAGTACCGGTACCAGTGCTCTCTCAGCAAGTGCTCCGTGGCCGATCTCACGACGTCCCGGTCCTCTGGAAGGCTTGGTCTCACCTACGGAGTAGGACGGGAAGTTGTAGTGATGCATATATCTCTTAGATGTCTCAAACTCATCCAGTCCGTCAAGACGCTGTGCCTCTGTAAGAGGAGCCAGTGTGGTAACGGTACAGATCTGAGTCTGTCCTCTTGTGAACATGGCAGAACCGTGAACTCTCGGAATGATGTCTGTCTCTGCAGCCAGCGGACGGATCTGTCTGATCTCACGGCCATCCGGACGTTTGTGATCTTTGAGGATCATCTTGCGGACAGTCTTCTTCTGGTACTGATATACAGCCTCACCAAGAACGGCAAGCCACTCTTCGTTATCTGCAAAAGCTTCTTTCAGCTTGTCTGTGATCTCGCTGATGTTATTCTCACGTGTCTGTTTGTCATCGGAGAATACGGCAACCTCCATCTCTTCCGGAGGAACGATCTTCTTGATCTCATCAAAGAGTTCCTGCGGTACTGCACAGGACTCGTAGGAATGTTTCTCTTTTCCGCACTCTGCTACGATCTGGTCGATGAATTTGATGATCTCCTGGTTTACTTCGTGAGCCTTGTAGATGGCTTCGATCATCTTGTCTTCCGGAATCTCGTTGGCTCCGGCCTCGATCATGATAACTTTCTCTCTTGTGGAAGCTACGGTAAGCTGAAGGTCAGAAACTGCCTTCTGTGCAAGTGTCGGGTTGATGATGAACTCGCCGTCGATCATACCAACCTGTGTGGTTGCACATGGGCCGTCGAACGGAATATCTGAAATACAGGTAGCAATGGAAGAACCAAGCATAGCCGGGATCTCCGGGTTGCACTCCGGATCAACAGACATAACCATGTCTACCAGTGTTACGTCATTTCTGTAGTCCTTCGGGAACAGCGGACGCATCGGACGGTCGATAACACGGGATGTAAGGATCGCATGCTCGCTTGCCTTACCCTCTCTCTTGTTGAATCCTCCCGGGATCTTTCCTACTGCGTACATTTTCTCCTCATACTCAACGCTTAACGGGAAGAAATCGATTCCTTCTCTTGGCTCTTTGGATGCGGTAGCAGTAGCAAGAACTGTGGTATCACCGTAGTGCATAAGAGCGGCACCGTTGGCCTGTTTTGCAACACGTCCGATATCTACAGTCAGTGTTCTTCCTGCAAGTTCCATGGAATAACTTTTGTACATGTTCGTTCTCCTTTTCTATATATTGAATTTGACAGGAGCCCGAAACAACTGAAAAGACCACTTCCTTTGGGAAAAGATCTCGACCGGAAATGGGCTTTTCAGTAGTCTCGGAAATCACTCCTGCGGTAATTCCGTCTGTGTTTGTCACACATGTTAAAATGGGGCGGATGGAATCATCCGCCCCTCCCGTAGCAATTATTTTCTTAAACCTAATTTCTCAATCAGTGCACGGTATCTTTCGATGTCTGTTTTCTTAAGATAAGCAAGAAGGCCACGTCTCTGACCTACCATTTTCAGAAGACCTCTTCTGGAATGATGATCTTTGTGGTGTGTTTTAAGGTGCTCTGTAAGCTCCTGGATTCTTGCTGTAAGAACTGCAACCTGAACCTCCGGTGAACCTGTGTCACCCTCTGTTCTTGCATACTCTTTCATGATTGCTGCTTTCTTCTCTTTAGAAATCATTGTTGTTTCCTCCTTGAATTTTTAATTAAACGCCGGGTATTAAGAAGTGGTCGGAGTCTCCGGCTTCTGAATACTGGCTTTTTTCACCTCGAACAGTATAGCACACGGTTCCTGACCTGTAAACTGTTTTTTTGAAAAGTTTTTACCGGAAATTTTTACTTTTCGAAGCTTTGAAAATAAGCCTTGCCTTTTTCCGCGTCTTTCATAAGCTGTTCTTTCAGAGCTTCTATGGAAGAAAAACGTTTCTCCGGTCTGGAATAATGAAAGAATTCCACTCTGCAGGGTTCCCCGTAAAGGTCTTCCTCACAGTCAAAGAGATACGTCTCAACACCCAGGAATTTCTCCCCCACCGTAGGTTTGTATCCTACATTGGTGATTCCTTTAAGGCTTCTGTCCTTAAAATGGGACACTGTATCGTAGACCCCGTTTGGAGGCATCAGCTTTTCTTTTGCCGGAATAATATTGGTTGTCGGAAGAAGAAATTTATGTCCCATTCCTCTTCCATGTTCGATCACTCCATCCACAAAAAATGGAAAGCCCAGAAGATCATTGACCTTTTCCATATTGCCTCTTTTCAGTTCCTCACGGATAAAGGTACTGCTGATCTTTCGTTTTCCTTCCATTTCTTTTGGAATCACATCCACCGAAAAGCCAAGCTTCTTTCCCATCTCCCGGAGAAGTTCCGGATTTCCCTTGCGTTCATATCCAAACCGGAAATCTTCTCCTACAGCAACGTGTTCTGCCTGAAGATCCCCCACCAGAATCTCTTTAATAAAAGTGTCTGCTTTCATGTGGCGGATCCTGGCATCCAGCGGGCATTCGATCAGAACATCCACACCTGCATCCTCAAGAATCCTGCATCGTTCTTCTTTTGTAAAGATCATCTGGCTTCCGATTCCCAGGGAAAAGAGAACTGTCTGAAGTCCCTTTTCTTTTTGCTCCAGAATTCTTTCCACCAGTTTCCGGTGTCCACGGTGTATGCCGTCAAATTTTCCAAGTGTTACCGCACTCCCTGACAGGCGCGGAAATTCTCCGTCAATCTTCAAGTATTCCATATCTGCTCCTGCAAGTTTTTGTAAAAAATTTATACAAAGAACATGCGGACGGGAACATATTTCTGTTTTCTCTCATCCCAGCCGTATATTCCTGTGAAGTTTCCGCTGCTTTTATACATCCGGACTTTTTCTTCCCTGCTGCCGCCCTGTACCAGTTCTTCCGGAACTGGATTTCCATTACCAAGAAGCCTGTCTCCTTCCGGTGTACAGATAAGCGCCGGATACATGGAAAGTACATCTTCAATAGAAACGATTTTTTCGCCGATGGTTCCGTTGGCAACCGCTTCTTCCACCTGGGAAAGTGTCATGCTCTCTTCCAGTGTGAAATTCCCGGACTGGGTCCGAAGAAGCTCTTCCATGGCACCGCCATAGCCTAATTTTTCTCCGATATCATTGCAAAGTGTACGGATATAAGTTCCCTTGCTGCAGGTAACGCTGATACGTACCAGCGGGAGATCCATATCCAGTATCCTTATCTCATAAAAAACCACAGGGCGCGGTTTGCGCTCTATGGTTTTTCCTTCTCTGGCCAGCTCGTAAAGCTTCTTTCCACCCACTTTCAGAGCAGAATACATCGGCGGAACCTGCATCTGTTCTCCCACAAAAGAAGCAACCGTTTCCCGGACTTCCTCCTCTGTAACCGTTACCGGTTTCTCGGAAAGAATTGTTCCTGTCATGTCCTGGGTATCTGTGGAAACGCCCAGCCTTAAGACTGCCTCGTATGTTTTTTCTTTCTCTGTAAGAAGCTCTACCAGACGGGTTCCCCTTCCAAGGGCAACGGGAAGTACTCCCTCTGCTGCCGGGTCCAGCGTTCCCGTATGGCCAATCTTTTTCATGTGGAGAATTCCACGCAGCTTTGCAACCACATCATGAGAGGTATAACCTTTTTCCTTACGGATCACAAGTATTCCATCCATGATTTGTTTCTACTCCTCTGCAAGCTGTTTTTCAATCTCAGCGGTAAGGTTGTTGATCACATCGTACATGGAACCCTGCATGTCGCAGCCGGCTGCACGCACATGTCCGCCGCCTCCGAAGAATACGGCAATTTTGCTCACATCCACCTTTCCGTTGGAACGGAGAGATACTTTAAAGAGCTGCGTCTCCATCTCATAGATAAAGATCGCAACCTCCACGCCTGCGGTCAGACGGAGCTGGCTTACGATTCCCTCCAGATCCTTTCCTTCCACACCGTAGAAATCCATCTCTCGTCTTTTCAGATATCCGACTACGCATTTGCCATCCTGAAGCAGAATGCTTTCTGCCAGCACACGGCCCATAACCTGATTCTGAAGGTATGTTTTCTGGTAAAAGGACTCATCGATGATCCTGCTGAAATCAAATCCTGTTTTCATCAGTTCACCGGCGATCCTCATGGTTTCCGGTGTTGTGGAAGAATACTGGAACACGCCGGTGTCATGTGCCATTCCCGTATAAATCGGAACCGCAATGGAACGGTCGATCTTATCTGCATCCAGAAGTCCGTAAAGAACTTCACATGCGGAACTGACGTCGCCCCTTACATGATTGACATTTGCAAATCCCTTATTGCTTACATGATGGTCAATGCATGCGGTCTTTTTTGCCGTGTCAAAATACTTTCCGGCAACAGCAAGGCGATCCAGTGCGCTGACATCACAGGTGATAAAAAGATCATACTCTTTCTCTTCTTCTGCTTCTGTCTTAACCTCATCCATTCTGTCGATGTAATCAAATATAGGCTTCGGCTGTTCCAGATAGACATCTGCCTCAATATCCGGAAAATATTCCCGGATATAAAGGTACAGAGCCATACAGGAACCGATACAGTCTCCATCCGGACGGATGTGGCCGCCAATGCCTACAGTTTTTACATTTTCCAGTATTTCTGAAATGTTTTTCATTTTTTCCACCTATTCCTCTGTTTCCATCCCACTCATTACGTCATTGATCTTCTTTGACATATTTACGCCATATTCGATGGACTCATCCAGAACAAAACGGATCTCCGGCGTATTGCGAAGGTTCAGTCTTCTGGCCAGCTCTCTCCGGATATAGCCCTCTGCGTTCTTTAATCCACGGATGGTGGAATCTTTGGCCTGCTTTTCGCCAAGTACACTGATGTAGGCTTTGCAGGTTTTAAGATCCGGTGCCACCTCCACGGCTGTCACAGAAGTCATCGGATGAATTCTGGGGTCCTTGATCTCGCTGTGTATGATGGTGCTGAGTTCTTTTTGAACCGCACCATTCACACGTGTATTTTTAATGCTGTTTTTTCTCATTACAAGTCACTCCTATCTTGGTACCTCTACCATGATATATGCTTCGACTTTATCTTCTTCTTTAACATCGTTGAAGTCGTTGAATACAAGACCACACTCATATCCTGCACGGACTTCCTTAACATCATCTTTAAATCTCTTCAGGGATGCAAGCTCACCCTCAAAGATCTGGTCCTCACCTCTTGTGATACGAACCTTGCAGTTACGCTGGAATGTACCATCCAGTACATAGCTTCCTGCGATGGTTCCCACACCAGATGCCTTGAACAGCTGACGTACTTCTGCGTGGCCGATAACTTTCTCCTCGAATACCGGATCCAGCATACCTTTCATGGCTGCCTCCACATCCTCGATTGCCTGGTAGATAACCTTGTAAAGTCGAAGGTCAACGCCCTCCTGCTCAGCAAGCTGTTTTGCTGTGGTATCCGGACGTACGTTAAATCCGATGATGATGGCGTTGGATGTTGCGGCAAGGCTGACATCAGACTCATTGATGGCACCTACACCTCCATGGATCACCTTAACGATAACTTCCTCGTTGGAAAGTTTGGTAAGGCTCTGTTTTACAGCCTCAACAGATCCCTGTACATCGGCTTTGACAATGATCGGAAGCTCTTTAAGGTCGCTTGCCTGGATCTGATCAAACAGGTTATCCAGAGAAAGTTTGCCCTTGGTCTCCTCAAGAAGACGGCTCTTGTTCTCTGTAACGAATGCGCCTGCAAAGTTCTTGGCTTCTTTGTCGCTCTCGAAGGACATCAGGATCTCACCTGCATTTGGAACGTCGCCAAGACCAAGGATCTCAACCGGAGTGGACGGGCCTGCCTCTTTAACACGGCGTCCCTTGTCATCCATCATTGCACGGACTTTACCGTTGCATGCACCTGCTGCAATGAAATCTCCTACATGGAGAGTACCTTTCTGAACAAGGATGGTAGCAACCGGTCCTTTACCTTTATCAAGCTGAGCCTCGATAACAAGACCTCTTGCCTCACGGTTCGGGTTCGCTTTCAGCTCGGAAACCTCAGCAGTAAGAAGGATCATCTCAAGAAGGTTCTCGATTCCCTCTCCTGTATGTGCGGATACCGGAACGAAGATGGTGCTTCCGCCCCAATCCTCAGGAATCAGTTCATACTCGGAAAGTTCCTGTTTTACACGCTCTACATTTGCGCTTGGTTTATCAATTTTGTTGATGGCAACGATAATCTCAACACCTGCAGCTTTTGCATGGCTGATTGCCTCTACCGTCTGCGGCATGACACCATCATCTGCAGCAACAACCAGAACTGCGATATCGGTAGCGTTGGCACCACGCATACGCATAGCTGTGAACGCCTCATGTCCCGGTGTATCCAGGAATGTGATCTTCTGGCCTTTGATGTTTACCACGTAAGCACCGATGTGCTGTGTGATTCCGCCGGCCTCGCCTCTGGTTACGTTTGTATTACGGATGGCATCCAGAAGAGATGTTTTACCATGGTCAACGTGACCCATGACGCAGACTACCGGAGGTCTTGGAACCATATCGTCCTCATCCTCTTCATCCTCTTTGAGGAGTTCTGCGATTACATCTACTTTTTCTTCTTTCTCGGCAATGATATCAAATCCAAGTGCGATCTCCTCTGCCTTGTCAAAGTCGATCTCCTGGTTTACGGTTACCATGACACCTTCCATGAAAAGTTTCTTAACGATCACAGATGGCTGCATTTTCATAGCGTCCGCAAGCTCACGGATGGTAAGCTTCTCAGGAATGGTGATCTCCTTGATCTCAGGTTTCTTTTCTTCCTGCTTCGGCTGTGGATTCGGTTTCTGAAGTGCTTTCGGGATTCTGGAATTCGGTCTGCGTCCACCCTGATTTGGTCTGCGTCCGCCCTGGCCGCCTTTCTCGAAATCTTTCTTCTTGTTCTTATTCTCCCTGTCACGCTCACGCTTGCTGTCCTTGGATGTCTTGGTCAGCTCCGGAGTAAATACGGAATCGGAAGAACTGCTTCTTCTCTGTCCCGGACGTGCTCCGCCCTGGCCACCGCGGTTCTGACCGCCGAAACGGTTATCTCCGCCTCTTCCGCCTTCAGAACGTCCACCCTGGCCGCCCTGGCCACGGTTTGCTCCGCCGCCAAAACGGTTTCCGCCATCTCTGCCTTCGAAGCGTCCGCCCTGACCGCCCTGGCCACGGTTTGCTCCACCGCCGAAACGGTTTCCGCCTCTTCCGTCGTTCTGACGTGGTCCTCTGTTTCCTTCGCCCTGTCTTGCCGGACGTCCCTCACCATTCTGGGAACGGTTGCCGCCAAAACGGTTGCCGCCGTCTCTTCTTCCTTCGAAGCTTCTTCCGTCACGGTTGCCGTCTCTTCTTCCTTCCGGACGGTTACCCTGCGGTCTTCCGCCCTGAGTACGGTTTGCTCCACCCTGAGAGTTTCTCTGCTCGCCGGACTCATTATTTCTTGTGCCCTGGCCTGCCGGACGCTGTCCGCCGTTCTGGGAACGTGCCGGGCCTTTTTTCTCGCCTGCTGCCGGTTTTCTTCTTCCTTTACCGCCGTCGCTGGCATTCTGTGCATGGAATACACGGATGATATTTTTTTTCTTTTTCGGTGCCTCAGACTTGTTACCCTCTGCGTTCACCGTTGTTGTCTTTTCTTCTGTTTTTGGAGTATCCAATTGTCTATATTGCTCCTTTCCCGATCTGCTGAATTTATCTTTTATCATTATTATCGTCAAACCTCCTTACAGACGCCTGTATCATGCAGGTTATCTGCCGGATTCTTTTTCCAGCTCCTTCATGATCGCCTTTGCAAAATTTTCGTCCTGCACGGCAAGGCTGGCACGGAATTCTTTGCCCATTGCTCTGCCCAGGCTCTCTTTGTCTGAAAGGAAATATAACGGAACTTCGTAATAGGTACACATATTCCGAAATTTCTTTTTTGTGTTTTCGGAGGCATCATCTGCCACCAGTGCCAGGAAACCTTTTCCTGTTTTTACGGATTTCTCTGTGGAAAATTCTCCGCTCACTGTTTTTCCTGCTTTTGTCGCAAGTCCGATGAGTGATAAAACCTTACTGTTTTTCAATTGACTCAAACTCCTTCTTGAGGTTCTGATACACTTCATCCGGAACTGCCATTTTCAAGGAACGCTCCAGGCCGTGGTTTTTGATGGCCTTTTCCAGGCATTCCTCTGAGAAACAAAGGTATGCGCCGCGTCCGTTTTTCTTACCTGTAGCGTCCAGGATGATCTCATTCTCTGATGTTTTGAGAACTCGTATCATTTCCTTTTTGCTTTTCATTTCCCTGCAGCCGGTACACTGACGCATGGGAATCTTGGTTCTCGTTTTCATTATTCTTCGGCATCTCCATCTGCTGTTTCTTCAGCTTCTGTTTCTGTCTCTTCTGTATCTTCCTCTGTTTCCGGAATTTCTTCGGAAACAGCCTCTTCTGTCATTTCGTCCTCTGCTTCTTCGTGTTCCTCATCGTAATCATCGTAGAAGTCACCGGACTCTCTTGCCTGTGTCTCGCTCTTGATGTCGATCTTGAATCCTGTAAGTCTTGCAGCAAGACGTGCGTTCTGTCCCTCTTTACCGATGGCAAGGGAAAGCTGATAATCCGGAACTACAACCAGTGCAGTCTTCTCATCCGGATCTGCCATAACTGCGATAACTTTTGCAGGGCTTAATGCGTTCTCGATAAGGATTGCCGGGTTCTCATCCCAGTTGATGATATCGATCTTCTCACCGTGAAGTTCGTTGACAACCGCACCTACACGTGCGCCGTTCATACCGACACATGCTCCCACAGCATCTACATCCGGATCGTTACTCCATACAGCGATCTTGGTACGGGAACCTGCCTCACGGGCAATGCTCTTGATCTCAACGGTACCATCTCTTACCTCTGCAACCTCGGACTCGAAAAGTCTCTTTACAAGGCCAGGATGTGTTCTGGAAACAAGGATACGTGGTCCCTTCGGTGTATCCTTTACCTCAAGGATGTAAACCTTTACTCGCTCAGTTGGCTGGAATGTCTCGCCTTTTACCTGCTCGTTCTCTGTAAGGACTGCGTCTGCCTTACCGAGGTTGATGCTGACATTCTTGCCCATTACTCTCTGAACAATACCGGTTACCACTTCTTTTTCGATTCCGTAGTACTGATCGTAGAGAACTTTACGCTCTTCCTCACGGATTTTCTGAAGAATGACGTTCTTTGCGTTCTGGGTTGCGATACGTCCGAATTCCTTGGACTGGATCTCAACTTTCATAACATCACCGATCTCTGCGTTGGTGTTTGTTTTCTGTGCATCCACCAGAGAAATCTCAAGGGCCGGGTCCTCCACATGCTCTACAACAGTTCTGTCAGCGTAAACACTGAAATCACAGGTCTCCGGATCGATCATAACGTGAACGTTATCTGCCTTTCCGAAATGATTCTTACATGCCTGGATCAGTGACTGCTCAATTGCCTCCAGCAGTGTATCCTTACTGATGTTTTTCTCTTTTTCGAGAACGTCCAGCGCGTCTCTTAAATCTCTGCTCATTTTCCTTTTTTTCCTCCTGAATTTTTACAGATTCGATTCTCTTTTAGAATTCGATCGCAAGACGAATCAGGGCGATATCTTTTTTATCAAAAGTGCGTTCTGTGCCGTCTTCATCGATTGTCACACTGTTACTATCATATGCATTTAAAATACCGCAGAATTCTTTCTGCTTCTCGATCGGCCGGTAGGTACGGATCTCCACCAGCTTGCCAAGGCTTCTCTTAAAGTCTTTCTCTTTCTTAAGAGGCCGGTCAAGTCCCGGAGAACTGATCTCCATAATGTAGCTGTCTTCGATGAAATCCTGCTCATCCAAGATATCGCTGAATGCACGGCTTACGTCCTCGCAGTCATTGACTGTGATTCCGCCCGGCTTGTCGATATAACCTCTGAGATACCAGGTTCCAGCTTCCTTGACATACTCCACATCTACCAGTTCAAAGCCCTTGGACTCTACGATCGGTGTAAGGATCGCCTCTGCTTTCTGTTCATATTCTTCCCGTCTGCTCATGCTTCCCACCTGCCTTTCTTATTTCTGCCTGTTTCTGAACAAATTCCTTCTCAGCAAATAGGAGCGGGCTCTCGCCCACTCCTATGCCAACAAGTTCTTAGTTTTGTTCATTGTAACACCAATATCTGTTAATTGCAAGTATTATTTCTTTTCTTCCTGTTTCCATTCCTCTTCCGCTTCCTGAAGTTTTTCCTGCAGGGTCTTTTCCAGTTCCCCAAAAGCCGGAATGAAACTGTCCCGGATCAGAAGGATCATTTCGTCGATTTCTTCTTCATTGTATATGTGGACTGATGTGTTCCGCTTCTTCAGCATAAGCAGCCACACTGACGCATCACTTACAAATCCCAGTTTATATCCCAGCTGCAGGATCTCCCGGGGTGAGCCTGTCTCTGCGCCTGCTGCACCATGCAGCTTCAGAACTTCCTGCAGTGCCTTCCAGGCAAGTTCAAAGGTAAGATTAAACTGTCCGATGACGCCGGTCCTGTATATCTCATTACTATCTGCCAGTTTAAAATCAGCATTCTTCAGTACGGTAAGGCAATTCGAAAAATTATCAAGCTTTTTCATAAATCACGATCCCATCCTTTTTAATTTCGTTCTTCAGTTCTTCAGAAATATGTCCATCTGCTTCCACAACATCAAACATCAGAAGCGAATGTACCTTTTCTTTTATATCCCAGTAGAAAGAATCAAAGTCCCCGCCATATACGGCAATATCGATATCGCTTCTCTCTGTATGATCTCCTCTTGCACGGGACCCGAAAAGAATAACTCTTTCAACCGAATGTTGCCGGGCAAATGAACAGACCTCTCTCAACACTCTTTCCGGAAGATTATATTTCATTGATCACATCGCCCCCTGTTTTGATAAGCATATCACACTTCCCTCTTCTTAACAATATACGAACCCCGAAAACATTCAGCTCTCTGTCAGCAGCCTTACACAGAACTTTCCGTTTCCCAATTATACAAACTGGAATTTATATAATTATCTCTCTAACTTTCCCCATTTTATAGGCTTTCCCGCCTGTCCATTAGTGAAATGATATGTAGTTTCCCTTATTTTTGCCCTTATGAGATAATTACAAGGGAAATAAGGGAATTTCTTTAATCATTGCCTACCACTTTATCAAGAAGCCTAACCGATTTTCGTTTAGCATCTCTTGTGGAGTGAGCATAGACATTCATTGTGGTACTGACATCTGAGTGTCCTAACAATTCCTGCACATCTTTTGGGGCTGCTCCATTTGCTAAAAGGTTGCTTGTATAGGTGTGACGTAACTGGTGGAAATGAAAGCCTTCAAATCCCTCTAATGTTTTTGCCACCTTTCTGCAAACAGTTCCCAAAGTAGTTGGAAGTTCCAGACAACCATCCGGTCTTAAACAGACGAAAGAAATTTCTTTATAATCTGCCGGGACTTCCTCTGTTCTGTCTAAGCAATAATATTCGTAGTACACTCTGTTTTTCTCTTTGACCTCTTTGTAGTAGTTCGTGTGATAAAGTTCTCCGTACTGCATTCGATTTTTTAACTGCTCTTTCCGGGTATTACGGAAAATCTCTACCAGCGTATCTCCAAAATCAACAATCCTCACTTTTTTCCGCTTGGTTGGTCCGATGATATATTTGCGCTTTGAACCATCATATCGGATGCTGCGTCTTATGGTAAGGCATTGTTCTTCCAGATTTACGTCCTGCCATGCCAAACCGCAGGCTTCTCCAATACGGAGTCCGGCATAATAGGCTATCTGGATTGGAAGTATTGCGGCTGGGTTCTTTTTTTGAAGATACGCAAGCAGTCTTTCATAATCTTCTCGTGAAATTGGTTGGATATTTCCGTCCATGTCCTCATCCGAAAACAAATCAACTTCGTCCGTCTGATACCGCAGTTTAATATACTGCATGGGATTGAACGTAATATACTGCTTTGGAAATACTGCAAAACGGAAGGACTGCTGCATGACTGCGGAAAAAGAATGGATGTAATCTTTGCTATACCCCTTTCTCTCTTTTCCATCGGGATGAACTCCCCCGAAGGAAAGCAAATCGAAGAAGGATTGCAAATGTTCAGAGGTTACATTTTTCAGTTTCCGTTCTGCCAATGGGTGTTTCTTAATATTTCGGATTGTTCCGAGGTAATTCTCCACCGTACCATTGCTGAGCGTACCTGTTTTTAATTCCTCCTCTGCCCACACATCCAGAAGTTGTCCGACTGTGAGATTTTCCGCTTTGGCAACAAATTTCTTTTTCTCATAATCATCCATTGCCTGACGGAGCAGCTTTTCAGTTCCACTTTTGCTTTCTGTTCCAACGCATTCTTTCTGAACAAGATTGCCGCTTGCGTCCTCTACATAGAAGCGGTAGTACCAT
>NZ_WQQE01000073.1:0-287 GCF_018785655.1 Blautia sp. MCC269 | reverse complement strand
GCAAACGAAAGGGCAGTTAATGAAAAGTCTCCATACTGCTTTTTCGTTTGCACCACCTTCGATTCTTTCCTTAACGATTTGCACTTCAAATCGTTTTCTTTATTCTATCATAGCATCCATTATTCCGCCATCAGTCTTTCGAACCAGGTATCCATGACAATGATAAACTGGCCTGCTCCTGGCAATTCTTGTAGCATTTCGTCAAGAGTTTTCTGTTTCACATATTTCTGCACATACACCCAACAGGCAATGCTACTGGCTTCTGATACAATGTCAGCTATGGTTTT
>NZ_WQQE01000072.1:0-814 GCF_018785655.1 Blautia sp. MCC269 | reverse complement strand
AGTCAAGACCACCCGCTTAGCGGGTGGCTTGCTCTGTCCCTATAAGGGACTATTCCCTGCTTGCGCCCGGAAGGCGCACTGACAGTCTGCCAACTGCACCACATTTACAGCAGCCCCTTCCAGGGGCTATTCCAGTGCTTCCTTATTCCGGCGCTGCCCCAAAAGGGGCTTGCTGGTTTGCTTTGATTTCCTACTACTGCTCCAAGCAGTTTATTTCTTGTTTTTCTTCACCGGCTCACCCGTAAACGGGTCGATATACTCTACTAATGACATCTGGTCATATTCTAAATCTTCTTTTAATTGATTCTGAATATACTCTTTTATTGCAGCTGTATTTTTTCCTACTGTATCTACATAATATCCTCTACACCAGAAATGTCTATTTCCATATTTGTATTTCAAATTTGCATGTTTTTCAAATATCATTAGTGAGCTTTTTCCTTTTAAATATCCTACTATTTCTGATACCGAATATTTAGGTGGTATTCTTACTAGCATATGTATATGATCCGGACAACACTCTGCTTCTATTATTTCTATTCCTTTTCTTCTGCATAATGATCCTAATATTTGTCCTACATCTGCTTTTATATCTTTATAGATTACCTGTCTTCTATATTTTGGTGCAAAAACAATATGATACTTGCATTCCCATTTAGTATGAGCTAAACTATTTACGTTCATTTTATGAACCTCCTGTGATTTAATATTTGTGGTTTGCAGACCTACATTTATTTTAACACAGGAGATTACTTATATCTAAAGATCTTCCCTCCCCCTGCATAGCAGGGGGTTTATTTTTACTGTCACACAA
>NZ_WQQE01000071.1:0-1839 GCF_018785655.1 Blautia sp. MCC269 | reverse complement strand
CTTCTTTTTCCGTAATTCGATTTTGTCCGCACCCTGTAAAAACAATAAGAACTATCAATATCATCGCAAATATCTTACATATGTAATAATTTCCCATAAAAATTTTTTTATCCTTCAAAATACTCATCCAATACTGTTGCATCTTTTTTAACAACATAACCACTTCCACCGATTCCTTTCTTCTAATTTTTTTGTTCCTTAAATCTTACGCTTGTAATATTTAAAAGCCAAGTCTATTTTCAGGAATTGTATACTCCAGATTCACCATCTTTATGTGCGATATATCCTATTTTATTACCATCCTCTATATCTTCTCCATTTTTGTTACCCTGTCATTTTAAAGAACATCCTTACTTACACTGTTACATATTTTTCCGCTTCTTCTTTGCACTTCAACGTATTTCCATGCCCAATTACATATTCCATACATTCTTTTCCCTGCTCTTCTTTTCCGATTCGGTAGTAACATACTCCCAGCAGGAATCTGCGTGTAACCTCATAATAAGGCAGCTTTTCCGTATCATTTTCCAGTAATCTTACTGCTGCCTCATCTTCACCTTTCAGCATCAAATTTTTTGCCATAAACAGTGGATTCTTTTGAAATACTTTCCCTGCTTTTTCTAATGTAGCCGAATAACCTGCCGCATCTTTCTCCTGATATTTCTTCGACAGTTCGAGATTCGTCATGACCTGCTGCCAGGAACGTCCCTCTCTTTTTCCTTCCCATTCATTCTTTATATACTCTTCTGCCTTCTGCAACTGCCCATTTATGATCAGTGCAACTACATATTTAGACTCAGCTATCAGCATGACACTTTTTTGAAATCCATGATAATCCAAGCTCTTTCCGTACCTTATCAACTCTTCCAGCATTTCTGAATATTTTTCTGCATCACATTGCTGTGACAGAATCCTGTCAATTTTTGAAAAATCTCTGAGAATGTCCCTGATTAAAATGAATATACCTGCAATCAGATCAACCACCACGCAAATCCACAGAAGCCAGGGATCTGTCGTGACCCAGCCCGGCTGCTTTACATCGAAAAAGAGTACTGTCTCCTGATGCGGGAACGGATTTCCTTTGAAAATACTCACCACACAGATCAATGCTGCATAAATCAACAGCACATTCCGTATCATCCTGATGCGTCCATTTTTCTGCTTTTCATAAATCTTTTTTATCTGCTCTTCCATTTTCTCTACCTCGCTGTCACACTATTTTTGTACCTACAACATAATTATACATAATTTCTGCTGTTATTGAAATCTTCTCTTGCTGTCTCCTGCTTTCCGGGAGTATAAGCTGCCAGCAGAGTTTTATGGCACTCGGACAGGCAAAAATCAGTCTGCTTCTTGCATGCCTGCGAAAACTGATCCTGCTGATCCCTCTGATCTTTATCCTGCCGCTCTTTTTATCTGATAAGGTATTTGCAGTTTTCCTTGCAGAACCAGTCAGTGATATCCTGGCGGCTGCCATTACAACCATAACCTTCTTAAGCCACTTTAATGGAATATTGAACCAGAAAGACCTCGCCTGCTGCAAAATTTTCACCAATACAGACTGATGCAATCAATACCAGTGATACCAGTACATCTGATTGCCTGAACCTGTCCGATTATTTTCTTCAGTCTTCGGTGCAGATTATCTGCATCCATACATTGTCTCATCTTCCCATCTCCTTATCACCAGAAATATTAATATTGTAGCGAATCTCTGTTCGGTTGTACAATATCTACTGCTGCCTGTTCTTCTTTCTCCGCTGTTTTGCAAAAATCTTCTACTTTTTCACGATTGACCATATCAATCTGATTATCACAATCTACTGCCGCATATCCTTT
>NZ_WQQE01000070.1:0-404 GCF_018785655.1 Blautia sp. MCC269 | reverse complement strand
CAAATCCTCTTGGCGACGGGCTTCAAAGCGTTCGAAAATGTTAGCTGGATTAGCTGACAACGAACGCTTTTGTTATTTTCAAATCACGTTCGTGACACAAAATTCCATTCAAAATGATCAATTTCCAGCTAACGCAATCCGATTTTTGTTAGCTGACAGCTAATCAAAATTACCGGTTTGCAAACATGGGTTTTAAGAAGTCCAGCTAACATTTGGGTTCCGCTCCGTTGTCACCCCTTATTCGGGGATGTAAATCAGAGAAAAGGCGGGAAAAGAAACAATCTCTCCCAAACCTGCAAACATGAATTAGCTGAAACAGTATTTAATTCTATTAGCTACAGCTAATGGTCAAACAGCAATGTCTGTTTGGAACTTTACTATCTATAAAAGTTCCAGGCAGGCAT
>NZ_WQQE01000069.1:0-1863 GCF_018785655.1 Blautia sp. MCC269 | reverse complement strand
CAATCGAGTAGGAGGGAAAATTAAATAAATTTTCCCGACCTCTCACACCACCGTGCGTACGGTTCCGTACACGGCGGTTCAACCAACTTAACAAGTAACACACCTTTCGGTGTAGTAATCTAACATAGAGACTAATCCAAACTTGGTTAGTCTTTCTTTGTTTATTGCAAAATTCATAACTCTTCGCTGACACACATAAGCGATTCGACTACCTGTGTATGCCGTAATCCAAGCTGTATCCTTATCAACTCCAAGCTTCATCAAATTCTTTATACGATTCTGCGGAGTTTTCCACTGCTTCCAGATACACATACGCAACCTATAGCGAATTCTTGAATCTAGTTCCTTACAGAGCCTTTTCATACTCCCTATCTTGAAATAGTTAATCCAACCTCTTATGAGTTGATTGAGTTTCTCAACTTTACAGCTGTTGCTAACGCCCCAACTACGACAAGTGAGTTCTTTCATTCTTTTCTTGAACTTTGCTACTGATTTTGCATGTGGTTTTGCCTTAAACTGATACGCTCTTGAATCAAAGTAGAAACCAAATCCAAGGTACTTAAGTCCTTGTGGTTTATCTACCTTACTCTTGGTCATGTTGACTTTGAGTCCTAGCTTCTCTTCAATGAATCGTGAAATATTTCTCATGACTCTGTTGGCAGACATTTCACTTCCGACCATTATAATACAGTCATCCGCATATCGTACAAAGTTAAGCCCTCGCTTTTCCATTTCCTTATCAAGTTCATTCAGCATGATGTTTGCCAATAATGGTGAGAGATTCCCCCCTTGTGGTGTCCCCACAATGGAGTCCTCATATTCATCATCAATCATGATTCCGCTGACAAGGTACTTTCTAACGATAGAGATAACATCTCCATCTTTAATAGTTCTGCCTATGATAGTCATAAGCTTGTCATGATTTACTGTGTCAAAGAACTTTTCCAAGTCAATGTCTACAATCCAGTCATTTCCCTCATTCATCATGTCGAGTGCTGTTAAAATTGCTTGTTGTGCACATCTATTCGGTCTGAATCCATAACTATGATCATGGAACTGTTCCTCATAGATTGGTGTTAAAACCTGTGCAATGGCTTGTTGTATGAATCTGTCTGTTACTGTTGGTACTCCCAGGTTTCTGACACCGCCATCAGGCTTTGGTATCTCCACTCTTCGTACTGGCTGAGGTTTATATTTTCTCGTCCTCAACTGTTCCTTGATGATTTCGCCGTTCTTTGCAAGGTATTCTTTGAGTTCTGTGTACTTCATTTCGTCCACTCCCTCTGCACCTTTATTTCGTACGACTTGCAGATATGCTCTGTTGAGGTTATCGCTGGATAATATCTGTTCCATTAGACTACTTGTGTCCATGCGTTCTTTCCTTTCCGTCTCGCTTGATTTGACCACCCTTTTCCCGATTGGTTACGGCAGATGTTGCCATTTCTGCAATACAAGACATACTCAAACTTATTGATTGTTCGCCCCTTTGCTCCATCTCCATTACAGAGACTTCTTCACTACTATGGGCTCGGCTGACTTCTCACAGTTCGTTGTTACTAGGCTAATGGAACCTCTGTGAGACCTCCACGCTTAAGGTGCACGCTCTTTCTCTCCATATATCCGCCACATTTACTCTGCTACTACAAAGGTGATAGTTATTAGATTTCGTTGCTTTGAGCCAACTTATCTCTCGTAGCCTAGCCTTATATGTGATTTCTGTTCGTCGGACCAGAGATTTGCTTACAGCTTCCTTCAGATTCTACCTCACGATAGACACCCTTGCTGTTCAGCTATACACTTCCCACTATCTGGGCATGTTCGGGACTTACACCCGTTAGAGCGCGCCCATGGCGCGCAAACTCA
>NZ_WQQE01000068.1:0-289 GCF_018785655.1 Blautia sp. MCC269 | reverse complement strand
CAGTCTGCACATTTTATCAATCCTGCGAAAATCTGTGTCGTACCGTTTCTGCGTTTCCTGCGTCTGCTTGCAATCAGCTCTTGAACTTTTTGGAACACTTCTTCGGAAATGATGGCTTCGTGGGTATTTTCCACACGATACCATTCTTCCTGCGGCTTCCGCACCTTTTTCTTGTTCTTGAATGAAATGTTGCTCTGCTTGTTGTGAACGCTGTGACCGATGTAGGTTTCCTCTTTCAAAATGCTCTTGACCTGTGCTATCGTCCACGCATAGGCTTTTTCTGCGGGCG